>NZ_CP115169.1 GCF_028622095.1 Deinococcus aquaticus | reverse complement strand
ACCTGGAACCCGGAAGGGCGAGAAATCCCGCTGCCTCCGGGCGCACCACGGCGCGGGGTGCTGCTCGACACCACCCGCCAAGCTGCGCGCCTGACTCGGGCGTTCACGGTGGACGGCGCTGCTCAGCGCGTGCGGGCGGTTCTCGACCAACACCCCGCGCCGTGGTGCGCCCTCGAAGCCTTCCAGGTGCAGGCCGTGGGGGCTGAGCTAGTAGACGAGGGCCGCGCCGTGTTGTTCGGCTGTGCGACAGCTGAGGGCCGCGCCGGGTTGCCCTTCGGGGCGTTGTCAGGGCTGGCAGCGGCCTACGTGGCCCTGTTCGACCTGGACGCGCGGCAGGCCGTGGCGGAAGTGGTGGGCGACGTGGCGCAGCTGGCAGCGTCCCGTGATGGCCTTCTGTCTCGCCCGTGGAAAAAGGATGTGGGGGAGCTACGGGCGCGCGCCGCGCTGCCTGACCTGGAAGTGTTGCCGGAAGTGGACGCCGGGGAAGCGCAGCGTGCAGCCCTGGCTGAGCAGGCGGTAACGCAGGGCTACCGGCGACGGTTGCAAGAGCGCCTGAGAGTGATGCGAGAAGCCCTGCAAGGCCCGTCAGATCGGCAGCTGACAGCCCGTGAGCGGGAAGCCCGTGCGGACTTGCTGGGACGGGCAGAAACATACGCGGAGCGGCTGCCACACGTACCAGACGGCGCGCTAAGCGGAGTGGAAGAGGCGCTGTCAGAACTGCGACAGGCCGTGGACGCGCTGGGGGCGGCGGTGCATCAGCGTCAGGTGATGGAGGCGCAGACCTGGGAAGGTCAGCGGCGACAGCTGGAAAGCCAACTTAAGAGCACGAAAGAGAACGCGGCGGAGATGGAAAAAACCGCGCGGGAATGGGAAAAATTAGCCCGTGAGCTGCGCGCTGTGGTGGGTGATGAGGCGCGGTCCATGACTGTTTTAACTCGCTGGAAGTACGTGCAGGAGAGACACTCGGACAAAATGCGTCCTGGACAGAGTTTTCAGCCCAACCAAGTAGTAAGGGCGGCAAGTAATGTAGCTGCTGAGAGATTGCACCCTGTGGCCGGAGTGGCGGTGTCTGTGGTGGGTATGTTCTTCGAGGCCCGCATGAATGCTAGGGCGCCGGTTAAGCCTGTACAGGTTGAGCCGGTTCGGCGCTGGGTGGATAAGCAGGGGAATCCGGTGGATCCATCATCTTTCGTCCGGCAAACTCTGGTGCAAGTCGAACAGAACGCACGGCAAGCGCGGGCGCGCTCTGACGCTTTGGCAGAGGACATACAGCGATTTACCGCAGAATTGCGAGAAGGGAAGGAGAGGGCGCGTGCCCTGGGTACACCTAAGACGCCGCTTGTACTCAGGATGGACGAACAGTAAATGGGAAGCACACGGCGGTATTCAAGTGCAGGACAATCATGCTGGTTGTGGTTAATTGGCTATATTTTCGCAGAGTGATTCTTGATTAAAGCGCCGCCAACTAAAAAGTTGGCGGCGCTTTGTTATCGCTTAGGTAAATTTTTTAAGTTGCCGCTTGAAATAATTAACCTAACGCGCTGCCTCCTGGGTCTGCTCTGCCTGTCTTGATGCTGCCTAAATCCGAGAGATTGAAGCGCAAAGGCCGTGCCAGTGCGCTTTTTGGCGGCTCGTCGGCCTAGAGGCTCAATCAATATAGAGGTTTTAAGCCCTGCTGTGTTGTAAATCTGCAACGCCTATCATGTATGTCGATTTTTTAACACACAAATAGCATAGTCCTATTCACTTTTTATTCTCGTTGCCGGGTAACCTGCCGATAAATCTATGCCCGATAAACGGTAAATATTTTTGATTATCGGGCATTCTGACAGAATGTCTGGGATGTTTTCCAGTTTGCTTCTATTCCATCCCTTGTCTTAATGGGCTATCTTCGCTTAGTCCCTGGCAGGACTTAACGCTTTTGCTGTGCTGGAGCGGGAAAAATGGTTATGGATTGACAATGACGTATATATCCGACGTACAATCCAACTGTGACGGAGAAGTCAAATCGGCTTACCCTGTACGTCCCCCACGGACTTGCAGAGGCCATCAGTGCGGAAGCAGAGCGGGGCGGCTTGTCGCTCAGCGAGCTAACCCGCTACCTGTACGCTCGGCACTTAATGAGCGTGCGGGACGGCAAGGACACGGGAAGTGCAACGCCGCCCGTGAACTCAGAGGCGGCATTCTTCGAGGAACTGGGGCGCAAGTTCTATGCCCTGTCCCTGGGAGCTGTAACCGCGCATGGGCAGCTGAAAACGGAACCCGTCACGAAGAAGGCGCGCGGGAGGAAAACTCCCGTGTAGCAAACGCAGAAACACCCGCCGGTGTCGCCAAACATACGCGGGTGCTTCGATAGGAGCATTTGAATGCAGGAACAGCGTACACCACGCCCCCGCCGAGGGGCTAGCTTTTCGCGTACCTTGCGCCCGAAGCGCGCCCCCACCTCACCCCGCGCCGGTTCTCAAGATGGATACATGAACCGGAAAGATTGGAAAAAGCAGGACAGAGCGCAGAAAATCCAGAGGGTAAATACCCTTGCCGAGTCTGTCGCGGCGGCTCTACGGCCTTCCTACGGCCTCATTTTTCGGGAGCCTACCGAGTGAAGCGGGACGCACTGACTGAGGCCGTCGAACGCACCGACCTTCCCGCGCTGATAGCAGAGCTTTACCCGGATTCAGGGGCACGCCCTGGCCGGAAGGGCAACGTGCGCGCCGTGTGGCGCAACGAGTCGAACGCAAGCCTGAGCGTGTACGCCAACCCTGCCGGTGTGTGGCTTTGGAAAGATCACGCGACCGACGAGAGCGGTAACGCGCTGGACTTCCTGCTGCTGGCTGGGTACGGCAAGCGAGACGCTGCGGCCCTGCTCAAGAGCCGTCAATCTGGCACGCTGGGCACGCCTGCTTCCCCCCTACGGGGCGCGCGTGCGCGTACACGCACGGCGGAGACAGGGGGAGAGGGGAAAGCGCGTGCGCTGCCCCCGCTGCCTGAGAAGGACGCGCACGCGCTGGAAGTTGGCCGCGCTGCTCTGGTGGCGGACGGGCTGCCGGTGACGCTGGAACGCCGGGGACTGGATGTCGAGCTGGCAAGCCGCCTGGGATTGGGCAGGCGCGGCGGGGACGCCCTGCTGCCGGTCTACGGCCCTACAGGGGACGTGCAGGCTGTGAAGGTACGCCGGGAGCGGGAGGCAGGCGGCAAGCAGCGGTACGGCTACCTGAGCAGCGGTCGCGGCTCTCCTACGTGGTACGCGCCGGGATTCCAGGAAGCGCGCGCCGGTGTGCTGATCGTAGAGGGGGAGCTGAACGCGGGCGTCTGCTGGCTGGCCCTGGAAGCGCGCGGCCTGGACGGGCTAGCCGTGGTGGGCCTGCCGGGTGCGGAGGGTTCCCCCGACTGGGCGCAGATTCAGGAACGCGGCCCGGTCTACGTGCTGACCGATCACGACAAGGCTGGGGATAAGGGGTGGCGACGGCTGGCGCGTGAAGCTGAGGCGGCAGGCGTCCAGGTGGAACGCCTGGGCAGCCTGGACGCCACAGCGCAGGAAGCAGGCGACGTGCTGGACGCCTGCAACGTGGCGCACCGGGACGGCCTGGACGGGCTGGCGGAGCGCCTGGCCGAACAGCTGCGGGCCTGCCTGACAGCCCCCACCGTGAACGACCAGGCGCACGACGCCCCCCACATCGAGGCCCGCACGGCAGAGCCGGAAACACCGGAGGCAACCGAAGCGCAACAGGCCGCGCAAATCGCACCGGGCGACGTGCAGACCCGGCAGGACACCGCGCAGGACGCGGCCCCCGTGGTACGGGAAGGGGGCGCGGGGGAAGGGGACACCGCTCTGCCGCGTGGCTGGAAGTACGACCGGGAAGGGTGGCTGTGCCGGGTGAAACCGGGTAGGGGTGACAACCCGGACACGCTGGAACCCGTCTATCACGGGAAAATTGAGGTGTGCGGCTCTGGCGCTGACCTGCACACAGGGACGGAACAGCTGCGTGTGCGCTTCTACGTGCGCGGTCGGCGTGTCGAGGTGGCCGCCCCCCGCGCTGAACTTGGCAAGGCGCGCGGCATCTTGGACACGCTGGGGGCGCGTGGTGCGCCTGTTCACGAGAAGAACGCGCGGGACGTGGGCCGCTTCCTGATCGAGCAAGCGGACTTGCTGGCGGACACCCTGGGACATGAGGCATTCAGCGAGCGGTACGGCCTTGTCATGCACGGCGCCGGGGCTGTGCTGCCTCTGGGCAGTGTGGGCGTCGAGGGCCGGTATGTGGGGCCGCAGGTCATCAGGACGGGCACCGATGCGAACGCCTACCGGCACGCTCTCCAGGAAGTCGTTTCATGGGGGGATGAGGCGTGGCCAGTGTGGCTGGCCCTGGGCCTGAGTCTGTCCTCTCCCCTGCTGGGCCGGCTGCGCCTGCGCCGTAATCCTGTCCTGTACCTCGCGGGGGAAAGTGGCGTGGGGAAAACGACTGTGGCGCAGTTCGCGGCGGGAGTCTGGGGCGACCCGACAAGCGGCCCGCTGCGCGTCGAGGCAGGGCGCACCACACGCGCCGGACTGATTCAGTCATTCACGCACCTGGGCGGCTTGCCGGTGTTCGTGGACGAAGCGCACATGAGCGCCCGTATGGACGACCTGGAAGCGGCTGTGTACCAGTTCGCCAACGGGGAAAGCTACACGCGCGGCGGCGTAGACGGCAAAACACGCGGCGGCGAAGAACTGCACGGCGCGCTTCTGATCGCCGGGGAAACCCTGCCGGGGTTCAAGAACGCTGGCGCACACCGGCGCGTCCTGTTCCTGGAAGCGCACCAAGTCCCCCCACTCGGGGCGGAAGCGGGGAGTGCAGAGGGGAGAAGGCGCGCTGAGACGCTGGAAACAGCATTCCAGAGCGGGGCGGGTCTACTGGGGGATGCCTTCGCCCGTTGGGCCTGGGACAACTGGGACGCCTTCCGAGAAGGCATGAACCACTGGCGAGGAGATCAGGGGGGGCCGTGGGCTGAGCCGCTGGCTGCCGCTGTGCAGGCCGTGGCGAGCCTCGGGGACGTGCTGGGGGTACAGGTGCCGGAAAGTGTGCTGCTGGCCCTCCTGGCTGAGCCGTGGGCCGCGCTGGAACGCGCTACGGCAGAACATGACCCCGCTTCTGAAGCGTGGGACGCCCTGGGTTCTCTCCTGAGCAGCGCATGGCAGGCCACAGAGGCGGACACGCAGACTCTCAGGCTGCCCGGTGGGGAGCTGCTGGCATGGCATCCAGTCCACGAGCCGGGACGCTGGCGACTGATTCCAAGCGGGCGGGCTGTGGGCGCACAGCTGGGCGCGGCGTGGGTGCAGCGGTACGGGCCAACATGGATAAAGCGCGGCTGGGTCGAGGCCCACAAGGACGGCGGCGCTACTCATGTCACCTGGAACAGTGGCCTTAAACGCAGCATTCGAGTCCTGTTACTGATTCCGCAGGCAGAGAAGAAGGTGTAAGGGTGTAATGAGGGTGTAAGGAAGGGTGTAAGGAGGTTTTTTATTGTCCTATACAGCATTTATAGATATTCCTTACACCCTTACACCCTTACATGCCCTCGCGCGGAAATTTTCAAAAGTTGCTCCACCCGACCAACTGCACCACCGCTGCACCTGCCGCCAAAGTTTTTTTTTACAAAATGGTGTTTTCAGGGTGTAAGGGTGTAAGGAAATGGGAAAAACGACGTGCCACACGTCAGAAACGGCCTTACACCCTTCCTTACACCCCTTACACCCTTAAAGCTTGATGAGAACCGGAGGTGTTACCGTGCTGAAACTGGATTCTGTGAATAAAGGCGTGCTAGTCGGCATTTTCGCCGCTACGGCCTTTCTGCTGGCGAACTCGCGCCGCCTTACACCCTCTGGGCCGAAGGGCGGAACCTTCCCCGTAAACCCTGCGCCGCTGCCGGTTCCCGTCCCGTTTCCGGTGCCGCTGCCTTCTCCTTCGCCTGCGGATGATTGCCGCGTATGTTTCCCGGTATCGCCCTGGGGAAGCTATTACAGCGCAACCGGGTTTTCTGCGACTGGGAGCCAGTACGGCGGGCGCACCGACCTGCACACAGGCTTAGACCTGAACCTGAAAACTGGGGGTGACACCGACCGGGGCAAGCCGGTGTACGCGGTTGCTGCTGGCGTCGTGGCGCATGTGGGTTACACGGCGAGCGGCTGGGGACACTTCCTGGTGATCTTTCACCCGGCGCTAGGCGTGTGGACACGCTACGCACATCTAGACGCGCGGCCTGCTGTGAGCGTGGGCGCAGCTGTCCGACTGGGGCAGATCGTCGGAAAGATCGGCAAGAGTGGCGGGCAGCGCTACGCACACCTGCACTTCGACGTTCTCCGGCGCAAGCCTACGAGCTGGGCGGATTGGCCGGGCGCAGACCGGGACAGGTTGCTGCGCGATTACACCGACCCGTTGCCGTGGCTGCTGGGCGTCCAGGCGCACGACCGGAGCAGCTACCTAGCGTGAGCGGCTACGTGTTGCGCTCCCCCTCTCCTGCACCACACCCCCGCTTTTCCGGGCGTTTTCCAGAATCGGGGGGTGCATTCTCAGCCCCCCTGAACACGAGAAAAAGACGTGTGGGACAGCGTTCTAGGGTATCGCTCAGGCTGCGCTCTCTGCTGCGTTGCGGGGGGCCTGATCGGCTGAAACGGGGGGGCATTCGAGGGCATTTCTTGAGCTGTTCGAGGGGGAGATTTTGAAGCTAACAGAGACTCAGACGGTCACGCTGCGGGCCGTTGTAGAGCTGGGCGGCGCGCGCCTGTCGGAGCTGGCCGCACACCTGGAAGTCACACCGTCCACCCTGAAAGACAGGCTAGAGGGGCTACGCAAGAAGGGCGCCGCCGAAGTGCGCGGCAAGGCGTGGCACGCCACGGCGGACGGCGTAGCTGCGCTGCCCATCTCTTCGCCTGCGGTATCCCTGCCGGACGCCGAACAGGGCGCGGAGATCACACCCCGCGCTGTCCACAGTGGCCCGCTGTCGGCTCATCCAGGCTGGACAGAGCTGCTGAACGCTCTGCCGTTGCCAGAGCTGCGCGCCCTGCTGCGCGTCCTGTCTGCCGTGGCCCTGCTGCGGCAAGCTGCGCCACACCTGGGGCATATGCCGTGGGTGGGAGCCTACGGCCCACCCGGCACCGGGAAAACCACGGTGGGGGAAGTCGCCCTGCACCTGTTCGGCGGTGAACTGTTCAAGGTGGGCACCATGACGCCGGGTGAGGCCGTGGGGCGGCGGGTGCCGGTTCCAGGTGGCGGGTTCACTGTGGACACGCCCCGCACCATGCGCGGCCCTGTCTCTGTCCTGGACGAGCTGGGGGAAGCGCAGGGCGGCTTAGAGCGGGCATTCTTCGCCCTGGTGGAGCTGGGGCCGGTGGTACAGATCGAGGGGCACAAGCTGAACCAGCGCGCCGCCGTGTTCATG
>NZ_CP115168.1 GCF_028622095.1 Deinococcus aquaticus | reverse complement strand
ACTGACATCTTGCAGTTTAGGGGGCGGGAGCAGAAAGTGCGTCCTGGAAGGCATCAAGCTCGGCGAGTTCCAGTTGAAGCGCTCTACGACGCACTTCTGGGATAAACGAGAACCGAACGGTTCTCGCTAACGCTCCCCAATCTGGCCATGTTCCCGGTGGTCTGGGCGGCACATCCTGATCCGCCAAGTGGCAGAGCAGATACGCCAGCCCTGAGAGACACCACCACCGCATCACACCTGTTTTGCTGTGCTGCGCGAACCGCTCCAGGCCGAACCGCCCCTTGATGGTCTTGAAGAAGCCCTCGATCCGCCAGCGGCGTTTCCCGACTCTGGCCAGGTACTTGCCGCCCAGGTTGATGTTCGACATGACGAAGCGCTGCTCTGGCTCTTTGTTCCGGTATAGCCATGCCCACGAGACGTACATGGTGGGTTTCAGACCCTGGAGTTGTGCCTTGTACCCGCGGGTCATCAGCTCGTGAATGGGTGTCCCATTCGCGAGTGTTCTGTTGCGCCGGACACCAATCACGATGTCTATTTCTCTTTCCAGGACGGCCTCAATGAACTCCGCACTTTCGAAGCCCCCGTCTGCATGCAGACGGGGGCGGCGCTTCCCCTGAAGCATGACGGGTGGAACAGTGCGGAGCAGTTTGAGGGCTAACGCGGCGGGTGAGGACGTGCCTTTTCCACGCCAGATCTGAAAGGCCCAGGGGAGCTTCAGGTCTCCACAGCAGATGTACAGGACGACCAGGTGAACGCCGTTCACGGCGTTCAGGACGTGCATCCAGTCGGAGAGTCCGGGGAACTTTCCTGCCTTTTCGAGGCTGGTCAGGTCGACCAGGAATTCGACCCGGGGACGCTGGTGTGGAGCATGTTTCCAGGTGTCATTGAAGAGCTGGAGTGCAGCCTGGCGCATGAAGCGGCAGAGTGTCCGGAGATCCCAGATCGTGTGGTTGAGGAATCGACTGATCGCGGAGGGCGATTTGACGGTTGCGCGAGTGGGCAGGGGACGACCGGAACCGTCGAGGAGGAGGTCCAGGAAGACCTGAAAGGAATCGCGATGTTGTTTGCGCGAAAAGCAGGTGAGGATGTCAGAATAGAGCCGTCTGGCACGTGCATTCTTTGGGTTCACACCTCATTCTGAGGCCAAAGCGCCGTGCCAGACGTCCTTTTCTAAAACTGCAACATGTCAGTTGACTTCAACTGGCGCAGTGATGAGTACTCACGCTATCTAGTCGGTACGGTCGTGAATGAATCCGATCGCGTCATACACGATGTCGCCGTCAAATTCACTTTGACTGACGAAGATCGGAATCTCGTCGGCGATACTACAGATTACGTCGACTCTATCGAACCAGGTCAAACCTGGTCGTTCGAATCGTATGTCACAGAGGATCGCGCCTCCTACGCTCGTCTGAGTGAAGTGAAAGGCCGAGCTTACGAGTACTAGGCTTATGGGATCCTCTTACAACGAAGAGACGGTCGAACTGGCCGCGCTGGAGTGGCTGCGCGGCCAGGGGTTCGAGACCGCCTTCGGGCCGGACATCGCCCCTGAGACGCCCGGCGCGCAGCGGGCCTCGTACCAGGACGTGGTGCTGGAAGGGCCGCTGCGCGCCGCGCTGGGGCGCCTGAATCCCGGCGCGAGCCCCGAGGCGATCGCGGAGGCCGTCCGGCAGCTGTCGAACCCGGTCGGGGTGGGGCTCCAGGCGAACCAGGGAATGCACCGCCTGATCACCGACGGCGTGCAGGTGGAGCTGCCGGACGGGCTGGGCGGCGTCCGCGCCGAGCACCTCCAGGTCATCGACTTCACGCAGCCGCGCCGGAACGCCTTCCTGGCCGTCAACCAGTTCACGGTGGTGGAAGGGCAGGTTGAGCGTCGCCCGGACGTGATCGTGTTCGTGAACGGGCTGCCACTGGTGATCTTCGAGTTCAAGAACACCAAGGACGCCAGCGCCACCATCGAGAAGGCCTACACGCAGCTGCAGACGTACCAGAAGCAGCTCACGCGCCTGTTCGCGTACAACGCGCTGCTGGTGCTCTCGGACGGCAGTCAGGCGCGCCTGGGCGTGGCGGGCGCGGCGTTCGAGCGCTTCCAGCCGTGGAAGACCGTCACGGGCCGCGAGGTGCGCCCTGAGAGCCTGGAGACCCTGATCAAGGGCGCATTCACACCGGAGATCCTGACCGACCTGTTGCGGCACTTCGTGGTGTTCGAGGTGGACGGCCCGCAGGTCGTGAAGAAGGTCGCGGCGTACCACCAGTACCACGCGGTCCAGCGGGCCGTGCAGACGACCGTGGAGGCCAGCGGCGTCGCCGGGGACCGCCGGGGCGGCGTGGTGTGGCACACGCAGGGCAGCGGGAAGAGCCTGACCATGGTGTTCTACGCGGGCAAGCTGGTCGTGCAGCCAGAGCTCGCCAACCCCACGCTGGTAATCCTCACAGACCGCAACGACCTGGACGATCAGCTGTTCGGGACGTTCAGCCGCGCCTCGGGCCTGCTGCGGCAGGTCCCGGAGCAGGTCACAGCCCGTTCGGAGTTGCGGCAGAAACTGGGGGAGCGCGCCGCGGGCGGCGTGGTGTTCACGACCATTCAGAAGTTCCTGCCCGAGGAGCGCGGGGACGCCTTCCCGACCCTCTCCGAGCGGCGGAACATCATCGTGATCGCGGACGAGGCGCACCGCAGCCAGTACGGCCTGAATGCCCGGCTGGGGAAGGACGGCGTGCTCACCTACGGCTTCGCGAAGCACATCCGGGACGCCCTGCCGAACGCGACGTTCCTGGGGTTCACGGGCACACCCATCGAGACGAAGGACGCCGACACCCGCGCGATCTTCGGGGATTACATCGACGTGTACGACGTGCAGCGCGCCGTGGAGGACGGCGCGACCGTCCCGATCTACTACGAGTCCCGCTTGGTCCGTCTCAAGCCGGACGAGGCCGCCTGGGCAACCCTGGACGAGGAATTCGACGAGATCACTGAGGGGGAAGAAGACAGCAGCCGCGAGAAGCTCAAGACGAAGTGGGCGGCGCTGGAAGCCCTGGTGGGCGCCCCGGAGCGCGTCCGGGCAGTCGCGCAGGACCTCGTGACGCACTTCGAGGCGCGTCAGGGTGTCCTGGACGGCAAGGGCATGGTGGTCGGCATGTCCCGCCGCATCTGCGTGGCGCTGTATGACGAGCTGATCCGCCTGCGTCCCGACTGGGCTGGATCCGGCGATCAGGAGGGCTTCGTCAAGGTCGTGATGACGGGCAGCGCGAACGACGACCCGGCCTGGCAGGACCACATCCGCAGCAAGGCGCGGAACAAGGCCATCGCGGATCACTTCCGGGACCCGGGCAGTCCCATGAAGCTCGTGATCGTGCGTGACATGTGGCTCACGGGTTTCGACGTGCCCAGCCTGCACACCATGTACCTCGACAAGCCCATGCAGGGCCACGGGTTGATGCAGGCGATCGCGCGGGTGAACCGCGTCTTCGCGGACAAGCCCGGCGGGCTGGTCGTCGATTACCTGGGCCTCGCCAACAGTCTCAAGGACGCGCTGGGCATCTACGCCACGAGCGGCGGGCAGGGGAAGCCGACGCTGGACGTGGAAGCGGCGCTGGAGTTCATGGCGGAGAAGCTCGACGTGGTGCGCGGCATGCTGCACGGCTTCGACTACTCGGACTTCATGGGCGGCACGCCTACCGAGCGCGTGAGCCTGATCGTGAACGCCCAGGAGTTCGTCCTGGCCAAGCGCGACAAGGCCAAGGAGCGCTTCATCCGTGAGGTGCTGCAACTCGGGAAGGCGTACGCGCTGGCCGTGCCGCACCCGGAGGCGCTGGCCGTGCGCGAGGAGGTCGTCTTCCTGCAGACTGTGCGGGCCGCGCTGAGCAAGCAGGACGTCACCAGCACCGCCCAGGCCCGGCATGACGTGAACGCGGCCGTGCAGCAGCTCGTGGAGCAGGCGGTCGCGCCGGACGGCGTGATCGACGTGTTCGCCGCAGCCGGACTGAAGAAGCCGGACATCTCGATCCTGTCGCCGAAGTTCCTGGAAGACGTGCAGAACATGCCGCAGAAGAACCTCGCGGTGGAACTGCTCGACAAGCTCCTGCGGGACGAGGTTCGGGCCCGCAGCCGCCGCAACGCCGTGCAGTCCCGGGCCTTCAGCGAGAAGCTCGAGGCGGCCATCGGGCGCTACCAGAGCCGCAGCATCGAGACCGCGCAGGTGATCGAGGAGCTCCTCGACCTGGCCCGTCAGATGCGCGAGGCGCAGGCCCGTGGGGAGGCCCTGAACCTCACCGAGGACGAGATCGCGTTCTACGACGCGCTGGAAGTGAACGACAGCGCCGTGAAGATCCTCGGGGACGAGCAGCTGCGGGACATCGCGCGCGACATTGCCGAGACGGTCCGCCGCAACGCCACGATCGACTGGCACCTGCGGGAACAGGCCCGGGCGAACCTGCGCCGGATGGTCAAACGGGTGCTGCGCAAGCACGGGTACCCACCAGACAAGCAGGAACTGGCCAGCCGAACCGTGATCGAGCAGGCCGAGCTGTTCGCCCAGCACGCCGCGGATTGAGCGGCCGGGCAAATAAGCTCACCTCACGGTCAGTTGTGGGGTAGCCTGCCGGGCATGACCGAGCGTGTCCATCAGCTCCAGCGGAAAGCGGGCCTGCCCCGGCGCGCCGCCCAGGCGGAACTGCCGTTACCCGCCGAGTCCCTGGACACCCAGGCCCGCGCCCTGCAGCGGCACACCGCCCGCCCGCAGACCGCCCAGCGGCAGGTGGCGGCGCCCGCGCTGCGCGCCGCCGCCCTGGACAGGCAGGAACAGGCTCGCCTGGAGGGCCAGCGGGGTCTCCTGCAGCGGCAGGTCGACGCACTCGGTCCTGTCGTCCCCCTGCAACGCCAGCCGCAGCCGGAGGTTCCAGCCCGGCCCGCGACGCCCGGCGACTGGGTGACGGTCATGCACGCCCGCGCCGAGGAAGTGCAGGGGCAACCGCTGGACGCCCGCGCCCACGCGCAGTTCACGGCGCTGCAACGGCAGGTGGCCCAGACGCTCGCGCAGGGCTTCCGGACGGACCGTGGCGAGCCAGCGGCCCGGTACGCCGCGTACGGCGAACACCTCGCGACGCTGCAACGGCACGCCGTGAGCGCCCCGGTATCCCGCGTGGTGCTGGGCCTGGTTTCCCCGGCGGAACGCCTGCCGTTGCAGCGCGCGGCGGACGAGGCGCTGCAACGCTTTCAGGCCCAGGACCGGGCTGCCCTGAACCTCGACACCCTGCAGACCCTTCAGAGGCAACTGGCTGAACTCGACGCAGAGGCCACGCAGTCCGTGTTGCAGCGCATCCAGACGCGGCGTGGCGGGGGCGCACCACTCCCGGAGGCCGTGCAGCGGCACCTCGAGCAGGGCCTCAACCATGATCTCAGTCGTGTGCGCATCCACGACGACGCGGAAGCCGACAAGCTGGCCAAAGGCGTGAATGCCATTGCATTCACGACAGGCACGGACATCTTCTTCCAGTCCGGGCAGTTCCAGCCGAACACCCAGAGCGGCCTGGAGCTCCTCGCGCATGAGGTCACGCACACGGTGCAGCAGAGTCAGGGCCGCGTGGGAGGCGGCATCGACCCGGACGCTGGCCTGGAAGCAGAGGCGCGACAGATGGGCCACCGCCTCTCGAGGTCCAACGGAAATATTCAGCGTTCAGCGGCACCTTGGGCCCCTCTGACTAGTGGACGTCGCTCTCTCGCATTACAGAGAGCCGCGACCTCACGGAGCCAGCCTCTCTCCACGACGATCGATACCATCGCCACGCCGAAACCCGGCATCAACCGGGTCGGATTCGTGAAGAACACAGACGGAGCGAATATCCGGACAGCTCCTGCTGAACTGCCGGGTTCAAGTTCCCTGACGACCCCTGCCCTGCCGCCAGGCACCAAAGTGTTCATCAGCGGCACCCACCCACAAAAGCCCGAGTGGATATACGTTACGGCGACAACGGGCGGGCGCATGGTGCGCGGCTACGTGCAAGCACTCCGGGTCACGACGAATCTCCCAGAGCCTTCGGCCACCCTGTACTTCGTCAAGAAAGACCAGGAGACCCTGAGGCCACTCGCATCATCGATCTACCATCAGGATGTGCAGCCTGGCCGCGACCTGCGGTTCTACGAACAGACAGTGCTCTACCTCTCTCAGAAAGCAGGACTGAAAGGTGCCAAGTGGGGCGCAGCGACGGTCCGCCGAACCAATGGATCCAGCGTGGCGGAATCCTCGGTCCTGCTGGTCAAAGATCAGTTCGTCTGGTTACCTAGTCCAGCGTTCGCCAACACTCTGGCGGGCAAAGTGCCCAGTGGTTCCATCACCGGCGGAGCCGTGGCTCAGGCCTCAGCGACATCACGTCGGCTTCAGGACGTCCTCGCCTCGATCAGCCAGAGCCCACAACATCTGGGGAAAATAGGGAAAGAATACCGGGACGGGATTGTGGCTCACCTGCCGCAGATCATCGGCATCACGGCAGCTTTCATGGCCGCCGAGGGGCTCTCCGTCCTCCTCGCCGCAACTCCGACTGGCATCGGCCAACTTGCTGCTGCGGCCATCCAGATGGGCCTGGGAGCCTGGGGAGCATATGGGGCGGCGCAAGCTGTAGACGCCGCTCTCCCACATGCGAATGCCTGGTTGAAGACCGCATGGAACGCCAACGGGAACCCCACACTCATCGCTCAAGCCAGCGAGAACTTCCTCTACATGGTGGTCCAATTGGCCCTAGCGGCGCTGGCTCTGCTGGGAGCACGAGGCAACATCAACAAAGGACTCAAACTGGCTGAAAACGTCCGCATTACGCCTCCCGGCCTGGAAATGGCGGTCGCCGTGAGTCCAAATGGACAGGCAATTCCCGTTCCAGTGTTCCGCCCGGGTAGCATTACGACTGTCGGGCAAGCAACTGTGCGTCCCGGGACGGGCAGCCTCACCGCTGCGACAGGCCGAGTGCGGCCGCAAGAGTCGTCTCCGTCTCCTCAGAACGAATTGGAGAGCGCCCTCACCAATAAAAACCTGACCGATCAGCAGCTCGAAGAGCTCCTGAAGAAGACCAAGAATTGGCAGGAGATTGAGGAGTTCATTGGTCGCGAAGCCGATACCAGCCGGAAAATTCCAGGGTACAAGTGGCGCGTCCAGAATCGCGGCAAACCCAACGAGCGACTTGAACTGGTGCGAGATGATGCCCAGAGCGGCAACTACGCGCCGCTCACCGTCACCAAAGACGGCGTAGTGGTCCTGAAAGCTGGGGGGAGCAACCGCATCAGCGTGTATTCGCGGTACCGCCGCAATTTTCTTGACTACGCAGCTGAGCAGGCGAAAGCTCAAGGGAAGGATGGCGCGGCGACACGACAGGCCGCTGAACGGCTCCTGAGCAAGACGGCCGCCGACGGCCGCCCGCTGTACCAGCTGCATCACATGATCTCAGACAATGTGGCTCAGGCTCA
Source organism: Deinococcus aquaticus (assembly GCF_028622095.1). Lineage (NCBI taxonomy): Bacteria > Thermotogati > Deinococcota > Deinococci > Deinococcales > Deinococcaceae > Deinococcus > Deinococcus aquaticus. The sequence goes on along the minus strand of NZ_CP115168.1, from coordinate 90,747 downwards.
CCCCCTCGTCAGGGCAGCACTCAAGAAGGTCCGAGGGTACACCGTCGACCGAGGCCCGAACATGTACGCCCTTCCCCGCCAGCTTCGACCTGGAGAGCCGTACATTCACAACGGCAGCCATCCGAAATACGACGCGTGGGTCAGCCGGGAACTCGACGCTGCCATGAATGACCTCATCCGTCAAAAGAAGCTGCCACTCGATCAGATCAAAGCGGCTGATCTCGACGCGGCTCTGCGGAAAGTGGAAAACCGTATTCGGCAGCGCCTGGATGACCGCGCGCTTCCCAATGACGTGTGGGAGGAACTCGAACGTGGAGGTAAGAAGTTGAGTCAGGTCAGTCCCCAGCAAGAGCAACAAACGAGGTACGCGTGATCTTCCGCTTGGACCACGCCATCCACGACAACGGGCAGTACGAAGATTTCGATGCCGAACAGCGGCCGACCAAGCATGCGGGTGGTCTCACCTACGACATCCCGGATTTCCCCTACCAGGACTACTTACCGGACATCATGGAGTTCGACGGCCATCTCGAACGGTTGAGCCGGACGGATTATCCGAGAACGAACCCGACCTTGCCGCTCATGTCCCCCCGGATGCTTCAGGTATGCCTGTCTGCCGGCGCTTTCCCCTACGAGGCCCATCCGACCGTGATCCACGGTCATGGAAGCGACGTCATTGACTCCTACTCCTTCGTCAATGTGCACCTGACGACGTGGACGACCGCTCTCGATCTGGACCGCACGCTAGTGGCGCAGCGGGATCCCGCCGCGCGCCGCATGGCCCGCCGCTATATAGCGATCCCCGCCCGTCAGTTGGACGAGGGGGAGAATCTCGACCTGGAAGCCATTGAAGTGCTGCGTCTCGGCGTCCCTGAGGCGGATCTGCCGGGCTTGTTCCGCATGGAGCAACTGTATGGTCTGTTCTGCTCTGAACGAACGAAACAAGCGTGTGAAGAGGCGGGACTTCGTGGGGTGACCTTCACCCCTGTTCCTGTGCCACTAGGTCAGGGAGCGCGACCCTACCTGCAGGGATTCCGCCTGGTTTCAGCGGAGGACGTACCTCGAGACTGATCTTGAAATGGCGGAATTGAATTCCCCGTGCCCAGGCACTCCGAAAGGAGTGCCTGGGCCACTTTCACTATCAAGCAAGAGTTTCCAGACGGCACGAGATGCCCTCCAGGACGCTACCGAGCACAGCCCTATATGGATTTTATCGGTCAGAACAGCATTCTTCGCGCCTCGATTCCCTGCATCCCCTACCACACGACATCCGACGCCGCTCGCCTTTTCATATTTCGACCGGCAGATGCTCGTATCCGGGCTGTTCAGGCTGAGAAGGGCCTATCACGGCCGAAAATCTCCTCCAGAACGCAACAGGGAAAATAACGTGCTGACCGACGTTTCTCCTCCTCCGCGCCATCGCAACCTCGTGTAACACGCGATTCCAGCGGGCGTGGAAAATCTTGCAGGACAGATCAATCCTGGCTGGACGGCGTTGTTATGGCGCATATGTGTTGCACCTTCTCTGTTCATCTTTTCTCCCACCCCATCCTGCTTCGGTTGGGCGTGTGTTGGGCACGAAGAACCTTCTGGCGGCGTGGCGACTCAGTCAGGGTCAATGTCAGCAGTCTGCCCGGCAGCGGCTTGCAGGTGGTCATGCCAGCCCCAGGTCGCCACGTGCCCCAGCCCGAAGGTCGTCTTGTACCCCACGCCTGCGTAATTGGCGAACTCGGTCAGCAGCCGCACGAACGTTGGTTCCGCGTCGCCGGGTCGCGCGATCACGTAGTGCACCTCGCCCAGGCTGGCGGTCATCGCTGAACCCCGTGCGCCCTTGAACTGCACTGTGCGGGGTTTAAGGCGGTAATCGCGTACCCGCACGGCGCGGCCTACCCAGTTGGTCAGCTCCGCCCCGAAGTGAAGGTCGCTGAACGCCTCCCAGCGCCGTTGTAGACCGTAGTACACCGTTTTTGGAACGGGGAACGGCATGTCCAGGTCGGTCGTCCGGAAGGTAGTGGGTGTCAGGAACGTGAAGTGCAGGTCGCGGCCGCTCACGTCGGACGCGTGCCTCGCGTACAGGTCGCCGTAGGATTCCTGCGCCGTGATCTGCACGGCCAGTACTTCGCCGCGCAGGGTGGTCGCCTCGCTGCCATGGGTGCGCCCGACGGTCAGCGCCTCCAGCAGCGGACCCAGCAGCGAATCGTCCAGCACGCCCACCTGGAACGTGAGGTGCGCCCCGCTGGCCGTCTCCTCCCAGCGGGACTGACCGATCCGGAACCCCTTGACCTCAGCGGCGTGCAGCCGCTCTGACAGTGCGGCATTCACGCGTTCCAGTGCGCTGAACAGCAGCCCGTGAAGGGGCACGCCCAGCAACCCCCCAGGCCGCGCGCTCAGCACGTGCAACGTGACCTCAACCAGAGCGGGCATCAGCCAGCCCACCCGTGCAGTTCATCGGCCAGACGTTGCAACGCCACGGCGGAAACGAACGCCGCCGAAGGCTTCCCGGCCCAGTCTCTGCCCCACGGCGTCTGGAACGGGTAGTCACCGAGCAGCGCCGTGACCACCTCGTCCACCATGTTCAGGTCCACGTCCGCGGGTACACGACCCTGGTGCATGACTGCGTTCCGCCACTCGCGCACCTGCGCGAGCTGGGGGTTCGGTACGGTGCGCCGGTCACCCGCATCGAACCGGTCGACGTTCGGCACGCCCAGGGCCGGGGCGCGCAGCAACGCCAGTTTCTCTTTCAGGTTCATGAACTTCAGGTGTCCATTCGTGTTCACCCCGTCTGGTCCCACCTGCGCTTTCAGCGTGTCGAATAGCCCCGGCGGTAGATCCTGAGCACGCAGGGGCTTTTCCGTGTCCGGCAGGCCCGCCTGCTCGGCCAGTTTCACCACCAGCAACTCGTGCAGCGCCACGGCCCACACCAGCGCGTCTGCCGTACGCTCCTGCGCGGCGGCCCGGTCGTACCGGCCCCAGGTCAGCCAGATCAGCACTTCGGCTGGCGCCTGCTCGACCGATTGCGCGAACTCACGGAGGTCCGCCAGGGGCGGCACATGCAGTGTCAGGGCGTCCAGACTCTCCGCTGCGCTCACCGCGTCCCGTGCATCCAGCCACCACAGGGCGTCCGCCACGTGTTCAAGGTCAAGCAGGGTCCGGCTCCGGCCGGGCAATTCCAGCGGGCCCGCCGCCAGCGCCGCGAACGCATCACGCGCACCCGCGAAATCGAACCGGCGCAGCGCCGCGAACGCCGCTCCCAACCGCAGTGTCTCCTCCAGGAAGGGCGTGGTCGCCTCCCTCCAGAACGCCTGGCCCGGCACCCGGAACTCCGGCCGGTCCACCTGCCACAGCGTCACGTCCCCATCCGCGAACCACCCGGTGCCACGCAGGACCTTCAGTGCCTCCAGCATCTGCGGCGTGCCGCTCGACGTGTTCACCAGCAGACGCCCCGCGTGCCTGAACCGCTCCAGCGCCCCTGCCAGCACCGGCAGCACCTCCGCGGCCGCGTTCGGCCGCACCCGCACCGGCAGGCTCTGCACCTGCACTCCCGGCAGCCGCGACCGCACCTCGCACTCCAGGGCGTCCCGCTGCGCGTCGTAGCCGCCCGGCCACTGCCTGTTCCCCTGATCAGGCGTCCACGCGAGCATGACCTCGGTCACGCGTTCGCCTGCCGTCAGCAGGGCGTCCAGCAGGTCCAGGGCCGGCCCCTGCACGCCACCCGGTGTGATCTGGGGGTCCTGACTGCCCACCACCGTGAAAAACGTCGTTGCCTGCCCGCCAGAAGTAAGGTCACCCATGCACCCCCAGTATGGTCACCGCAGCGCACAACCGGAACCGCACCTCAGAATGCGGCCACCAGTGGAACATCCAGCGCCCGCACCGCCCCCGCCTGCCACCACGCTCCCGGCACCACGGCCGTCATGAGCAGCAGGTCCACGGCCGGGTCCACCACGCGTTCCAACTCAGCCCATACACCCCGCAGCTCGGCAGCCGACCCACTCAGCAGAAACACACTCCGCTGCACCCGCACACCGTACCGGGACACCAGCCGCGTGAACCGCCGCCGCCGACGGTCGCTCGGTGTGTCGAACGCCACCACCACCTCCCGCCGACCCGTCACGTCCGCCCTCCCATGCCCACCAGATCACGCCCGCACCGGGGGCGCCCACACCCAGCACGAGCCTTCCTCGCCCGCCCAGGCCCGCTGGACCGCCCCCACCTGCCGCTGCAACGCGCCCATCACGCCCCACACCGCCACGCGCTGCGCCACTGCGTCCGCCACGACCGCGCAGCCCGCCGCTCCCAGACGCACCTCCCCTCCACGCACCTCGAATCCATCCACCCGCAACTGCCCACTGCGCAGCAGCGACGCCACCGTCAGATCGCACACCGGTCCCCGGAACGGCTCCATGACATCCAGCGCCAGTGCCGGACGCCGACCATGCGGCACGTGCAACGTGCCCAGCCCCGGGTGCAGCCCTGCCCGCGCTACCGCCACCCGCGCCTGCCCCAGGAGCAGCATGTACGCGAACGACAGCGCCGCATTCACCGGGTCCGGCGCGGGCCGGTATGCCCGTCCGCCAAACTCCCACCCCGGCAAAGCCGCAGCCAGGGCCGCGAAGTACTGCCGGGCTGCCGCGCCTTCCACCCCACGCAGGGCGTCCTCATCCCCGGCGGCCTCGATGTCTGGCACGTCCAGCACCCCACACCGCAGGCGGCGCAGCACCCACGCACTGTTCACCACCTTTGCCCGCACTAACGCCCGCGCCGCCCGCAGCCGCGCCCCGGCAGGGGCCAGCACCTGCGCCCGCAACGCCTCCACCTGACCTTCCACGTTCCCCAGCACACTGAACGGCACGGACCCCGCCCGCGCCTGCACATGCACTGGCACGCCCCGACCCGCCAGATCCACGATCACCGCCGTACTGATCCGTGCGTTCCCCACCACGATCAACTCGGTCACGTGCCCCAGCGGCACCGCGTGCTGCCCCGCTTTCGTCTCCACGATCAACTGCCCACCCCGCGCACTGATGGCCGCCCCTGGCGTCTGAACCAGAACAGATGTCATACCCCTGTGTGACCGGGCGGAACGGAAAGCGGAAACGAACGCAGAGGGGCCAGAACCCCGCGCCCTAGTCCAAGCCCGCGAGGACCAGCGGGATTGTCGAACTTTAACCCCTTATCAGGGAAGTACTGCTGAGACAGGAAGTTATGGAAAAAGAAGTAGAATTTTCGGTCAACGTTTCAATCCCTTATCAGGGAAGTACTGCTGAGACCGCTCTGGTAAGTGACTTCACCCGTCCTAATCGCAAAGTTTCAATCCCTTATCAGGGAAGTACTGCTGAGACTAGCCTTGGTGTCAGCAGAGAAAGCCCCGGCAGGAGTTTCAATCCCTTATCAGGGAAGTACTGCTGAGACATGAGCTGAAACTGGACTACACCGTGTCGCGGTGGAGTTTCAATCCCTTATCAGGGAAGTACTGCTGAGACAGACGAAAGTGGATGGTAAGTGGGGTAACATTCCCGTTTCAATCCCTTATCAGGGAAGTACTGCTGAGACACTCTGACTGAACTTCGTGACTTCATGAAGGGGGTGTTTCAATCCCTTATCAGGGAAGTACTGCTGAGACATATCCTCAAAGCCGACATCCGCGACCGCCTCAAGAGTTTCAATCCCTTATCAGGGAAGTACTGCTGAGACGAAATGATCTGGAAAGGCAAGAGGTACGCGGGTGTCGTTTCAATCCCTTATCAGGGAAGTACTGCTGAGACAGGACTACGAGGCGATCAGCCGGGGCATCTACACCGTTTCAATCCCTTATCAGGGAAGTACTGCTGAGACTCTGCTGTCCGGCGGGGCCGTGCAGCACGGTCTTTCTAGCATGTGAACTGTAAGTGAGTCATGAGTATGCATTCATTTTCGGTTTATGAGAGATGGGGACTACTGTTTTCGTCGACTGGTACGGCTGCGGGACGAAAATGAGAAAATGGCCTGAACGCATAGTGTCTTTCCTCGTTTGACATGCGCTTTTTGTCTCTCATCTGCATAATCTTCATTTTCGTTCCGTTGCGGGCGGCCTGGGTTCCGCTTTGCGGGGGTTGCGGCCATACCGCAACTGTGGAGGCCCTCCGTGGGCCGGCCATATACCCTGACCGCAACAACAACTTCACGGGGCTTAAAGGTGGACGATGGAACAGGAATTGCAGGCGCTGCTCCGACACATTCGGGGTGGTCAGGTCCGGGGGTTGGATGTGATGTTCCAGCGTCTGGGCGAGGAGGACTCCTACCGCGTAGCGTCCTCGCGGTACCCGCTGGCAGAGGTGGACCCGTTGCGGCCCACCTTGCCGGGCGGGTCTGGGGACGCGGCGGGGCTGGCGCGGGCACTGGAGGCGGCGTTGCCGCTGGCGGTGACGCCCGAAGCGCAGCTCACGACGCTGGAGCGGTTCGGTGGGTTCGTGGCGGCGGTGGACGCGGCGGGCGCAGAGGTCGGGGGCGTGTCGTGGTTCGATCAGGCGCGGCTGCGGGTGGCGCTGGAGGCGTGCGGGGATGAGGTGCTGGTGTTGCGGGCGGATGTCAGCGGCATTCAGGAGTTCATCTACCGGGCGGAGTCCAGCCGGGCGTTGCGGTCGCTGCGGGCGCGGTCGTTCTACCTGGAGTTGCTGGCGGTGCATGCGCTGCGGCACCTGCTGCGACTGTGCGGGGTGTCGCGGGCGAACGTGGCGTACGTGGGCGGGGGCGGCTTTCAGTTGTATCTACCCGGCCGTTTTGCGGCTCAGGTGAGGGCGTTCGCGCAGTCGTTCGATGACTGGTTGTGGGACGCGCATCAGGGGGGACTGGGGTTCAGCGTGGCGTCGGTGATCGTGTCGCCCGCCGAGGCCCGCTCGGGCACGGGGTTCCAGCGTGACCTGTCGGCGGAACTGGGTCGGCAGAAGGCGCGGCGCCGGGCGGGTCGCCTGTCGGCGGTGTTTGGCGGGGTGTCCTCGCCGGCCCTGCGCCAGCGGCAGGAGGAATCCCTGTCGGCCGCGCTGATCGAGTTCGGGGGTCTGCTGCCCCGCGCATCGCACATTGAGGTGCGGGAGGCCGGGCAGGCGGATGGCAGCGGGTGGGTGACGGTCGGGGACCAGGCGTACCGGCCCCTGCGGGCCTCGCCGGGCGAGCCGCTGCCACCGGATCGACTGGCGCTGAACAGCCTGACGGACGTGGACGCCTTCCCGATGTTCACGGGCAATTACGTGACTCGGGTGCGCGATGTTCCGCTGCCGCTGCGGAACGTGGATGCCGATCAGGGTGAGGGGCCGCACAGCGTGGCCTCGCACGAGCAACTGGTGGACCTGGCCCTGGGGCAGCCGCGCCTGGCGCTGTTCCGCTGCGACGCGGACAATATGGGCACGTACTTTGCGGGCGGGATTCCGGGGCACTCGGCGGCGCGGCATGCCACGCTGTCGCGGCTCATGAGCCTGTTCTTCCAGGGGTACGTGAACGCGATCTGCGCCCAGCGTGACCCGCTGCTGCCCGGCGTGCCGCAGGCTGCGCGCAGCGCTGCGGAGGGCCACGGGCGGTATCTGAACATCATCTACAGCGGTGGCGACGACGCCGTGGTGGTGGGCGCCTGGAACGAGGTACTGACCTTCGCGGTCGACCTGCGCCGAGCGTACCGGGCGTTCACGGGCGGGAACGACCGCCTGGGCCTGAGCGGCGGGGCGTTCATTGCCAAGGCCAAGTACCCGCTGCGGCGCATGGCGGATCTGGCGCACGAGGCCGAGGTGCTTGCCAAGCAGGTCGAGGAGAACGGGAAGGTGGTCAAGGACGGGTTCGTGCCGTTCCTGACCACAGACGGACCGGGCCGCGACCCGAGCGCCGCCGTGCGCTGGAACGTCTTCGCTGCGCTCGACGGCGCGGGCGGCGGCATGGAACGCACGCTGGACCTGCTGGCCGCCTTCCTGACCCTGAGCGGCCCGGCTAGCGGCTCGGACGGCCTGGAACTGAACGTGAAGCACGCCTTCCTGTGGAAACTCCAGGCGTTCGCGCAGCGGGACGGGGACGCGTGGCGTCTGCCGCTGCTGCACTACGCGCTGGCCCGCGCCACGCCACCCGCTGAACAACTGCCCGCCTGGCAGGCGCTGCAACGCACGCTGCTGCGCCGCGACACCTGGCCTCACCTGGGGCACGTGCTGGGATTCTTGCACCTGGCCCGCCCCACGGCCCAGGAAAGGATGGACTGACATGAGCTGGACACAGGAGTTCAAGACGGCCCGCGGCGACGCCGCCACCCTGAGCGACATTGGGGACTTCAACCAACTGGTCTCGCTGGCCGAGACCGTGGGCAGGGAATTGCAGGGCGGCGGGGTCAGCAGCCGGCAGATCCGGGTGCTGCTCTCCGAAACGACCGCTGGGGTCAGCCGCATCCGGCGCGGCCGGACTCTGGGCATCGACGCGGCCTCCCCGGACCGGGCGCAGCAGGACCGCGCCGCGCAGCGCGAGGCGGCGCTGCTGAACATCAGCCTCGTGTACAGCGCGGGCCGGGCCAAGAGCGGCGAGGCGTACATCCGTCAGCTCACGGACCTGATGGGCGAGGTCACGGGCAACGTGCGGACCTTCGAGGACTTCAAGGTGCTGCGCAAGTTCAGTGAGGCGGTCATGGCGTACTTCAAATTCCACGGGGGCAAATGAGCATGGAACGTCAATTTCACGGGAAGATCATCATCGAACTGCCGTTCAAACTCCTGACCGGCACGCACATCGGGAACTCGAACGACGGCTTTGCCATCGGCGGAATCGACAAGGTCGTGATCCGCGACGCCGTGACGCGCCTGCCCATCGTGCCCGGCAGCAGCCTCAAGGGCAAACTGCGGTCCATCGTGGAGGCGCTGGAAGGCATGGAGAAGGGCCAGCCGCTGGAGCAGGGCAAGTGGTATGGCAGGCCACATATTTCAGGAGGACAAACGCTGTACCGCCACGAGGCCGACACCCGGGCCGAGGCCCTGAAAAACGCCGTGGACCGCACCTTCGGCACGACCGGCAGGGGCAGTGCGGACACGAACCACCCGGCGCGACTAGCCGTCAGTGACGCGCAGGTCACGCGGGAAACGGCGGAGGTCCTCTCGGACCTGGAAGGGGACTTTCCGTTCACGGAGATCAAGAGCGAGAACTTCCTGGACCGGATCACCAGCGCCGCGAACCCCCGCAGCCTGGAGCGCGTGCCCGCCGGGAGCGTGTTCGTGAGCCGCGTGACGTACACGGTCGAGGATCTGAGCCACGTGAAAGACGACCTGAAGTTCCTGCTGGCCGCCCTGAAGTGGCTGGAGGACGATTACATCGGTGGGAACGGCAGCCGCGGGTACGGGCGCGTGAAGTTCGGGCGGGCCGAGAAACTGCCGCTGGACACCATTGACAGCCTGCCGATCCGCGTGACGGTCAAGCCGCGCCGCGCGTACCTGGAAGACACCGAGCCGCAGGCGCAGGAGTTCGACACGGTGCAGGCCCTGCGTGAAGCGCTGAGCGGAACGCTGCTGCAACCGCTGGGGCGCTGAGTCGTGGGCCGGCACGATCTGGTGGTCCTGACCTTCACTCAGCCTCTGCGGGGCCGGGATCTGCGCGCCGGGTACCTGCCCAGCGACCTGCTGTGGGGCGCGCTGTTCAGCGCCGATGTGCGGCTTCAGGACGCCCCCATGCCGCTGGAGAGCCCGTACCGGGTGAGCAGCGCCTTCCCGTACGCGGGTGGCGAGTGGCTGCTGCCCCGGCCCCGCGCCGCCGACGCACCCGGTACCGACGCGCCCGACAGTGCCGGGGACCGGAAGGCGGTCAAGAAACTGGAGTTCGTGAACCTGGAGGACTTCCTGACGCTGGCAGGCGGGCAGCGCCTGTCCGCCGAGCGGCTCGCGCGGGCATCGGCCCGGCAGCGGCGGGCGCTGCTGCCCGTCACGGCGCAGGAGCCGCCCCTGACCATGACCGACGCACAGCTGAACCGTACGCTGCGGGGCACGCGGCACGCCGGGCAGGGAGACGGGCTGGCCCGCGCCCGTTACGCCGCGCCGCTGACGGACCTGACACCCACCGAGCGGCTGCACCTGAGCCGCGAGGCCCGTGGTCAGGGGGCCAGTGGCCAGACGGAACGGCAGCGCAACGCGCAGGACCGCGTGACGCAGGCCACCGATACGTTCACCACGGACGCGCTGGCGCAGCCGCGACTGGCGTTCCTGCTGGAAACCACCTCGGACGCGCAGCGGGCGCGGCTGCTCGCGGCGCTGCGCCTGCTGGCCGACACTGGCCTGGGCGGCCTGCGCACACACGGCAGCGGGCAGTTCACGCTTGAGCTTCAGCCGGTGCCTGACGGGCTGGCCGTCCGGCTCACAGCGTCCGGTCAGCACGTGCTGCTGGGCCTGACGCACCCCACCCCGCAGGAAGCGCAGGCCATCGACGACAGCGAAGACGCCCGCTACAGCCTGCGCCGCCGCGACGGTTACCTGGACGGCACCACGCTGGAACGCCAGGACGTGTGGATGCTGACCGAGGGCAGCCTGATGCCCGGCCCGCTGACCGGGCAGGTCGTGGACGTCGCCCCCCCCGACTTTCCGCACCCGGTCTGGCGCAGCGGCCTGAGCGTCAGCATCGGAATCGGGACCACGGGAGGCGCCGCATGAACCGCAACATCCTCAGCTTCGACGTCCGCATCCGCCCCGTCTCGCCCGTGCACATCGGCATTGGCAACGAGGTCGTGGGGCGCGGCGCGTACCACCTGTACCGCGACAGCAGCAAAGACGCGCTGGCCCTGCTACAGCCCCGTAAACTGGCCGGTCGCCTGCTCGATCACTACGGCGATCAGGGCAACATGGCCCAGACAGTGAGGGACCGGATGGAGCAGGACGATTACCCGTCCGCCATTCTCCGGGAGATCGAGTCCGGCACTCTGGCCCTGCGCCGCATGGGCGTGCACCCCGGCGCCCTGCCACTCCTGCGCGCCCGCAGCGGCGGCCTGAAGATCATCACGGCGCAGGCCAACGGACTGCCGTACATTCCCGGCAGCAGTGTCAAGGGCGCCCTTCGTACGGCGTGGCTGGACTGGCAGACCCAGCAGAGCGGCGCCTACCCAGGATACGTTGCAGACGTCACGGCTGCTGATATCAGGAAGCCAAAGCAGGCCTCCCAAGCCCTGCTTGAGCGGTCACAGACTGCTGGAGCGATCAACGGTCTAGTTGAACAGCTTCCGGTCAAGTCTGGTACTGCTCCAAACCGAGATATTTTTCGGGCTGTCAGCGTCGGGGATTTACTACCTGACAGGCCCGACCAGTTGACACGTGTTCAGGCTGTGCTGTCTATGTCGTATCAGGCCGGTAATGCTGGATTTGCACGCCCAAGCAACAAAGGGCAGGCTGGAGCGGAAGCTTGGGAGTGCCTAGATCCTCAATCCAACGCCACCTACTCCGGAGTTATCCAAATCGATCTAGACCTACTTCGGAGAATGCAGGGAAGACGATCTGACAATCCCAAAAATTGGGAAATACTCGCTTCGGCTCTTGGCAGAGCGGAAGATTGGGAAAACGCAATCTCGCTCTACTGTTCCAGGTTTTATGAGCAGCAGAGCGAGCATTACATAGGCATTCTGGGTAATTTTAAAAAGCAATCCGGTATCATTACATGGGGTGATGAGAACAGAGTCGTCGATTGGATTGCGAGTGAGGAAAATGACAGAAGAGCAGAGAAGATATTTCCAATGGGAATGGGTGTCGGATTATTGGGACACTCCATATTGGGATCCTATGCCCCAGAAGACGTAGGAGGGATCTTGGGAGAAGAAACTTCAGAAAGGTCTGAAATTAGTGTGTTAAAACGCGTACTTGATTCAGGTATTAAAAGGGAAGCACACGCATATCAGGATCAGGAATCACCCAAGCCAAAGTCACGACGCGTGACAGGATTGTTTGTCGACGGTACGGGGAAAAAGTTGCCCTGGACAGACATGCGCGCCGAGCGCCCCCTGGGCTGGACGGAACTCACGCTGACCCGGCGGAGCGGCTGAGTGAGGCACCGGATGGTGGCCTTCGTGGGCAAGCAGGACCCGCACCGGCATGACGGGACGCCCGGGCCGATCCTGACCGCGGCGGCCCGGTTCCCCCTGCTGGTGACGGACGCGCTTCTGCTGTTTGCTGAGGGTGCCAGTGACCGCGCCGATGGCCGCGATGAGGCGAGCAGTGCCGGGACGCAGGAACTCCGGGCGCAGGAGGTTCAGGCCGGACTGGACGCCCTGTGGCCGGGCGTGCGGGTCACCCTGGCGGACCTGCGGGTGGACCCGTCCGACGCGCGGGCCGTGCTGCGGGCGGTGCGTGCCCACCCGGCCGCGCAGGCTGCCCGGGCGGACAGTGACGGCGTCCAGACGCACCTGCTGGTGGCCGGGGGGACGCCTGCCATGCGCGAGGTACTCTCGGCGCTGCACGTCACGGGGTTTCTTGGCGACACGCGCGGCTGGTACGCACCGGACCGTGGCGGCACGCTGCGCGAGGAGGTGCCGCTGGTCGCGGAGGCCGCGCTGCTCGCGTCCCTGCGCACGGCCATGCAGGTCGGGGAGTTCCGCGCCGCCGGCCTCCTGCTGCCTGAACTGGGCCACCCCCAGTCGGAGGTGGCCGGGGCGCTGCTGGACATCCTGGCCCTGGAACAGCAGGGCGATACCCAGGGCGCGCTGACTCGGTTGCAGCGCTGGTCGGCGCCCTCCCAGCTGAGCGAGTGGCGGCGCGAGGCCGTGCACGCGCTGGTTCTGCACAGCAAACCGGGCGGGGGGCTGATGCACCTGTGGAACGCCACGCAGGTCCGTTCCCCCGCGCCTCTCTGCTGGCCTACGCGACCTTGCTGGAAGAAGCCCTGCGCGCCCTGTGTGAAGTGCGGGGCGTTCGACCGGTCCGGGACGCCAGCACGGAATCGATGGTCAATGCACTCCTGCAAGCGGGAGAGGAAGTGCCGGACGCACTGAACGCGACCGGTGGAACGCCGAGGCGCCTGTACCGCCTTCGGAATGACGCCATGCACCACGCGGCCACCGTTGAACCAACCGAGCTGCCCATCATTCAGGCGGCCGCCACCGACCTCCTGTGCGCGTTCCCGGCACCTGCCGGGACACAGGCTTTCCTGACCCGCCCGCACCACAACCCGTTCGCGCCGCAGCGCCACGCGGAACTCGCGCGAGTCGTCTCCGACTGGCTGAACAGCTGAGCCGACCGGCTTCCCACTGCCGCCCGGGTGTGTCCGCCTGCCGGGCGGCGTTCACGCGGCTCCCTGCGGCGCGGCCTGCACGCCCACCAGCGCCGGGAACCCCTGAAAGTGCTCGCTGAGGTTCAGCACCGTCAGGGACCCCTGCGCCCGCGTGATGGCCGTGAACGCCAGCATCGCCTGCGGCTCCGAGAGTGCCCCCGCCGTTTCCAGCACCGCCACGACGTGCCGCGCCTCCCAGCCCTTGAAGGAATGCACCGTGCAGGCCTTCAGGCGCGCGTCGCCCATCCAGAACGCGTACTTCTGCCGTTTGTCCGCCTGATTCTCGGTGAAGACGTGATTCACCTGAAGGCCCTGCGCCTCCAGTCGCGCCACCAGGGCCAGCCCGAACGCGTGGTCCGGCACGAGCAGCGCAATATCGGTCGCCTGCGCGCCCAGGTGCCGCAGTTCCCGTGCGCGGCCCACGAGGGCCTCCAGCGCCGCCTCCCGCGACGGCAGGTCCAGCCACCGCAGTTCCGGGGCGCCCAGCGGCAGCATCGGCTGGTCCCGCTCGGCCAGCAGGCCCACGCCCGGCAGGAACGCCCGCGCGAACGCATTCGCCCACCGCACCACGTCGTCGTGCAGGCGCACGCTGCTACGCAACTCCCGCCAGCGCCCGAACTGCCCGGCGCTGAGCCAGCCCCCGCGCCGCCCGTACACGTTCTGCAACTCGTCGCACGCCGCCACGAACTGCCCGCCGTCCCGCACCAGGGCCAGCAGCGCCTCCCCCCACGCGTCCTCCAGATCCTGGGCCTCGTCGACCAGCACCGCGTCGAACGACACGCCCAGCTGCGCCGCCGCCCGCCGCACCAGCACCGCCGGGTCCCGGCCGCACTCCTCCCACGTCAGGCCCGCCTCGGTGCCCAGCGTGGACGCCAGCCCGTGAAAATGCACGAACGTCACGTTCTTCAACGCCGCGCCGCCCCCGGCCCGCCGCACGCCGTCACGCAACTGGTGCCACAGCGTGATATTGAAACTCACGACCAGGACGCGCCCACCGGCCAGCGCCACCCGCGCCGCGCGGGCGGCCAGCACCAGCGTCTTGCCGCTGCCCGCCACGCCCCGCACCCGCACGCATCCCGGCGAGGGCACCGCCAGGCCCTCCTGTGCCCGCGACAGTCGCAGCGGGGCCTGCTGTTCCGCCGCGTGCAGCGGAGGGTTCAGCCACGCCCGCAGCAGCGGCGCAAACTGCGCCGGAACCCGATCCCCACGCCCCACCCAGCGTTCGGCCGCTCCCGGCACCAGGCTGTCCTGCCCGAGCTGCCACACCGCCCGGTGAACCCGCCCGCCCGTGAACCGCGCCACCTGCGCCGCCGACGCCCCATGAAAGTACACGCCCACCCGCACCACACCCAGCGCCCCCCAGCCCTGCTCGCGCACCAGCGCGCCCACCTCTGGCACCAGAAAGCGCAGGATGTTCTCCCGGTAGAACTCCACCTTCTCGAAGGGGTTCTGCACGTGCCCCTCGCCGTGCGACCCACGCACCCGCCACGCCCGCTCGCCCCGGTCCCACGAGTAGCAGTCCAGCGCCCAGTCCTTGACCTCCACGATGAGCGCGCCCCGCGTGGGGTGCAGCGCCACCACGTCCGGCCGCGTGCCGTTCAGGTACGGCTGGGCAAAGACCTCCCATTCCGGCCCCAGGTCCCGTTCCAGGAACGCCAGCAGGTGCGCCTCGCCCGCCGTGAGGGGCGTAGGCAGAGCGCCGAGGTCAGGCCAGGATGGAACAAGTGTCGCCATGACCTGCGTATGGCAGGCCCGCCACACAAGCGGAAGACGGGTGCCGACGGAACGAAAATGAAGGTTATGCAGATGAGAGGAGAGAAGTCTCTGTCAGACGATAAAAATTTGTATACACCGGCCTCTATTTCTCATTTTCGTCCCGCAGCCGTTCTGGTCGACAAAAAATAGGCGTGGCGTCTCTCATAAAACGAAAATGAATGCATACTCATGACGCGCTTACAGTTCACATGCTAGAAAGGCCGTGCTGCACGTTTCCGCCAGACAGTAGAGTCCCAGCAGTACTTCCCTGATAAGGGATTGAAACCGGCAGGCAGGGCCACGAACATGCACATCTTACCCGTCCCAGCAGTACTTCCCTGATAAGGGATTGAAACAACGCCGTTGCCGCGTATCAGGTTTTATTGTTGGATGTCCCAGCAGTACTTCCCTGATAAGGGATTGAAACGCGCGTTTAAGTGCGAGTTTGAACGCATCGTTCAGGTCCCAGCAGTACTTCCCTGATAAGGGATTGAAACGCCATGTCGGCGGCAATTGCGTCGTTTGCGGCTGCGTCCCAGCAGTGCTTCCCTGATAAGGGATTAAAAACCGCCCCCGCCTACTTACAAGTGGGGGCGGTTTTACGGACTGTCTGTCGGTGTTACAGGGCGTCGCTGGGTCGGCGCAGCAGGCGCAGCACGCTGACGATGGTCACGGTCTCGTCGGGTGCCAAGCTGGCCTGCGCGGCGTGCAGGTACGGGTGGTCTGGGGTCCACAGGGGGTGGCTGACCAGCACGGTGCGGGGGCCGTGGCGGGTGGCAGCCTGGAAGGCGGGCACGTGCGGGTGCAGGGTCGTGGGTGCGTAGCCCAGCTGGGTCAGCGCGGCGGGAATGGGGGCGTGTGGGCCGCTGACCAGGGGGGTCCAGGGGTTGGGGTGCTGGCCGTGCGGGGTGTGCAGGTCGGGCGTGGTCAGGTCGCCGCCGAGCAGGCGGGTCAGGTCCAGCGCGAGGCGCCAGTCCAGCAGGGGGTGGTAGGCGGCGTTGCTGTAGTCGCGCAGGCAGCGGGCGCAGCTGCCGTCGCAGTCGGGGGCGTGTGCGTGCCAGTGCGGGGCGAGGTGCGTGTGCACGTGGCCCAGCAGGTTCGTGAAGGGCGTGGTCTGGCCCAGGTGCGTGGCGTACCCGGCGCCGTTTTCCAGGCGGTCGCACAGGAAGGCGTGGCCGGTAGCGGTGGTGTGCCCGGCCCCGACGTACATACCGGCGTCGAGTTCGGTGGGTTCGATGTCCAGCAGGGCGCTGGCGGCGGCGCGCAGGGTAAACGCCAGGGTGTACCACGCGGCGCGGCCGTCGACGGTGGTGGTGGGGGCGTGCGTGTGGGCGGGCCAGTCGCTGGGGCGGATGAGGAGGGTGTCGGTGACGCGGCGGGACAGCAGGGTGACGCGCCGGCTGCTGGCCGCGCGGTGCGGGGCGGGGGTGGGGTCAAGGGTCGCCTGGTACACGCCGGGGTGGCCGGGGTGGGGGGTGAAGTCGAAGCCGCCGCGTCCGCCGCCGTCGTTGTGCGTCAGGAGTTCGTCGGTGCGGGCGATCAGGGTGGTGTTGGCGGCGTGGGCGGTAGGGGTGGGGGCGCCGCGCACGGCGAGGGTGGGGCGGGTGCTGCGGCCCGCGTACTCGATGTGGCCGTCGTAGTCGTCGCGGGTGCCGTCCGTGTAGAAGTGGCGAGGTTCGCGGGCGTCCAGGACGCGCACGGTGGGCTGGGCGCAGGTGGGGCAGGTGGCGTCGTGCTGGCCGGGACTGGCGGGTTCGGGCATCGGGTGGTGCACGGCCTGGCAGGCGCTGCACAGGCCCAGCAGCAGGGGGTTGGGGTCCGCCAGAGGCGGGTGCAGGCCGGGGCCGGTGCGGGCGCCGCGCGTGCCGGGCTGCAGGTCGAGCACGCCGACGGCGGTGTGCACGAGTTTGTCCTTGACGATGTCCGCGCCGGGCGCGAAGGAACTGATGGCGAGGTCCAGGTCGCGGTCGACGGTGTCGGGGGTCACGTTGCCCCGCGTCAGCCAGGACAGGGAGTCCAGGTACAGGTTGCGCACGCGGGTGGGGAAGCCGAACATGGGCAGCAGGCCTGCGTTGGCGAGGCGTTCGCTGAGCAGCGGCTGGGTGTACCGGGCGTCGTTCACGACGGCGTCGATCTCGCCGGGCAGGGTGTCCAGAAGGCCGGTCAGGACCGCGTCCGGGTGGGTCAGGCGGGTGTGAGCGGCGAGCGTGCGCGCCAGGGCGGCGAGTTCGGCGCGGCTGTCCGGGTGGCTCAGGAACCGGGTGACGGTCGCGCGGCGTCTGGGCCACTCGTCGGCCGTCCCGAACTCGCCGTGCACGCTGTCGGGTGCGTCGCTGCGGACGGTGCCCAGCGCGCGGCGCAGGATTTCCTTGACGAGGACGCGGCGGTAGATGCTCTCGCGGGCGGTGTCCAGGTACGGGGGTGGGGGGGCGTCCCCGGTGATGCTTTCCGGGCGGGCGTAGTAGTACGCGTCGTGGCTGCGGCCCCGGCAGAAGGTCAGGGCGACGCTCAGGCCCGCGCCGCGCCGCCCGGCCCGGCCGACGCGCTGCTGGTAGTTGAAGCGGCGGGGCGGCATGTTGCTCATGGCGACGGCCAGCAGGGAACCGATGTCCACGCCGGCTTCCATGGTGGTGGTCACGCTCAGCAGGTCCACGCCCTGCGCGCGCCTCTCCTCGCCGGGCAGGAACACGTCCTGAAAGTGACGTTGCCGGGCGGGGCGGTCGGCGCTGCCCGTCTGTCCCGTGAGTTCCTCGGTGTTCAGGCGGTACGGCGCGCCGAAGTCCCGCGCGAGGTAGGCGTAATAGTCGCGTTCCACGTTCCGCTCGCCCGGGTGCAGCGGGGCGGCGCTGTCGGTGGGCTGCCCGCCGCGCGTGACGGTCTGCGCGCAGGTGGCGCAGCGGCCCCCGGCGCGGTGCTGGTAGT
Organism: Deinococcus aquaticus; assembly: GCF_028622095.1. Taxonomy (NCBI): domain Bacteria; kingdom Thermotogati; phylum Deinococcota; class Deinococci; order Deinococcales; family Deinococcaceae; genus Deinococcus; species Deinococcus aquaticus. The sequence goes on along the minus strand of NZ_CP115168.1, from coordinate 72,837 downwards.
ACGCGCCGCAGCGTTCGCAGCGCCACCCCTGCGGGTGCCCGGCGAGCAGGTCCAGGTTGCGGGGCCGCAGTTGAATGGAGCTGCCGCCCGGTTCGGCGTGCCCCGCGTCGATCAGGCGCGTGATGAACGCGTCCGGCTCGATGCTCAGGGCGCGCAGGTAGATCAGGGCGGGGGCGGGCAGGGTGCGCTTGCTGCCCGGGTGGGCGCGGGTGGAGGCGGTGTGCAGCCGCTTGACCGCCAGCAGCCGGGCGATGGCGTCGGCCGCCTCCTGAATGTGAACGGGCGTGCCGGGCGGCAGGGGCGCGTGCACCTGTCCCTGCCCCACACTTTCCAGGGTGCGGACCACGTGCGTGAACAGCACTTCCATGATCTCGCCGAGCAGCAGTTCGCGCAGTTTCTCGTCGTGCGCGCGCGCCTCGCTGCTCGTGTCCACGGTCACGGTGCGCTCGGTCCAGCGGAACGCCTGGAACCACCGCTGGGGGTGGCCGTCCTGCTTGAAGCGCAGGGCGTCGCGGGTGTTCCCGCCGGGGCAGATGCCCAGCGAGAGCAGGTGCGCGTACACGGCGTCCCGCAGTTGCCCCAGCGGCACGCGGGACGGGTACTGGCGCAGCAGCGCCGCGGCGTCCGCCTCGGTGTTCGCGTCGCCCAGACCCATCAGCCACATCATCAGCGGCTGAAAGCGCGTGGCGTGCTCCGTGAGCAGCGTGCGGTCCTCGTCGGTCGTGGGGGCGTCCAGCACGGCACCCAGGGCCGGGTTGACCGTCAGGAGGCGCTCGCGGCTGCCGGGCACGCGGTCCGCCAGGGCGCGCACGCTGCCTTCCAGGGTGCGCCCGGCGTCACTCAGGGCGTGCAGCAGGGTCACGCGGACCATGTCGCGGTAATGGTCGCGCTCCATGCCCGCCGCCAGGCGCGCGGCGTCCTGGCGGCTGTCACTGAACACCACCAGTTTCCGGTTCTCCGGGCCGACCTCGCGCATCAGGGTACTGCTCAGCACCTGCGTGGCCTTCTGGAACCCGGTGCGGTGCGGGCGCAGCGGCGTCGGGAAGCGTTTCCGGCGCCGGAAGTCTGTGCTGCACGCCGGGCAGACGGGCGGCATGGCCGGGGCCGCCCCGGGATTGTCGCCCTGTACGGTGTACACCCACACGGGCTGCAGCATGCCGCTCTCCTGCGCGGCGCGCGGGGAACGGGTCAGCGTGCCCGTCTGCCGCTGAAGGTGCGCCTGCTGCCACGAGCACTCCAGGGACACCGGCGCTCCCTGCGGTTTCCACGCGTATGACCGCTGTTCCGGTGGCGCGTCATGCGTCTCCACGGGCCACAGGACGGCGTACGAACCGTGGGCGCGCCGCTCCGTGCCGTTCGGCACGCCTTCCAGGTCGGTGCGGTCGGCGCTGAGCACCTCGGCGTTGCCCTGCGCCTTGCGCTGCGCCCCGTAGAACGCCACGCCGCACACGTCGCACACGATCACGTCCAGTACGCGGCTGCCGCACCCGCACGCCAGGCGGTGCTCGTCATGCAGGCGGCCGACCGGCACGCGCTCGGTACGGCCGGGCACGCAGTCCGGGTCGGTGCACGCCCACAGGTTCTGCACGTTCTGGAAGAACAGGTGCCCGCGGACCGGCAGGACCGGGCGGCCGTCCGGGTGCCGCGCGGCGCTCAGGGCCATCAGCAGTCCCCGCAGGGCCTGCGCGTTGCCGGGCAGCAGGCGCGCGGTCAGGACGTCCGTGCGGGTGGCGCGGACCGTGCCGGTCCCGTCCTGGCAGGCGGCCCGCAGCGCCCCGGGCACCCCGGCGTGATCCAGCGCCGCCGCGATCCGCTGCGCCGCCGTACGGTCCCCCTGCCCGCCCGCGCCGTCCAGGGCGTCTGCCAGGGCGTGCAGGGCGGCGTCCGGGATCTCGGGCGGGTCCAGCGGCGTGTGCGCGTCATCCACCGCGCGGGCAAACGCCTCGAACGCCCCCGCGTGCGCCCCCACAGGCGACCCGGACGGCGCGGGCGGCTCGGCCACCGCACCCGTGATGAACGAGAACCGCTCCGGACTGCGGCCGAAGAACTCCGTCAGGAACGCCCGCCCCGCCGGGCTGTCCTCCAGGCTGGCGGTGGTCGCCACGATCCGCAGCTGCTCACTGTCCGGACTCAGGCCCAGGCGGCTCAGCAGCAGCCGCACGATGAACGACACTTCCGTGCCGGGCGTTCCCCGGTACGAGTGCAGCTCATCGACGATCAGGTGAAAGACGTTCCCGGCGTCCGCCTGGAGCCACGCGCGGGTCGCCTCGAAGATCGGGGCCTCCACGTCCCGCATCAGCATGATGTTCAGCATGGAGTAGTTCGTGATCAGCACGTCCGGCGGCACGTCCTGCATGTCCCAGCGGCTCCAGGCTTCCGCGCCATCCGGGTCCGGGAAGTGATGCCGCACGTCCGGGTCCGCCACGCCCGCCAGGGCCTCCACCTGCCGGTCCAGGGACAGCAGGTGCTCGCGCAGGCGCTTCATGTTCCGCTGGCCGCGCGCGCCTTCCGTCGTGCCCGGCACCGGCGTCAGGCCCGTGTACCGCCCGAACGTCACGCGGTTCCCGCCGCGCTCCCGGTCCAGCCACGCCGTCACGTCCGGCGCCGTCAGCACCGCCCTCAGGCGCCGCAACTGATCCTCGACCAGCGCGTTCAGCGGGTACAGCACCAGCGCCCGGACCGCGCCCGGCCGGGTCACGTGCCCCCACTGAGACGCCTCCCGCCCGGCCGGGCGGACCCCCGAGCCTCCAGCGGACGCGCGCCACCAGGCCCGGCCCGGCGCGGGCGTCCGCACCGGGGACCACCCGGCACTCTCCCGCGCCAGCTCGGCCAGCAGCGGCAGCAGGAACGCCTCGGTCTTCCCGGACCCCGTGCCAGTCGTGATCACCAGGTCGCGGCCCTCCACCGTGCCCAGCCGCAGCGCCTCGAACTGATGCGCGTGCAGTTCCACGTCTGGCGGCAGCAGCGGCGCCGCCAGACTCCCCAGGTCCCGGGCCGCTCCGGGCAGGCTCGCCGCTGCCTGCGAGAGCGTCCGCCCGCTGCTCACGTACTGCGCGACCGGCTCCACCAGCGGCGGCTGCGCCAGCAACCCCGGGCGGGCCAGCAGCGCCTGCCGCTCCCGCCGCAGGTCCCGGTCCCGCAGCGGAAACGCACTCTCCACGTACATGCCGTACACCCGCTCCAGGCGGGCGTGGAGTCCGATCAGGTCATTCATGCGTGAACCTCCGGCGCCGTCAGGTCAAGCGCCACGTCCAGCTTCGCGGCCAGTCTCGCCGCCACCCGCAGCGGCACGTTCTGGTACACCAGCCACCCGCCCCGGCTCTCCGGTAACAGCCCACTGCACAGCACGAGCGCCCGCTCGTACACCTCCGGCAGGCGGCCCTCGAACCGCACCGCCAGTTCCTCCCGGTCCGCATGGAACCGCCAGGCTTCCAGCAGGCCCATCGCCTGAACCGCCAGGAACCGCAACGTGAAGAACTCGCCCTCCACCCAGCGGCCGTCCACGTGCAACGCGTGCTGCGTGCGTCCGTCCGGTAACGTCAGCTCGAACAGGCCCACCTGACCGCTGAACGCGGCCTCTGCAAACCGCTGTCCATCGAAGAGCCGCAGTTTCAGCAGCTGCGGATTCACGCTTCCCAGCGTGCCCAGCCCCGCGCGGTACGCCGCGACCCCAGGCAGCGACAGGCTCAGTGCGTCCGCCGGCCACACCAGTTCCCCGGCCCCCACGCCCTGCGGCACCACCACCCGGCCCGGCCCGCCCGCCTGACGGTCCACGCTTCCCAGCGTCAGGCTGCGCGAGTCCCGCGCGCCCACCAGGAACCGCACCGGCCGCCCATCCACCTGCACGCACGCCACGGCCGCGGGCGGCACCGCCCAACGCCCCCGATCCAGCAGCTCAAGGTGCCCCAGCAGCCGCAGGTGCCGCGCCAGGCGACTGGCCAGCCCGGCGTCCGTCACGCCCAGCGCCCTGCACGCCGCCCGCAGGGACGACCACGACCCGGTCCCCGCCGCCGACAGGAACCACAGCAGCCGCTCGGCCGCGTCCTCCGGAAGTTCCGCGTCCCGCGCCAGCACCCGCGCGTCCACCTCGAAGGGATTCTCGAACGACTCCCGCCGCACCTGCCGGTACTCCAGGCACTGCCCCAGCGCCCGCACCTGCAGGTCACCGGACGCCATGCCCTGAATGTCCTCCAAACCGAACGCGTCCGGCAGCGGCTGAGACAGCACCGGGCATTCCCCCAGGATGTCCTCCAGCTCCTCCGGCAGCTCGCCCCACTGCTCGGTTTCCAGCGTCAGGAACAGCCAGAACTCCCGGCCCGCGTGCCGCTCCACCCGCAGGCTCACGACCACGTCACCCAGTCGGTGCCGCTGCACGAACCGCGCCACCTTCTCCACCGCCACGGGCGCCGGCCCGTACGTCCGGTACGCCCGGAACCACCGCACGCCCCTCACTTGGCGAACACCTGGGCGCCCTGCACCACGGCCGTCCCCACATCCACACCCATGTCCGGCGTCACGGCCGCGGCCGCCACCCGCAGCGCCTCCCACGGCACCACACTCACCAGCCGCACCGCCCGCACGCCACGCGACTCACCCGTCAACTCGTACTCACCGACCTCGTCCAACACACCCACCACTTCCTCCCCGGGCACGACCGGCTCCGCGTAGATCTCACGCCCACCCCGGCACACCGTCAGGAACGCCTCCGAGAAAAACGACGACACCGACACGGCCGGAGCGCCCCCCACCAGGTACGCCCCCGCCCGCTGCGTGCGCACGCCACCCTGCACGTGCACACTCACGCCTCCCGCCGGCCGCAGCGCGTCATGCAGCGCCCCTGCGTTCCCGGCAGGAACCTCCGCCCAGTGGTTCCCGGTGACCATCACGTCCCGCAACTCCACCCAGCCCGCCCCGACCGCCACAGGCTCACCCGCCCAGCCCAGCAGCCCCTCCTCCCTGAACCTGCGCACGTCCGCCAGCAGCGGCTCCGCCAGCAGCAGCACCACCCGCTCCCCCACGCCCGGCATGCCCAGCGAAGCGAACATCCCGGCGTTATCCGGATCCGGCCGCAGCAGCCAGAACTCCCGCGCGGGCAACACCAACGCGTCCACGAACGCACTCCCCACCACCGGAAAACGCGTGCCTACCGACAATTCCTCCGGGCGCACCTCCCCGAACGGCTGGTAAAACCCGGGACGTTCCACGCGCAACTCCGTCAGCACCCCCCGCACCTCCACCACCAGGTCCGCCAGACGCACTCCACGCGGCTGACGCGGAAACAGGCTGAAGACCACGTCCCCCCGCCAGTCCTCATCCCGGTACAGGCCCGCCACGAGCTGCCGCGCCGACAACGCCGCGCTCACTCCACCCGCCCCGCCAGACGCATGGAACGCCTGCAGCACGTCCAGCAGCGCACTCTGCACGTCCTCCGCCGCCGAGCCCGTCCGCTGCAACAACTCCCGCACCTTCACGCTCGGCGCGCCATCCGCCCGCAGGCGCGACGTGACCGTCTCACCGTCCCACCCGGCCGGATACGCCCGCTCCGCGAACACCCGCATCAGCCGCGCCCGCTCGGCCGCCGACACCAACGACTGACTGATCGGGTAACGAATGAACCGCTGCGGCCCCTCGCCCCCCCGCGCCGTACTGTCAAACCCCCGCGCCCGCAGGAACCGCACCCACGCCGCCCACAGAGGCTCCTCCTCACCCACCGGCAGTCCCGGCGGGCGACCCTGCGACCCCACACCCACCCCCAGCACGCCACCCAGCCGCCGGAAGTAATTGCGTTCATGCACGGCCGCCGCCACGTCCGTCTGCATCTGCGAGGCCGCCAGCACCATGGCCCCCAGAAACGCCACGCCCAGCGGCCACCCCTGCGGGTCCCCGCCATGCATCCACGACACGTCCACCCGCCCGGCCCGCACCGCGCTCTCCTGCACCGCCGCCAGAAAATCCCCCGCCCACGTCCCCCCGTCCCCCGGCACGCCCCACCGCTGCACACCCACGCGCTCCAGCGTGTCCTCACTGACCTCCAGGTACACCGTGCTGCCCAGCGGCGCACCGTGAGTGACATGCTCGATCAGGGCGGTATTCCAGTCGTAATACGAAGGCATACCCCAGATATGGCCAGACGAACGGCAAAGCGGAACGAAAAACCCCCCTCACGGCGGGAGGGGGAAAAGAGACCTTATCAGGGCAGTATTGCTGATACCTACGAACAGCCGCCTGAGGCTGTCGAATACCGGATGTTTCAATCCCTTAGCAGGGAAGTACTGCTGAGACGACGTGACGCCTTGGACGCCTACAAGTCCTTGATGTTGTTGCAATTCCTTGGCAGGGAAGTACTGCTGGGACGACATTGCCATGAACAACCGGTACACGAACCGCCCGTCTCAATCCCTTATCAGGGAGGTACTGCCGGTACGGCTATCATTGGTGGCCCTAGGTTCATGACTGTAAGGTTTCAATCCCTTAACGGGGAAGTACTGGTGGGACACCTTATCCAGTTGCTTAACGCTCACGATATTGCGTTTCAATCCCTTATCAGGGAAGTACTGCTGGGACCTGTTGGATGATGAAGACTTCACTGTTGCGCCTGTTAGCATTACCACGTTTCAATCCCTTATCAGGGAAGTACTGCTGGGACTCTACTGTCCGGCGGGACCGTGCAGCACGTCATTTCTAGCATGTGAACTGTAAGTGTGTCATGAGTATGCATTCATTTCCGTTTTATGAGGGCCGGTATGCCCCTTTTTTGCCCGTCAGGACGGATGCGGAACGAAAATGAGAAAACTGCCTCCGTGCATACTTATTTTTCTGGTCCCAGATGGGATTTCTGTTTCTCATCTGGATAATCTTTATTTTCGTTCCGTTCGTTGGTCGCCCCGGCCCCCTCATTCCTGCTCCTGGGGGTCGTCCAGGTCGTCCAGCCAGGCCCACCCGTCGTGGTGGGGGCGGGGGGTGGGGCGCAGGGGGCTGCCGGTGCCGCCGCAGGTGTGGCACTGGCCGTCGTCGTAGCCGGTGCCGCTGCAATCCGGGCAGGTGTCGTCGAACAGGTCGAAGTCGTTCATGGGGTCTCCTGTGGGGTGGGGGACGAAGTGGCAGAGGTGGTGACGTCGTGGCGCGTGGCTACGCGGCCAGCGTGTCCAGCAGCGCTTCGACGTCGCGCGCACGGTTGCGCAGGGTGCGGGTGGTGACGCTCAGCCGCTCGGCCAGCGCCTGCTGCGCGCCGTATGCCCAGACCAGGCGGGCCCGTCCGTCCCGGAAGGTCACGGGCTGTTCGGGGTTCAGGGCGTCCGCGGCGAGCCAGTCGCGCAGGTGGGTGAGGGCCGGGTGCCCTTCGGCCCTGGCGAGCAGGGCGCGCAGGTCGGCGGTGGCCTGGGCGCGCTCGTAGCGGTCGGCGGGGTCTGCCGTTTCGTCCACTATGGCGACCGGGTGAAGGGTGCCGTCCTCGTCGGGCTGGTGGTCGCTGGTGAACGTCAGGACGGTGCCGCTGGAGCGGTGGTAGCCGATGCGGCGTTCGTCGCTGCGGCGCGCGCTGTTGTTGTACTCGTACATGGCCTGATGGCCCCACCACCCGGCGAGGGGGGCGAGGTCGGCCTGCCAGTTCAGCAGGTCGGTGGTGCGGCGGAACGCGGCGCGCAGGACAGTGGCGGTCGCTTCCTCGGCGGCCAGTTCGAACAGCGCGCCCGTGATGCCTGCGCGGCGGACGTTGGCGAGGAAGGAGGTGCGGGCGTCGTGAATGAGGAGGGTGTCCTCAAGGAGGCCGGTGACGAAGGCGGTGCGGTCGGCGTCCGCGCCCGTGATGCGCGCGGCCGCCTGACGGCGCTGGTGAAGCTCCTGGTAGACGCGACTTTGCATTTCCGCGTGGGTCGCGGCGTCTTGGATCAGTGTGAGGCACAGCGTGTGGGGGTGGCGTCGGTCGGTTGGCTCAGGGTGGGGTACGCCAGTTGGCCAGGTGGCGTGGGGAGTGCTGGGGGGCAGGGTGATGACGTGGGGCACGCGGTGGTCCTCCGTGCCGTGCAGCTTCCGAAAGTTCCTGTGCAGTCACCTGAAAAAATGTGAAACCACTGGGCGTGGGGGCGTATGCTGGGTCGGTGCTGTCCCTTCAATTGCCGCTGGACTGGGCTGAACCGGTGCGACTCGCGGCCCTTCCCGCAGACCTGGGGGCGCTGGACGCCCTGCACGCTCTGCGCGCTGGTGTGAACGTGCGGGAGCGGGTGCAGGTGCTGCTGTGCCTGTGTGCCACGCACCTGCATCGGGGTGAGGGCGGGCTGGCCGTCCGGTGGGCTGATGAGGCGCTGGCCCTGACGCGTTCGCAGCGGCTGGCGCGTGACCTGCGAGGGGAGGCGCTCGTGTGGGCCGCGACGGCCGCCCGTGTTGAGGGGTTGTACGCGTCCGCGCAGGCCCTGGCCGACGCAGCCCTTCGCACCCGCGCAGCTCAGAGTGGATCAGATCAGGGCGGAGCCGGCACGCCCCTGCGGGTACGGGCGCTGCTGGCCCGCGCCGCCGCCCGTCGTCTCTCCGGGGACCCCTGGGGCAGCCTGAGCGACACGCACGCCGCGCAGGAAGCGCAGCGCACCCAGGCGGGCGAGGTGGCCGTCACGCTCGTCTGGATGGCCCTCGATCCGGCCTCGACCGCGAGTCGCGCCGCGACGCTGGCCGGGCAGGTCAGCGGGGCCCTCCGCGCCCGCCTGGCCTGGACGCTGGCGGAACACGCGCTGCGCGGAGGCGCGCAGGAGGAGGCGCAGCGCTGGTTGAAAGAGGCGCTCGCGTCGCCATTCGCGCAGGAGGAGGCCCGCACCTGCCCACTGGCGGTCAGTGCCGCCGGTGGCGCTCTGCCCCGCACTCCCGCCGCGCGGACGGTGCAGGTGCTGACCCTCACGCGGCGGGGCCTGCTGGACGGCCTGAGGTTCGTGCCGGTCCCCGGGGACGGCCGTATGCTCGCAGTACTGGCTTTCCTGATCGATGCCGGGCCGAGTCACTGGGAGCGGCTCGCGGACGCAGTGCTGGGAACAGGCTCGCGTGAGGCGCTGTACGGGCAGGTGCGGCATCACCTGAGCGTGACCCGGCAGATATTGGGACACCCGGGGGCCGTCACGTCCCGCCAGGGCATCGTGACCCTCGACCCTGGCATTCACTGGTCATGCGACGCGCTGACAGGCGGCCCCCACAGCGGCGCGTGGTTACCGAACGTGCACGGCTGGTGGGTCGACGAGCGGCGCGCCGCCCTCGCCCTTCAGGGGTGAATGATGCGGATTCCGATGGACTGGGTTGCAGAGCCGTTCCCTCCGATCGGATGCGCCTCGGAGAGCTGCCTGCAGAGGAGGAGCCACACGGAGTCTGCATGAGAGGACGGACCGCTGCGCGCTCAGGACAGGGTTAGGACTTCGGGCCGCGCCTGCTGGTCAAGCAGATCCTGCACCTGCCCGGTCCAGTCCGTGTAGAGACCCGGCAGGAACGCGCCGTGCGCCCGGCCGTGACCGGCCAGAACGTCACTGGCGTCCACGCTCAGCTCCCACTCCGGCGAGAGCACCAGCAGGTTCCCCTGGAGCGTCACGGCTTCCGGGTCACCCAGCCAGCGGGTCAGGACCCCCACCGCAGCGCGCACCCGCGCCCGGACCTGCGGTTCAGGCACACCGGGCAGCACGTCACTGCCCAGCACGGACAGGCCCGTCTGGCCGTACATCGCTAGGTACGTGAGAACCGCGAAGGCCCGCGCTGACGTGACAGGCACCGGCTGACCGTTCACTTTCAGTTCCGGCACCCCCAGCGCCCGCAGGTCCGCTCGGCGCGCCGTCCGGTCTGGCACGGTCTCCGGGAGGACCAGACCGGCCTGACGGCCCAGAGCGAACAGGTGCGGGAGGCTCGGGGCCTCGTCCCGCAGTGGGTACGGTTCGTCAAGGCTGATCACGGTGTTCAGGCGGGTCAGTGCCTCATCCGTCCGCCCATCCCGGCGGGCTTCATCGGCCAGGTGCAGATCCAGGCGCACCACGTCGTGGGCCAGCGCGTTCGCCCTCAGGGTTTCCAGTTCCACGGGCGTGCCCAGCAGCCGGTCGATCAACCCCAGCATCAGCACCTCACTGTCCAGATACGGCCCTGGCGGCGACAGTTCCACGGCGCGCACCTGCGCGTCCCGCGCTTCGGTCAGGCGGCCCAGATGCCGCAGCGCCATCGCCTTGGCCCGCCAGGGAAGCCGCTCGTTCCGGTGACCACTCGGCAGTTCCAGCGCCCACAGCGCCCGCCGCAGCGCCGCCTGCGGATTCCCGCTCAGACGTTCAAGGGTGCTCAGGCAGGTGCGGGTCAGGGTGCGTTCCAGCGCTTCTGTCCCGGTCAACCGTTCGGCCGCTTCCATCGCCTCGAACAGTCGCGCGCGGGCCTGCACAAGATTCATGCGGCTGAGGTGCTGCCAGCCGAGGTTGTACAGCACCAGCGCCTGATGAATCGCGTCCCGCTGCCCGTGCTGCCAGGCGCGCACGTGCAGGTCGTACGCCCGTGCGAAGCGCCGGTCATGCCCGTACAGCACGGCGCGGTCCATCAGCATGCGGCCAAGATTCTTACCGCTCAGCAGCGGTTCGGCGCGCTCGAACGCCGCGTGGCCCTCCTCCACGTGCCCCAGGTGGTACAGCGACCACCCGCGCAGCCACAGGTGAATACCGCTGTCCTCCAGCGTGTCCAGCAGGGCCAGGGCGTCCGCGTACTGTCCAATGCTATTCAGACGAACCACTTCAGGGTAGGCGGGCGTGGCAGACACGCCCGCATTCTGTCAGGTCCCCGCTGGGGGCGGGGCCGTGAGGGTGGGCGTCGGGCCCACACCCCCGGAACCCTGCTCGGCGCGCGCGGCACCCAGCAGGCACAGCACAGTCAGGAAGAACACCCTCATGCAGCCCTCCACGGAAGCGCCCCCGTTCAGGGCACACCTCGGGGTTCAGGCCACCCGGTGGCGGCCTGACGGAACAGTTGTCGGTCGGAACGGGATCACCTGCCGACCCTGTGCCGGCGGGGATCACCACGCACCCCAGGGGCGCGGTCCTTCCGGATGGCCCGCTGCTGCCGAAAGCGGAAAGTCGGTTGCGCGGCCCCGCGAACGGGACGTGTCCCGTGCGTACAGCGGCGCACCAACGCAGCACGCCTGCCAGCACCTGCGAGGGACTGCCAGTGAGAATTGGTGCTGGCCGGCCCGGCCGGGTCTGGGCGGTCCACTCGTCACTCGCCGCTGGCAACGATGCCCTACTCCAACCTGATGTCGCTGGAGGGTTGCAGCAGCACTCTCCGGAACTTCCCAGGATCCAGGGCCATCGTCATCCGGGGGATGCGCGATTGTCTTGTTGCGTTCCAGACGTGATTAAACCCAGGTTGTCCGGTCCTGAGGGGCACGCATGGCGGCGGACGACCTGCTGGTCAGTGCGTTTGAGCCCCTACGGGAGGCCTGTTTTGCCATGATGACTGAAGACCGCGCTGGGCTGACTGGGTGACCTGAAGCCCGCGTCCCCGGTGACGGTGCAGCAGGCCAGGACGGTCGAGGTCAACGCCGCCCCAGCTGCTGCGCCCGCCGCGTCCGGGGAGCCGGTGATCACGGTCGAGTGGCCCGGTGCGCCGATTCCGGAAGAGATTCCCTACTGATCCGGTTGGGCAGTTGCTCCGCTCAGGCTTCTGCGAGCACATCGCGTGACCGCTCCCAGGCCGACCAGGGTAGGTCAGCCTGAAAGCGATTGCGGAAGAGCGGGGACGCTGTCCTGGACGCACGAAAGGGCATGTTGCCTGGAGGACGGTTTACAGTTGATTACGATCATGAAGGGTTTCTGAAGAACCAAGAGCGAAAAGAGGCCCCAGAAGGCAAAATAGAGAAAAAGGCGCTGGGAGAGGGAAAACGCGAGGTCTGAGGAAGACATTGATGCTGGTAGGCTCAACACTTCTGAGTTCAGGGAGTCTTTACGAAGTTCCCAAATCTGTATAGTGGTCATTTTCTATGCAGAGAATCGCGTTTTTCCTGTCCTGGAGGGACTCTGACAAAAGCTAAATGTACGATGAATCACTTTCCGTGAAAATATTGTGCAGAACGGCGAAAGCGTGGTACGCTGAAAGCGCGAAAGATATTATTCATGCTATGCAATGAATAATTCACCCTGGGCGAGTTATGAGTGCCTAAAAGCACGTGCTGCACGATAACGAAAAAAGGGCCCCTCCAATGACCTTCCCTGCTAAGGGATTGAAACATTTTCCGCTCGTGCTCTCTTTCAACCCACTCAACCTCCAATGACCTTCCCTGCTAAGGGATTGAAACGCCAGATCTCCGCTCCCAGTGACGAAGTTGCGGAACCTTCAGTGACCTTCCCTGCTTAGGAATTGAAACCGCTTGGGAGCGTCGAACGAGATGTCACTGAGCGCCTTCAGTAACCTTCTCTGTCAAGAAGTTGGCACTAACAATTATTAGTGTGAAAAGGCGTTCCTGAAATCCGGGGTACGCAGGTCCTCAATTCCGTTCAGGGGTGCCTTGTTGACGTTCTGGTGAGGGAGGCCGTAAAATGTCGTCTGGGACGCACTGAAACGGTAAAAACCGATTTTTCGGGCCAATATTTGAGAGGATCCCATATTCCAACTACCCCCTCTCTTTTTATTCAGGAGTATATGAATCCGTATTGCACTACTTCCATCCCGCTCACGCCCCTGCTTAAGCCTGGGTAGGGGGAGATTCGAATGAGATTACAGGGACGCTCTTTCATCCGTGCCGATGAACGACGGTCGAATCAGGGGTCTTCTAAATCCCCCTGTTTGCCATATATGGCGCAATATATTTTGAGATCCCTACCAGTAATTCCTTTTCCTCAACGTACCGGGCGGTAAGCGACGGCATCCTCACCCAGCTGCACGATGTTCCCCGTTCCCGGTTCCAGCAGCGGCGTGCTGCTCCGCCGCGTCGCCCGTGGATTACTCTTCGCGCTCCGCGCCAGCACCTTCCCGTCCCGCGTGTCCACCGCGAACAGGTAGCCGTTACTCAGGTACGCCACGCCCCGCACGATCAGCGGCCGACCGCCGAACGAGAACGCATTCTCCCTCGGCGGGTAGAACGTCCACTTCAGCGCCCCAGTCTGAAGGTCATAGGCGTTCTGGCAGGCGTCCCCGTTCGGCGTCGGGTACACCTGACCGTCCTCGGCGCTCACGTCCACCATCAGTGTCGTCCCGCCGTTCGGGCACAGGGCGCGCGGCACCTTCCAGCGTTCCGTCCCGTCAAGGTTCAGGGCGCTCAGTTCCGCGCTCGCCGTTTCCAGCGCCACGATGGTGTCCTTCTCGATATCCAGTGCCGTCCACAGCAGCAGCGCACCGTCCATGCGGTCCATCTCCTTCTCCCACCGCCGCGCGCCCGTGCTCGCCGTGACCGCATGCAGGGTGGTCCGGCTCAGGCGTTTCGGGCCGTCATCGTAATCGGAGATCCCGTACACCACGAGGTCATGCTCCGCACTGACCGCTACCCCAATCGCCAGATGCTGATTGGTGGTCTCGCCCTGCGGGTACTGGTGATCCCACACCGGGTCTAGCCGCCCGGCCAGCAGGTCCGGGATGCGGTACGCGACGACGCCTTCCTTGACCAGCAGTATGGCGAGGTCACCGACCTGCCGCATGCCTTCGAGTCCCCAGCGGATGCCTTTCTTGTGGTAGGCGGCGGGCAGGGTCAGGGTGTGCTGGAGGGTCATGTCCGGCCCCCACACGCGGATACGGTCGCCCTCGTTGTACTCGATCAAGCGCTGTCCAGCGCTGATGACGCTCGCACCGGACCCGACCGGGACGTTGGGGATATTGCCGTAACTCCAGGTGACCTTCCGGGCGGCCACGTCGAAGGCGTTCAGGGCCGTCTCGTCGTCCGCCACGGTGAACAGTCGGTCGTTGTGGAAGAACGCAGGTGCGAACGCGTCCTGATAGACGCTCGGCAACTCCCAGGCGGTCGTCAGGCTGGGAATGCTGATGGGCTGACCGGTCACGGCGTCATGCAGATTCCCTGGATGCCCTACCCCACCACAGGCAGACAGCAGCAGACCCATTCCCACCAGCGACAGACGCAACATGAAGTCAACGTAGCGGGTGGGCTGTCCATCCACAAGCACAACTGACCAGCCGCGATGCCCCAACAGAGACGGAAGACAACGCCAGAGGGTTTACGGGCCTCCCGACGCAGCGCGGGTCTCATAGGCCATGTGTTGCCCAGCCCTCATGCAGGGTCACGGGTTTTTGCCGCAGGACTGCAGGAAACCTTTCTCGGCGACCGGCTGCAGAACATCACGGAACTCCATTGCTCTACGCTGCCATTTCACAACATGATTTCGCCAGGAAGATGCTGCGCTTCACTGCAACTCCGGTCCACGCGACCGTTTGTCACCCTCTGCGTGCAGCCCAAGCCGATCCTTGTCGTGATCCATAGGCCGCCCGACGGCCCAGTACAGCAACACAACGAGCATGATCACAGCGCATGCCACGAAGATGATGGAGCCGGATACGACGCTGCTGACACCGCCCAGGATGAGGTAACCGATGGACGTGCTGAGGCTGTCCAGACCCGTGACTGCCGCGAACAGCCGGCCCTGAACGCTTTCCTCGACGGTGGAGTGGAGATGGGCGTAGACGAACGATTCGATGATGGACTGCGCGAATCCGAAGGTCAGACCGTACCCCAGCATGGCCAGGAGTGTGCCGTGCCCGTAGGCAATCCCGACGAAAACCAGGGCGATCAGTGCAACGGCAGCCGTGATCGTTAGTCGCTGGTTCAGCTGGTTGCCGAATTTGTTGATGACGAGGCCGCTGGCGATGACACCCACACTCATGGCAACCAGAAACTGACTGAAGCCCCTGGCATTGAAGCCCCAGTCGATCATCAATTTCGGCAACTGCGATTCAACCGGCGTTGAGAACAGACTCACGAGAATGACGGTCACCGTCATCACCAGCAGCGTCCGGGAGCGGAGGATCAAGCTGTAGCCGGACAGGTCAAACCGGCGGATCGGGGCCGATGAAGGATCAGGCCTGACATTGGGGGCCAGCCAGATGAACACGTTGGTCAGCATGAACAGCCCGGCCGCCAGCAGCACGGTCTGCGCGGGGCCGATGGCTTCAATCAGGAATCCGGAAGCCAGCAGGCTCATGGCGGTGCCGGTCTGGGTGAAGGACGTGACAACCCCATTACTCTCCAGCATTTTCGTCTTGTTGACGGAAGCCGTGAGGACCTTACGCAATCCTGGGCTGTGGGGCAGTTTGACAATGCCGATCAGCAGCGAAATCGTGAGCAACAGCGGAATCTGGTTCTGACCGTCTGCGAGGGCAATCAGGGCGAAGGCGACGAGCAGGAAGACCCGGATGACCACTGAACTCACCAGCGTCAGACGGGTCGAGTACCGGTCCACGATGGAACCGCTGATGGGTGAAAGGATCGTCGGGAGGAAGTAGAGCCCCAGGTTGATGGACAGGAGTGCGGGTGATTCGGTGAGGGCCAGGATCGTGAAGGACAGCGCGATCCCCGCCATGACGGCGCTGATGCCGGTTGTGGTGATCAGCGCGAGGTAATTTCTGAAGGATGCAGTCCACATGCGCTCATGCTCCTGTGTGGGTGGGACGGATGAGGTGCTGAGCAATCAGGCGGTAGATCTCCTCGCCCACCTGGATGTTGTCGGGCCTTTGCAGAATAGACCTCCTGCGAAAGTCCCCCGCTCCCCTGCGTGAGTGAGCCACGATCGCCTGGAACGCCTCCAACAGCTGAACCGCACACGCTTCAAACGGCACACCGGGATCTACCCCGAAACCTTCGCCGAGACGGAATTTGTCCTGGACTAGCGAGAACGCTCCAAGAAAAAGTCCGGTCGACCCCCCGCCCTCAACACTGCGCAGCAACTCCTCCTCCCCCTCGAATTCTGGCGGGAATACCGCACCTTCGCTCACCGCGGCCACGACTGGAACATTCACGAAACCACCGTGCAGCGCACGGTGGAACGCGTCGAAACCGCCCTGATCCAGAGCGGAGAGTTCAGACTTCCTGGCCGCAAGAGCCTGAAACGGGAAGAGAACGTCTTCCAGATCATCGCCGTAGATGCCGCTGAAACCCCCTGTGAGCGGCCGACCAGCTAACAACGCCGCTGGTACAGCGGCAAGAAGAAACGACACGCCCTGAAAACGCAGGTCGTGATCGACGTGTCCACCCGCATGATCCTGTGCGTCGCCACCGCCTTCGGGTCCATGCATGACCTCACCCTGTTCTGGCAGTCGGGCGTCCAGATCCATCCAGAGTCGGCGCTGATCGGCGATGCCGGCCACCAGGGTATTCGGCGGCACCACGGTCACTCGGTGACACCGCACAAAGCGACGAAGAAAGCGCCGCTGACCCCTGAACAGCGTCAGCAGAACCGGGAACTGGCGTCGACCCGCAGGCGGGTCGAGCATGTCATTCGGTGTCTGAAGATTTTCCGCGTGCTGAAGAACATTTACCATCATCGGAGGTGGCGCTTCTCTTTACGCGTCAATCTCATTGCGGCGCTATGTAACCGCACCGTTGTCAACGTGGCGTGACTTTCGCAGGAGGTCTACTGGCGCGCATCCTATAATAGGTTTCCTGCGAAAGTGAACCTTCAGACTGCCCCATCTCCGCGCTTCTGCTGCCTGCGAGGAGGAATCCGGACACAGGTTCGAGAGCCAGAGGGACTTTCGCAGGTGGCTGGTGGCAATATCTCGGCCCTGCGCTAATGGAGGCACCTGAATGAATCCGCATCTCCTGGCCCTGGCCACCTTCGTTGTGGGCATCCTGCTCTGGTGGAGCGGGCGCCGCAGTCAGGACCGGTGTGGGGGTCGTGGGTTTAGCAGTCCTGGGGTGGTTGGGGTATCTGGCCGCCATGTATTACTTGGTCAATATTTACCGTTGAGCTGCAGTCAAGATGTGCGCGCCGTCCTCTGAACGGCGCGCACATCTTCTGTCGATCAAAGTCCACCGCCTGGGAGACTGACACTACTGATGAGAATGCCCCCGACGGGGCATTCTTGAGCTGTCATGACACAAGAACAGCACACCGACGGGGACGCCTCCATCTTATTCCACCGCATCTTCGACCTCCTCCGAACTGCCCCATGGTCGGATCAGCGATATGCCCGAACCCGTGACGACCCGGGAGCCGAACGGCGAGGCGGTGCGACCTGCCGGGAAGGGGTGCAGGATGCCCAGCCGTGAGGGCGGATGACGACTGCCGATGCCAGAAGTGCAGGGGTGATTCAGAGCGAGTTGGGTTCCATGACCGGGTGTCGGCGGTGACTCGTGACCAGTGACCGACCAGCGGGAGCACCGACCTGAGCCGGGAGACCAGGCGTCCCGTGAGGGGAAGGCGGCGTAGCGTGACCGACCTAGAAGCGGCGATGGAGAAGCGACGTGGCCACCTGGACCGGCCAGTCGTGACGCCGACCGATGTCGGAAGGGGAACGGATTGCCAGACCGAAGGGCGACCCGTGACCGCGAGTTGCACAGAGGTTCGGAGGGTGAGCGTCACCCGAGACTGACCCCGGAAAGTCACGAAAGGAGGGGGATCGGGACAGTGTGACCGACTCGGGAAGCAGTGACAGAGGGACACCAACCTCTCTCAATTGCTGACCTGTGATGCTGGAAGGCGGCCATATGTTCACGCCGAAGGGCGACCCATGACCGCGAGTGGCGCCGAGGTTCGGAGGGTCAGCGTCACCTGAAGCCGACCACGGGAGGTGACTGGACAGCTGACCGGCGAGGGGCGACGGGGGCAGAGTGACCCACCCGGAAGCAGTGACGGAAGCCCCGGACTGGGGTGACGTGACGGCGACTGGTGACGGGAGTGCGAAGAGATGTGCCGCAGACTTCCAGACCGAAGGGCGAACCTCGACGGCGAGCGGCGCCGGGGTTCGGAGGGTCAGCGTCACCCGACACTGACCCTGGAAGGCCAGGGAAGAAGGAGAAGCGGAGCGTCCCCACAGCCGGGGCCAGGGCAGAGTGACTGACCCAACCAGCCGGCCGTGGCGACCACTGACGCCGGAAGGGCAGAGGAGAAGTGCAGCTGGTTCCCCGGTTGAAGGGCGACCCGTGACCGATCCGGCAGCGGCGACGGAGGAGCGCCGACCCCTCTCAACCGCTGACCCGTGACGCCGAAAGGCGGCCGGATGTTCAGGTGCGAGGGTGTCTCGTGACCGCGAGTTGCGGCGACGTTCGGACAGTCAGCAGCACCCGAGTCCTGCCGGGCGACCGACCTGGAAGCGACGACGGAGGCCCAGGACTGACCAGAAGTGATGGTGACTGGCGGCCGGAAGTGCGGCAGCTTTCCAGGCTGAAGGGCGAGTCGAGAAGGGCAACGGAGGAGGAGGGTGGCAGCCCAGACCGGCGAGTCGTGATGCCGACTGGGGCCAGAAGTGCCGCCGACTTTCACGGTCTGAGAGCGGCGACGGGTGACGCCGACACCTCTCCACTGCCCAGCCGTCCACCCCCTGTTCGGGCCGAGGTGCGGGTGACGACCGCGAGTTGCGCCGGGGTTCAGGGGTGCAGCGTCACCCTTCACGGACCAGCGGAAGGTCACTGGCGAAGAGGAGGCAGGGTGTCCCGTGACGGGATGGCCGGGCCGAGTGACCGAACTGACAGCGGCGACGGAGGCCCAGGACTGGCGACGTGTGACGGCCACTGGCAGGGGGAAGTGAGGCGGATGTCCAGACTCGAAGGCGACCTGTGACTGACTCGGAAGCGGTGGCGGATGACGACTGCCCTCTCTCAATGGGCGACCCGTGACCCGTCGAAGCAGCCGGAGTTTCAGGCCGGGGCGAGGGTCAGGACCAGGAGTTGCAGCGAGGTCTGGACGGTCAGTGTCACCCGACACTGACTTCGGAAGGCCAGGGGGGAAGGGGAGGCGGGGCGTCCCGTGACGGGACGGCCGGGCGGAGTGACCGACTCAGGAAGCAGTGACGGCAGCCTAGGACTGACGAGGCGTGACGGTCACTGGTGCCGGGAGTGCAGGGGGAAGTGCAGCGAACTGCCAGACCGAAGGGCGACCCGAGAGCACCGACGAAGGAGCGCCGACCTCTCTCAACCACTGACCCGTGACGCCGGAAGGAGGCCTGATGTTCAGGCGCAAGGGCGACTCATGAACGGGAGTGACGCCGAGGTTGGGAGGTGTGACCAGTGCCTGGAGGTTAGCGGGCGATGGTCCGCAGGGGGGAGGCCGGGTGTCCAGTGAGGGTCTGGCGACCGTCGCGCGACGACTCGATGACGGGATCTGAGGTGGTCAGATCGACGCTCGATGCAGTGACCTGTGCTTGCCGAAAGCGCGACCAGTGAGGGTCACGAGTGCGCGACATGACCCGCCGAAGTGCGCGATTTCGAGCCTCCAAAACCCGCTGTGTTCCCGATCTGGGTACAGGTGCGCGAGGCGCGTTCCGCAGGCCGCGAAGGGAGGGAAACCGGGCCTACCGAGAGACCGATCTGGACCTGCGCGGGACCGCCAGGAGTTCCGGGCGAGGCGGTGCAGGTCCTGCTCCTGGCAGGCCGCGCACCGGTCAGCCCAGGCGAGGTGCCGGGTGCATCGTTCCCAGCAGGGTGGTCAGCGGCGATCAGAGAGCCGACGAGCGGGGTTCCCAGGGCGGTGGATGAAGGCCCCAAACCCCTGACCGATCGGTTAATTAGTGTATTTAGCCCCAGTCCAGAAATAATATTGGGTTAACTAGTCACCGAATATTGGGTTAACCAGTCCAAATAATATTGGGTTAACTAGTGGATGACCACAGGCTTGGCTTGATCTAAGCTGAGGGATGGGGCGAAAGAAACAGTTTGTGGTGGTGTTGACGGCAAACGAGCGGCAGGAACTGACAGACATGACCCGCAAAGGCGTCCACAGTGCGCGGGTCATGACCCGCGCCCGCCTGTTACTGCTCAGTGACCAGGGACTGAAGGATCGGGACGTCGCCGAGCGGGTGGGGGTCAGCACCGTGACCGTAGCCTCCATCCGGCGCAAGTTCGTACAGGGCGGCCTTCAGGCCGCCCTGTACGAAAGGGCCCGGCCGAAACAGCCGCCCAAACTGAATGCTCATGGGACGGCCATCCTCATTGCCGAAGTGTGCTCCGCGCCCGTCGGACGCGAAACCTGGACGATGCAGTTGCTGGCTGATCGCCTGGTGACGCTGGGGGTGGTGGACAGCATCAGTGATGAAACCGTCCGGCGTACGCTGAAAAAAACGTCCTCAAGCCGTGGCAGGTCGAGAGTTGGTGTGTCGCCCAGGTAGGCGCGGACTTCGTGTGGCGCATGGAAGCCGTATTGGACACCTACGCCCTGCCCTACGATGCCCGTCGGCCGGTGATCTGCTTCGACGAGAAGTCCTACCAGATGCTCGATCACGTGCGCGATCCACTGCCACCAGTGCCGGGACACCCGGCACGGGTTGATCATGAATACAAACGCTGTGGCACGGTGAATTTCTTCGTGGCCTTCGAACCGCTGATGGGTCAGCGCACGGTGACGGTCACGGAACGGCGAGGCAACGCCGAGTTCGCGGCGGAGCTCCAGGCGCTGGACGTGCGGTACGCGGCAGCGGACACGATCGTGCTGGTGCTGGATCAGCTGTCTACGCACAGTCCAGCCGCGCTGTATCAACATCTCCCGGCCGAGGAGGCGCGTCGGCTGAGCCGACGCTTCGAGTGGGTGTACACGCCCAAACATGCGTCGTGGCTCAACATGGCGGAACTGGAGTGGTCAGTCCTGCAACGACAGTGTCTGGGGCAGCGCTTAGCCAGTGTGGATGCCGTCGAGGCGGAACTGCTGGCGTGGGAAACAGACCGCAACGCGCGGTCTGTGCGGGCGAATTGGCAGTTCTCGATATCAGCGGCACGAGACAAGCTCAAACGCCACTACCACTTCGGTGAATAGCCATCGTCATGCATGTGGTCATCCACTAGTGCGACCCCGATTCATACTCGTCGGCAACAGCAGGGATCGCAGATACCCCTGGCCTTCATACCTGCGCCCGGTACCC
Source organism: Deinococcus aquaticus (assembly GCF_028622095.1). Classification (NCBI taxonomy): domain Bacteria; kingdom Thermotogati; phylum Deinococcota; class Deinococci; order Deinococcales; family Deinococcaceae; genus Deinococcus; species Deinococcus aquaticus. Next base: position 51,840 of record NZ_CP115168.1, on the reverse strand, counting down.
TGCGGGCATGAAGAACCGGACGGCAGTGCAAGCGGGATTCAGGCGGAGTGCGATGCTCGCACTCTTGGCCACCACCGGAATAGGGTCGGCGCAGGGGAACGACGGCCCGCTCTTCACGCCCCTCACCCAGAAGAGCCTGCAGGCCTGGGTAACTCGCGTCTGTGCGGGCCGGTGCGTGCGGGTCGCCCCCTCTGCCCTCCACGCCGGGCACGCTCAGACCCTGCTGAAGGGCGCCACCGTCCTGCGCGTCACGCGCGGCGCAGAGTCGTTCCTGCTCTCCTACGACCTGGGCGTCTTCAACGGGCAGCTTCACCTGGGGCAGGTGTCCTTCGTGCCGGTGCGGGTGCAGGACCGCTGGACGCCCACCCGCCTCAACCTCGTCGCAGGCTGGATGCAGGACCTCGCGCGGGGCCGCGCGACCAGCGCGAAGCTGTGGGCCTGCGTCGACAGCCTCAAACGCAACCAGTACACACGGGACTTCATTGATGACGGCTACGGCCCGGACGCCCTGGGCGTACTGCGCCTGGATCCCGTCACCACCGTGCAGGGTGAGTGCTTCTGGCTGCCCGACAACCGCAACGTCGGCTTCGCGTTCGCAGGCAGAGAATTCAACTGATCGGCAGTTCCGGAGCGTCCATGGTTGATAGGCCGGACTATGGTCTACAGGGTGTCCTTCAGGCTGACCGCGAACCGGACGATCCGGTATCCGGCCCGGCCATTCTCGGCGGTACAGCTCCCTTCAAGCGTACTGGGCAGCCCCTTCAGCGCTGCCGTGGAGGCGCGGTCCAGAGTCTGCAGGCAGGCCTGAGCGGCACTGGCTGGAAGTCCGGCCAGTCGGAGCCAGTCGTTCAGGATGGGGCGGGCCGCCTGCACCCCTCGCCGGATCGGCACCAGAAATTCGAACTTCAGAACATCCAGCCGTCCGTCTGGTCGGGTGCGGGCGGTCAGTTCCGCGAGGATGATGCCCGTCCCGGCGAGGTTCAGGGGGTAGCGGTACACCCGGAACAGTTCGCTCGCGTCGGCAAACTTGTCGCCCGTCAGGACGGGTTTCACGTCCGGGCAGCGGGCCGCGCGGCAGAACGAAGATGTCAACGTAGTCTGAGGCAAATAGGGGGCGCCCAGCAGGGGGGTGGCGGCAGAGGTGAAACCCAGCAGGGCAGCAGGGACGGACAGGAGGAGCAGTCGTGACATGAGGGTTCCTGTGATGCATCAGGATGTGGGCAACCGGAGCGGGATGCCCTGGATAGCCAGCCGGCCGGGAGGGTACCGTGATCCTCGAGAGCCAACCAGCGGCGTCCTGCAGGATCAACCTTCCGTCCAGGCCCTGTTGTTCCGGCTATGAGACGCCGCACGACACACTTGGGGGATTTCATCTCTTGCCTCCCGCGACCTACTCGGGGCAAAGAGACGAAACAGCCGTCCCACGTGGAGTTCGCCAGCAACCCTCAGTCCCCATGGATGAACACGGCTCTGGAGTGAACGTGCCCGGCCACCAACTGGGGCATGAATCGGTGGCCAAAGCGGTGTTTCGCGGCTCAGTGACCGAGCACTTTCCCCAGGAACTGCTGCACACGCGGATGCGGCGAGTGGAAGAATTCACCAGGCGGCGCGTCGACCATGAGCTTGCCCCCATCGAAGAACAGGATGCGGTCGGCGACCTCGCGCGCAAAGCCCATCTCGTGCGTGACGACCACCATGGTCATGCCCGAACGCGCCAGGTCACGCATCACGTCGAGCACCTCCTTGATCATTTCCGGGTCCAGGGCGCTGGTGGGCTCGTCGAACAGCATGACTTCCGGCGCCATGGCCAGCGACCGCGCGATCGCCACGCGCTGCTGCTGGCCGCCGGACAGCTGCGCCGGGTACTTGTGCGCCTGCTCCTCGATCCCCACCCGGCGCAGCAGGTCCAGGCCCTGACGCTCCGCCTCGGCTCTCGGGACGCGTTTCACGTCCCGGGGCGCCAGGATGACGTTCTCCAGCACACTGAGGTGTGGGAAGAGGTTGAAGTTCTGGAAGACCATTCCGATGCGCCGGCGGATCTGGTCAAGGGGCGCGCCGTCCTCAAGGATCACGCCGCCGACCGTGATCTGCCCACTGTCGTGCGGGGCCAGGGCGTTGAGGGTGCGGATGAAGGTGCTCTTCCCGCTCCCGGACGGCCCGAGCACTACAACCACCTGCCCGGCGGGAATGTCGACGCTGACGCCCTGCAGGGCCTGGAACTCACCGAAGGTCTTGCCGACGTTCTCCACGTGGATCATAGGGTTCTCCTGCGCCCAGGCACCCCGGGCGCGCGTTCCAGGCGGTCTGCCACCACACTCAGGGCGGACGCCACCAGGAAGTACAGCAGTGAGATCGCCAGGTAGATCTCGAACGTGGCGCTCACCAGGCGGTTGGCAGTGATCCGGCCGGTGCCGGCCAGTTCCGCCATGCCGACGATGCTCACCAGACTGGTGTCCTTGAACAGCGTGATGGTCTGACCCAGCAGGGGCGGCACCATCCGTCTCAGGGCCTGCGGGAGAACGACGCGCAGCATGGTCTGCGTGCCGGTCAGGCCGAGCGAACGCGCCGCCTCACTCTGTCCCTGCGGCAGGCTCTGGATGCCCGCCCGGACAATCTCAGCGAAGTACGCGCCAGTGAAGGTGGCCAGCGCCAGGACGACCGACGGGAACTGCGTGCCGGTGCCCAGCATGTAGGGCAGCAGCAGGAACGCGCCGAACACCCAGACGATCAGCGGGACCGCGCGGAACAGATCGATGTACACCGTGGCGATCAGCCGGATCACGGGCAGTGTACTAACCCGCATGATGCCCGCGAGCAGCCCCAGCGGCACGGCCAGGGTCAGGGCGAGGAAGGTCAGGACCACGGACAGGGCGAAGCCACCCAGGACCGTCTCGGGCACCAGGAGGGGCCACAGCACGGCGCTGCCGCTGACCAGGCCGAGCGCCACGCTGAGCGCCGGAGGCCAGACCGGCATGTGACGGACGCGGGAGAGGGCCCAGGCGAGCAGCAGACCCAGTGCGGGCAGCAGCAGACCAGAGAGGCGCCAGCGCAGCGGGTCGTACTCCCCGGAGCGCAACTTGCCCATCAGGAAGAACGGCAGGTTGCGGCTGATCTCACTCCAGCCGGGCAGGGACAGGGCCCACTGTACGGTCAGGCCAAGCAGGGCCAGGACCACGGCCGCGCTACTCAGCGTGCTCCAGCGCCGTTGATCGGCCCGGGCACGCCGGGTAGCGGCCGCACTCTCCCCACGGTGCGCCCCACTGCGGGCACTCAACCCTGCGCCGGCGTGCACCACCAGGGCCGCCGCGAGACACAGGAGCAGCGGAACGGAGAACCCGCCCGGCAGGGTCCGCACGACCAGAGTCCAGGTGAGAGTGGCGAGCAGGGCGCTCTTCACGCCGCCAGAGGTCTGGCGGGTGAGCAGGTGCCCGAGACCAGGAACGAGGAACGACAGTCCAGCCGCGTTCACCGGACCGCCCCCTGCGCGAAGCGGCGTTCGAGCAGGCGAACCCCGGCCGTGATGACGGCGCTCAACACCAGGTACCCCAGGGCGATGGCGGCAATCGACTCGAAACCCCGGAACGTGGTCGCCTGGATCTGGCTCCCCTGGAAGAACAGTTCCGTCACGCCGATCTGGGACGCGAGCGAGGAGTTCTTCGTGAGGTTCAGCGCCTGACTGCCCAGGGGGGGCAGCACCGACCGGAAGGCCTGCGGGAGAATGATCCGGCGTGTGATCAGGTGTTCAGGCATGCCCAGGGACCGCGCCGCCTCGGTCTGGCCGGCGGGCAGTCCCTGGATGCCCGCGCGCACCGTTTCCGCCACGAAGGCAGCCGTGTAGACACCCAACGCGGCGACGGTCGCCCACTGCTCCGGTTTGTGGGCGTACAGCCACTCGCGCGGCCCGGCCGGCAACAGCGGAATGGCCGCGAAGTTCCAGAAGAAGAACTGCACCAGCAGCGGCGTGTTGCGGAACAAGCCCACGTACGCGGCACACAGGCGCGACACGACCGGGTTCACGCTGAGTCGGCCGAGGCCCACGGCGGTGCCGAGCGTCAGGGCGAGCCCCAGTCCCAGGGCCGCGAGCTTGATGGTGGTCAAGAGGCCCAGGAGGATCGTCGTGGCGTACGTCCCCTGGGTGAGCGAGCTGGGCTGGCGGAAGATGCCCCAGTCGAGCACGATGTTCTGAGCCTGCAGGCCCTGGCGGATCTGCACGGCCGCCAGCCCGAACGCCAGGATCACGATCAGGCCGGACAGCGTCTGGACGGCAGTATTTCTGGTCAAAGAGGGCCTCCCGGACATGAATGGGGAGGCGGCCCAGGTTGCAGGACCCCGCCTCCCCCGGTGGAACCGTGCTGTTTACCGGCGGACGGGGAACACGGCCGGGACGGTCATGGTGGTTTTCAGGCCCGGCAGGTCGTACTTGCTGGCGCTGCCGAACCACTTGCTGGTGATCTTGCGGTACGTGCCGTCCGAGGCCATCCGGGAGAGCGATTCGTTGACGAAGTTACGCCAGGGGCTGTCCGACTGCTTCATGATCAGGCCGTAGGGCTCCTGACTCAGGAAGGGCCCCACGACACTCCACTTCTTGGGATCCGGCGCCCCGACCTTCAGGCCGAGCAGGATGGTGGAGTCCGTGACGATGGCCTGGATGCGGCCCTGCTGCAGCGCCGTGAACGCGTCGGTGTACTGCTGGAAGGACGTGACTTTGGCCGTCTTGGCCTGGGTCTTGACGATGTTCTCACCGGTGGTGCCCTGCACCGTCCCCACGGCCTTCCCGTTCAGGTCACGCAGGGCTTTGACCTCACTACCAGTCGGCACCAGCATGCGCACGCCGTCCACGAAATAGGGATTGCTGAAATCCACGACGTCCAGGCGGGCGTAGGTGATCGTGGCGGTGGCGGCCGCAAGATCCACAGTGCCGTTCTGCACGAACGGAATGCGGTTGGAACCCGTGACGGTCTTCATGACCAGGCGCACCGGTTTCTTGCAGTACGCGGTGAGGTCCTTGGTGATCTCCTTGACGATATCCACGTCGAAGCCGACCTGCGTGCCGTTCTCGTCGATGAAGCCGAACGGCGCGGAGTCGCTTTTCACACCAGCATTGAACACGCCGTCCTGGCAGATGGTGTCGCGGACACTCGCGGCAGTGGCGGTGCTGGTCAGGGCCAGCGCGGACAGAACGAACAGCATGGTCTTTTTCATGGCGGATCTCCTTGGTGAACCCTGCAGGTGACCCGGATCAGGGGGAACTGCGCACGACGGGCCCCGCACACGCTTCCCTGAAGGCCGAGCAGGTGCTGATCCGGCGGGTTCAGGGACGGGCCACAGCGGCCGGATGGCCGCCCTGCTCGGGGCATGCCAGCCGTCCCCTCCTATCCGGTTCGCGCCATGCTACCTTCCCCTCTCACGCAACCTTGCCTCATCTCAGCATCCTCACCAGGCCCGCGGGCTGAAGACCAGAGCACACCGCCGCCAGTCGATCCGCCAGTGCCAAAGACGGACTTGCAGGGCACGTGAGGGTCAGAGCAGTACGCGTCATACAACAGACGCTCAAGAATGGAGACGCGCTTCAGGACCGGACAACTTGGGTTGAATCACGTCTAGCACGCGAAAAGACCATCACGCATCCTTCGGATGACGTTTGAGAGAACGTCGTATCCATCGTGTTGCCTCCCGACGGAACCGGTACGTGCGGGAAAGCAGAATCTGTGCTCAGCGCATTTTCTGTTCTAGTGGATGACCACAGGCTTGGCTTGATCTAAGCTGAGGGATGGGGCGAAAGAAACAGTTTGTGGTGGTGTTGACGGCAAACGAGCGGCAGGAACTGACAGACATGACCCGCAAAGGCGTCCACAGTGCGCGGGTCATGACCCGCGCCCGCCTGTTACTGCTCAGTGACCAGGGACTGAAGGATCGGGACGTCGCCGAGCGGGTGGGGGTCAGCACCGTGACCGTAGCCTCCATCCGGCGCAAGTTCGTACAGGGCGGCCTTCAGGCCGCCCTGTACGAAAGGGCCCGGCCGAAACAGCCGCCCAAACTGAATGCTCATGGGACGGCCATCCTCATTGCCGAAGTGTGCTCCGCGCCCGTCGGACGCGAAACCTGGACGATGCAGTTGCTGGCTGATCGCCTGGTGACGCTGGGGGTGGTGGACAGCATCAGTGATGAAACCGTCCGGCGTACGCTGAAAAAAACGTCCTCAAGCCGTGGCAGGTCGAGAGTTGGTGTGTCGCCCAGGTAGGCGCGGACTTCGTGTGGCGCATGGAAGCCGTATTGGACACCTACGCCCTGCCCTACGATGCCCGTCGGCCGGTGATCTGCTTCGACGAGAAGTCCTACCAGATGCTCGATCACGTGCGCGATCCACTGCCACCAGTGCCGGGACACCCGGCACGGGTTGATCATGAATACAAACGCTGTGGCACGGTGAATTTCTTCGTGGCCTTCGAACCGCTGATGGGTCAGCGCACGGTGACGGTCACGGAACGGCGAGGCAACGCCGAGTTCGCGGCGGAGCTCCAGGCGCTGGACGTGCGGTACGCGGCAGCGGACACGATCGTGCTGGTGCTGGATCAGCTGTCTACGCACAGTCCAGCCGCGCTGTATCAACATCTCCCGGCCGAGGAGGCGCGTCGGCTGAGCCGACGCTTCGAGTGGGTGTACACGCCCAAACATGCGTCGTGGCTCAACATGGCGGAACTGGAGTGGTCAGTCCTGCAACGACAGTGTCTGGGGCAGCGCTTAGCCAGTGTGGATGCCGTCGAGGCGGAACTGCTGGCGTGGGAAACAGACCGCAACGCGCGGTCTGTGCGGGCGAATTGGCAGTTCTCGATATCAGCGGCACGAGACAAGCTCAAACGCCACTACCACTTCGGTGAATAGCCATCGTCATGCATGTGGTCATCCACTAGTCCGACCCAAACCCCCCTTTTGGCTTAACTAGTCCAACTTTCCGCCCCTGTTCCCCCGCTTCCGGCCCTGCTGTTCCCCGCCTCTGCGGGCACTTGAATTAGTGTACGTTGCCCACCCTCCGTAGGCCTAGGCCGAGGCGTGAGGAACCCGCCTTCTTGGGCCGCCTGTTCCGCCCGCCGGGCATGGGGTGGAGGCTGGTGCAGGGTTGAGTACGTGGGGTGGTGACGGGTGACTGGGGTGCTGGCCGGCGTGTCCTGCTGGTGCGCGGAGCGTGTCGCGTGGCGGGTCTGGTGGCGTGCCCTGCTGGTGCGTTGGAGGGTGTGCGAGAGGTCCAGTCGTCACCTCGCGGAGTCGATTCAGAGGCCCTGTGTTCCCGTTCTGGGGACAGGCTGAGCAGCATGCTGAACGCCCAGGCCCAGGCGTCCCAGCAGGCCCACGCTGCCGGGTCCGGGCGGGCCGGTCGGGTCTGACGAGGCAACCGCCAGGCTCAGTCTGGCGCCCGAAGTGGACGGGTCACGAGGTCCGCGGAGGTCTGCGCGAGTGACGAACATGGGGTGGCGAGAGCGAACGCGGAGGTCTGAAGTCGGAGTGTGATCACTCGAATCTGGACGGGTCGGAGTGCCAGAAGTCAGGGGCGCGAGAGCCGAAGTCGGGAGGTGTCGAGGCGCGCGAAGGTCAGGCGAGGCCGGATCTGGAGTGGTCAGACTTGGAGCGGTCGCAGCTGGAAGGCCAGGGTCACGAGACGTGCGAAGGTCCGAAGTTGCAGCAGGGTGGCCAGCGCGAGGGGCTGGAGTTGGAAAGCGAGTGGTCGAATCTGGAGGGGCCAGGGTGGAAGTTGCAGGAGTTGGAAGGCAAGTGATCGAATCTGGAGGGGCGAGGGTTGCCACAGGAGCGGTTATAAGCCGAGAGGTTACAGGCTTGCGAGGCGTGCGAAGGTCAGGACGAGCAGCCGGAGTTGGAAGGCGAGTGGTTGAATCTGGAGGGGTCAGGGTCGGAGCGGCAGCAGTCGTAAGATCCGAAGTTCGAGGGTCACGAGGCGCCCAAAGGTCAGTGCGAGTGGCCGAAGTTGGAAGGCGAGCGGTCGAATCAAGAGGGGCCAGGGTTGAAGTTCGAGGAGGTGCAAGGCGAGAAGTTGAGAGGTCACGAGGCGGGCGAAGGTCAGCGCGAAGGTCCGAAGTTGACGCACGAAGATCCGAAGTTGGCGGAGCTGGGGCAGGCGTTGGCGGGCCACGAGTGGCCGGAAGTGTCAGCGTTGGCGGGTGATGCAGGAGGGGGGCGAGCCCCCCTGAGTCCGAGCTAAGAACGCGGAACGGGGCAAAGATGTGTGCGCCGCTCCGCTCTGTACACTGCCCCGTTCCGCAACGCTCGGCCTACCCCCCGGCGGCGATGGCCAGCGTTCCAACCCGGTGCGTGAGGGGGAGGAAGGAGCGTCAGCGGCCGGCTGTTCGGCTTCCGGGCGGGCGGAGGTGCGGGGCGGGGTGACCTCATCCTCCCCCTGCGGACTTCCTTCCAACGGGTCTGGTCACGGCATCCCCGTGGACGCCGCGCCCGGATCGGGGCGGGTCCGGCATCACCAGGATCGCCGTCTCCCCCCCAGCCCTGGCAGCCGCCACAGCCAAGTGAGAGAGCGCATCGGCCGCCGAACTCACCCCGCCGAACACCAGTCGCACCCGCCCAGGCCCGGGCGGTCGGGAGGCTAGACGCGTGATCGTGCCGGACGAGCGGAGCAGTCGACTGCCTGCTCGACCGACGACCGCACCCGACCGACCGTCGCGCCGACCGGCCTGATGCCGGGCACAAATCCGCCGCCGACCGGCCATCACCCGGCCGCACACCGGGCGCAGCTGCGACGCTGGACCTGCCGTGACCTGACCCTGGACGTGGCCAGAGGTCATGACCTGGCCGGCCAGTCACCCCGCTCCGGGGGCGGTAGCGACCGGCACCTGACCCGCGAACCTGGAGCGCGGGAGGGTCACTGGTGTGACCTTCAGGCCCTGGCTGGAGTGCTGAAGCGGTGGGGTCTGGCCACGGACTCGGACCCTTCAGATCACCCGTGATCTGCCCTGCCCGGTGACCTGTGACTGTCACCGGGCAGGAGCAGACAGGGGGGCCTGTTTGCCTGGAAGAGTGCAGTCTCCCCTCCCGCCACGCCCGGGAGCAGAAGGCTGAGGCACCGACTGTCCCTGAAGGAACGACACGTCAGGGACAGTCGGTCATCGCCCTGGGACATTCTGCGGGTGTCCCGATCAGGTCGCCTGTCAGCGCTGCATGGAACACCACGGCGCTCCTTCGGAGGTGTTCCATGCAGCGCCATTCGCAGCCCACGGAATCAGCGATGAAGCAGTTCTGATGTCGAATGGGTGGGTGGGGAGGCAGTGGCCCAGGCACAGACGGGAGCAGTCGGGAGGTAGAGACGGGCAAGCGACGGCGGGTGTGCGCCCAGGCCCGGGCGGGGGCGAGGAGAGGAACCGGGGCGGGATCAGCGTCGCCTGAAGTCATGCTCTTGCTCCGGCATGAGCACAGCACCGGAGAGCGTTACCGGGTCGGGCAGGCCAGCATGGAGACCAGCGGGGCGGGTCCGACATTGCGGTGCGCAAGGTGTCCCCCCACCTTCCAAGGTTGTCAGGGGTTCCGCACCCTCCGGCTCATGGCGCCGACCTGGCCTGGTCAAAGTAGGCAAGCCACCAGTCAGGTCGTTGGTAATCTATTCCCAATATCCACGATCCCACCTGGAGGTTCCACGTGACTGCACTCCGCGCCGCCCGACATCCCGTTTCACTTCACGCCACGTACGTCACCACGCCCCTGCAGTTCGCGCAGGTGGTCGGCCAGGTCATCCACGAGATCCGTCATCCGGACGGTCGGTCCTGGACACTGAGTGGCCACACCACCACCTCGCTCTTCCTGCATCTTCCGCCAACGCCACACGACCCGAACTCATTCATCGACGTCCGGTTCTTCACTGGAACCAGCGGCGCCCACCTTCGCCTGTGGGACGTCACCTCATCGCCGTGGGTACCGGACTTCTTCCAGCATCTGACCTTCCTGCTTGACCAGCACCTGGAGCGTGTCTGGTGAGCCGGGCGGCAACCTGGTCTCTGCTGCTGGGCGGCCTGCTGCCAGCAGCACACGCGGCGGCCCCGGCTGACTGCGCCACGCTCCGCCTCGACACGGCCGGATACATGACGTACCGCAGTGTGGAAGCTTTCCCCAACCCCACGCAGACGTTCTCCCAGGAGCTGTACAACCTGACCCGGCCGTTCGCCAGAGAAGTGTGCGGCGTGAAAGTCACCGGCGATCAGACCGGGTACGCGTTTCAGGCGGCTCAGCTCAAGACCCTGGTCGATCGACTGGGCTCCGGACTCAGCTGGCCGCTGACCGTCGTGGGGGTCGGTCAGAGTGGCGGCAAACCCGGGTACGTGGAAGCCGCGAAGATCCGGATCAGTCTGCCCGAAGGCCTGATGAACACGGACGTGCAGGTGACGGGGTCCTTCACCGGCCGCTTCCTCCCACCGGACGCGGTCATGGCGATCCGCGTGGACGGGGGGCCACTGCGTCCCCTGCTGTTCGAGGGAACGTTCCGGCCCGTACGGTTCCCCCCGGCGAAGGAGAAGCTGGAACTCTTCGTCAAGTCGAGCCGGCCGGTGCTGTGGGAGCGGATGGTGCTGGACCTGAAAGTGAACCGGATGTCGTTCACCCGGAAAGCCGCGTTCCCGGCCCGGTATGGGTCACACACCGTAGGCCGAAACGGTTGACGCGTCAACCGTTTCGGCCTATATTGATCTGGGGCTGCTGTGGGGCAGTCCCCGTTTTCATCTAGCATGACCGCGTGACGGACGAGATCAGGCACCTCATACGCGAGCGCATCCGCCAGACCGGCCTCAGTCAGGCTGACATCGCCCGCCAGATGGGCCTCGCCCCACAGGAACTCAGCCGCGCGCTGCGGGAACGCGGCAAGATCCCCCCCATCTGGGAGACCATCTTCAACCACTTCCACCTCCAGCTCACGGTCGAACCTCAACCGGTCCCACCCCACCGGACTGACCCGACCCCCGATTGAACAGCGGGCCGAACCGGCCACCATCCGAGCCAGGCGGGTCGGAAGACAACAGGTTCACGGAAGACCGCACTCCGCTGGACCCCAGACACAGCGCCCGGCAGGACAACCGGGTGGGAACGGGCCGCACCAACCGGCCCCCACCCGCAGCGCGGAGGTCACCCTTCCCTCTGGGGAATCCCGGTCAGGGTGCGACGAGAATGCCCATCGTGACGCTCCCGGCACTCTGGGTGGTGCGGGCCGTCTTGTACATGTACGTCTGCATGGTCGTCGAGTAACTCTGGTCCAGCTGCGTACCCGTGGGGCGGGCGTCCGGGGCGACCTTCACGGTCACGTACGCGTTGTCCTTCTTGAACGGCACCCCATCCCAGGTCACCTTGACCCGCCCACCATCGAACAGGGCCAGGACATCCGGACCGGCCAGGCGCGCCTCCGCACTCCCCGTTCCCATCGAGAGGGATTCCGAGTCGTTCAGGCTGATCAGGGCCACTTCCAGTTTCACGCGGGTTTCCGTTCCCGGCGCGTACCGCGCCGTCGGGGCATAGCCGGTCGCGTTGCCTTCACTCGGGGCGGAGCGGCACAGCCCCGAATCACCGCAGTTACACGCGGTCAGGGAAGCAGGGGCGAGCAGCAACAGACACAGCAGGGGAACACGCATGTCCGCACTTTAATCAGCCCAGCGGATCAGGACGAGCGACATTGACCGGACAGACCACTTCAGGGCCCGACCAGGATGCGGAGCGTGACGCTCCCGGCACTCTGGGTGGTGCGGGCCGTCTTGTACATGTAGGTCTGCATGGTGGTCGAGTGGCCGTCAGCCAGTTCGGGTCCCGTGGGGCGGGCATCCGGAGCGACCTTCACGGTCACATATGCGTTGTCCTTCTTGAACGGCACCCCGTCCCAGGTCACCTTGACCCGCCCGCTGTCGAACAGGGCCAGGACGTCCGGACCGGCCAAGCGCGCCTCCGCATTCCCTGTTCCCATCGACAGTGACTCCGAGTCGTTCAGGCCGATCAGGGCCACTTCCAGTTTCACGCGGGTTTCCGTTCCCGGCGCGTACCGCGCCGTCGGGGCGTACCCGGTCGCGTTGCCTTCGCTCGGGGCGGAGCGGCACAGCCCCGAATCACCGCAGTTACAGGCAGTCAGGGAAACAGGAGCGAGCAGCAACAGACACAGCAGGGGAACACGCATACCCGCACTGTACCGGTGCGCCGCGGCGTCCGGACCGGCAAGTGCCGCGTCCGCAGCAAGTGCAGGACGACAGGGCCCTGTGCTCTTTCCCGCCACTGGCCGACCTTGACTGGAACCCTCAGGTCCTCGGCCTCGTTCCCCTGCGGACAGGACGCGCCGGTCCCATGCACCAGGGCCATGGAGCTCACTCTTCTGCGGGGGGTTCCTCCGGAAGGTCCTGGGCCGCTGGTTGAGCCAGCAATTCAATCAGCGGCACCCCCACTGCCTGTGCCAGTGCGTCCAGCATGTCGATCCCCACATTCCGCTGGCCCCGCTCAATCTGCGAGATGTACGACCAGTCGATCTTGCTCTGGAACGCCACGTCGAAAATCGAAAGCCCACGGTCCTTCCGCACGGCCCGCAGATTCGCCCCGAACACCGCGCGCAGGGGACTGGGGGACCGGTTCGTCTTCGGCATCCCCTCACAGTCGGCCCCGCTGGTGGTTTTATACAGTGAAGATCGTCAATGGTAATCAAATACCAGAAATAGATGCACACTGACGGTCAACCCACGGCACCTTCCCCGATGCCCCAGGCACTCCAACCCCGAGGTCCACACACCCATGCTGAACCTGCCCACCTACATCCCCACCCAGGCTGAACTCGAAGCTGAACTCGGCGGGCCCCTGCTGCTCCACGGCCTGTTCGCCCCTCCCCTCCCCGAGACCCCCATGCGCTCCGCCATCTACTACCGCCGCAACTGGCGGGGCGAACCGCAGATCATCACCATCCTCAGCGCCCCCTTCCACGTCCCCAACGGTGACGACGCCGCCCTCATGCAGGTGCTCCTCGAAGCGGAACCCCTGGAGGACTCCTCCTCCAGAACGGTCCGCCTCACCACCGAAGAATTCCAGACCCGCATCCGGGCCATCAATCCCGACAGCCGCCTTGACGCAACGAACCTCTACGAGGCCCTCCTCCGCATGCAACTCGCGGGCTACGCGATCCACAGACCCACGGGCAACAAGTACACCCGCATCCTCGGAGGCGTCGCAATGGAGATGACAAACCCCGATGGCCAGGCCAGCCTCCGGGCCGCCACCGTCACCATCCGCGACTTCACCCTCCAGTGGATCGCCGAACACGAAGCACACTGACCCCGGCACCCACGAATCCGAATCCCTGACGATCATCCCAGAACAACGCGCACCTCAAGCAGATGACGCCAGAACGCGCCAGCAACCGAGAAACGGCCCTCATCTACCGTGCCTCGCACCTGAACTGTTTGGTGGAGTCCTGCATAGCACTTTGCGTGTGGGACGACGTTGTTAAGGAAAACGGCCCTGATCTACCGTGCCTGTGTTGCTGTCTAGCTACCCACTTGACACGCTCCTCGCACACCAAAAACGGCCCTGATCTACCGTGCCTTGCGCCTGAATTGGTCGGCGCTGCTTTGCATGTCATTTTACGTGTGGGACGGGGTTTTTCAGAGAAACGGCCCTGATCTACCGTGCCTCGCGCCTGAAGCGGTCGGTGCCGCGCTGCATATCATTTTGCGTGTGTGACAGCATTTTTCAGAAAAACGGCCCTGACCTACCGTGCTTTGCACCTGAAGTGGTCGGCGCTGCGCCGCATGTCGTTTTACGTGTGGGACGGGGTTTTTCAGAGAAACGGCCCCGATCTACCGTGCGTAATGCCTAGACAAATAGGGAAGGCTCATCCTGGATTCCGGGGAGCTGAGGTCAGAAGTAGGTTCAACATTGGCTCCAACAGTGAAAACCCGCGATGACGGATGTTGTGCATAGCCTGAAAGAAGGCCAGGTAGAGCGGCAACCAGCGCTGCGAAAGGCCCCTATGAGGACGCAGCCACGAGCGGAGCAAGCTGCACACGCCTTCAATCGTGTTGACGTGGACTTCATTGGTACCGTCGCCATCGTCATCACGTGCCCATTCCCGGTCTCCGTGATTCACGGTGACGTGTGTGTAGCCCCAGGCGGGCACCCGGGCGTAGATCGAGTATTCATCGGTGTTGACGACACTGCCTGCCTGAATGGTGTCCAGGATATGGGGCTGTATGGTCCGCTGCTGAACGTTGTCACAGAGGTGGAGAACGAGTTGTCCACCGCTCTCGATCATCCCCAAGACCGGCGGTTTGTCGGATGCGGCGGTGCCGCGTCCTCGCTTACCCTTCAGTCGCCATATACGTCCAGGACGGGATTTTTTTTCACCAGATCACTCTGGCCCTTATGACCAGCGATGAGATACACCTCGTCGATCTCGACCGTGCCTGCGAGTGTGGGCGTGGTGGACGCGTCCACCACGCCCTGCCGGAGACTGCGGGTCATGTCCTGGGCGTCATCTTCGGTCAGGCCGAGTTCGTGGGCGATCTGGCGGTTACTCAGATTCAGACCCATGAGATACAAGCACGCCACCCACTGTCGCAAGGGCTGGTGGTGACCAGCGAAGACGGTGCCCGTCAGATCATCGAACTTCCGCTGGCAATTCAGGCAGCGATATCGCTGCCTGAATCTCTGGGTGTCGTCCCGGCCCTGCTTGACCACGTATGGTGCGTGGCAGTGCGGGCAAGCCACGCCATCGGGCCAACGGAGTTCCCGCACGACTTTGAAGCATTTTTCGTCGTCCAGGAGCTGAATTAAGCTCAGCATGCTGATAGTTTATCAGAGCGCCCTCAGCTCCCTGGAATCCAGGAAGAGCCTTGCCTTTTTCCCTTACCGGCTTGACCTACCAGGTTCGGGTACTGAGCACCGTCCCTTTCGCATTTTTTGCCCTACAGGTCAACCCCTATTCCGGGTCAATAGTTCCAACCAACTACCTCGACTACCGAATTGTGATATAATACAATTGATCAATTATTGAGAACGGCGTGGGTTCGAATCGCCTGAGCGAGATCGCTCCCCATCCAGCACTCAGCGCATATCACCACGCCAACTCCAAGTCGTGCCGTTATCAATAAAACATCGTCCGTGATCAGATGTCACGATTTTTGTCCCATTCTAAAAAGGGAGGGCCAAAGACTTGAACGATGAATATACTGGTATCCCGCGAAAATTTACATACAGAATTATTGAGGATAGGTGGTATCTTTACTCATTGGAAGTCGAGACTCAGGAATCTCAATACATGTTAGTTCAATTTCAAACGCTTATATTGTATCCTGATCTTTCGGGAATTCAAATAATCTTTACTGCACACAAAACTGCGTATGGAAGCTATTTTTCTAATTGGCATCGTATACCCAAGTGGGACGTTGAATCAGGTGATAGGAGTCCTGTGCAACCTCCTACTTGGTGGCAGAGAAACAACGTTAAAGTTATAGTATGGGCATTTATTATTATCATAATTTTAGGTGCTATCTCCAACTCTAAGTCATGGGTGTAATTTAATGATTTTAAATGGAGTTATATGTTGAAGACTGATCAAGTTCATAGCCTAATCGAGGACAAGGGAGCTTCTGTCGCGCTTTCTGAAATTGCGGATCCTTTTTATTTTGGGAAACTTGAAGCATCTTCAATACTACCTTTTGATATAGATGAATTGTTTGCAATTTGCTCAGAGTACAGCAACAAATGCTACATTACTAGAAAAGAGCTAATAGATACACAAATTTTAAGAATAAAATATATTCTTGACTATGATATTGCGTTGAAAAATATTAAGAATGACGATATTATAACCGAGGCCGGGCTGGACGAAAAAAGTGATGAAATTCTTCAAGCGATAAATGAAAGATCAGGCTTAATCAGCAAGTATCTAGAATCCGTTAGAGCAGTCTTTTTCAAATATAATACACCACTTAATATCGACGACAGAATTGTTAATCTAAGCGATTTACTTGAATCATCAACTGAATCTTTAAGAGGCTATTATCTTTCTCTAATAACTGGATTATACGAAATATTTAAAATCGATATCGCCAAAGAAATGATTGAAAAAATAAAAAATGAGAGTATTTCTATTGAGGAAGTCATAATAAATATAGAGAGATTGAAATATGAATATAAAAAGATTACCCAACACCAAAGACAGCGGGTTATTACAATATTATCTGAGCAGAGGATTGTAGGTAAAGTCATAACATTTACTTTTAATATTTCTTCTACATATCCAGACCTAAACGGTAGAGTTTTGGATTATGCACTCGTGGCCGTCCATAAACCTTCTTTTGATGATGCAACAGGAAGTGATAGGAATTTACAAAAGGGCCGTTTCTTAAATATCAAAGGAACCCTGACAGCCCCCAGTAGGAAGTTTTATGGAAGAGATATTCCAGTAAAAATTATGATAGATAGGATTGATACCGTTATAGATGGTGTCAATTTTCGACGTGACCCTTACCTATTGAATTCTGGCACGTTCGGTAATTGGATTTTAGAAATCAATAATCCCGCAGGATCAGATGTGGGGACAAGTATTGATCTTGCCGGAAGCGACTCGTTTGGACTAACTGTTAATCATGCTAAGTTATTCCTTAGGATAGTAGTTTAGGGGGAGATATACTTTGTATTACGATTCAGATTTGCCAAGCAGATCTATCTATGAATCTAATCCCATCCTCAATAAAAATTTTGTAGAGGCAGTTCATTCAATTGGTGATACACAAGTATATCAATCACTAACTGGAATTATTAGCATGTATCCCGTATATGGCTCGATCGCCAAAGGCTCACTCGATACTGTTTTTACAGATAAACCTATGCAAGAAATCTTCGTTGAGACAGCAACGGGGGTCTTCTTAGATCGAGCCATCGCGGCAGACAGTCTTATGGAAAAGGTCCGTGGTTATGTCAATGGTGTACGGGAAAATATTTCTTTATCTGAAGGAATAGGGCTTACCTTGTCAGGCGCAGGAGAGGCTACAAATGTGGCACTAGGGTTAACCGGAAATCCCACATATGATTCATTTGCTGCAAATTTAATTGGCGGCTTCGTCAATGATCCGTTTTCAAATAGCATATCTACGTCGCTTTTAGACGAACAGAAGAGGGAAAGTTTGGTGAACAATGAACTTGACCTATTTCAAATCAAGCACGAGCGAGAACATATAAATGAACAGGCAAAGCCAGAATTAGAGCAAGAGAAAGTTAACACATTTGAGTATGATGAAAAAAGGACAAATCAATGAACTATATTGCATATTAAAGAGTCGCACAATATCAACAGAGCTATTGCCATTCAAGTTTTATTAATAGGAAAATTGGATCACGTTCATGCGAAGATTCTTCGGTCTTCATCATATTAACTCCTCTATTCAAAGAATAGGAAAAATCATCAAGCTTTTTGGATGGTGATTTGACGTGGATGGAAGAGCCCGAAACATCGTATCAACAAACATTGGTCAATATCAGTATCGTTATGCATTTACTATTGAAAGCGACAATCAAAACACGCCTGTGTATATAGATGTGAGGTATATAATTCCCTCCTTTGAGGGCTTGAGGGTGGTAGTAGATGGAAAGATAGACCAAACCGGTATGATGCGGCTAAATTCATTGGAGATAGCTGATTTAGGATTAAAATTGCGAGCAATCAATAATAATTCGAGTCTAAGCATAATTATTTTGATAGTAATACTTTTTCCTTTCGTGGCATACATGTGCAATAGTAGAAATTTGCAAATAAAAGAAGATCAAGAGAGGTCCGATAAACCTTTGAATGATTCAAATTTTGCCGCAAAGTGTAGGGGTTTGGCTTCGCAACATCTCTATTTTTCTGGCTTTGATACCAGTTCAAAACCCATAATTGAACGCGAAGGAAATAATTTGATATATAAGCACTCGTATATTCTAGGTCTTCAGCGTAATTTTCAAAAAATAAGCTTTACGTGTATTTTTGAAAAAGGAAAATCCGACATATCTATAACATGGAGTAAAGGTAATAATTACCCAGATATCAGATGACGATGTAACGCTGTTTTAAACGTTTCGCCGTTCTGTTATTCTGTGACTAGCGATCGGCTCTCAATGCCTTACACTTTGTAAGAAATAGCGTCGTGAATCTCAGTACCGGACATCTTCCCCTCAGACCGCATCAGGAGCAGAAAAAGGCGAGCTGAGGAGATCCGTGAACGGACTCCGTCTGTGATTATTGATAACGGTAGAAATTTAGGTTGCTAGACTGACCCGGACATGGCACCGTGGCAACCCTCCAAGTACACCCGCGCCCAGCTCGAAGAACGGCGACTCGCCGCACTGAATATGATTCAGGCCGGTGGACACACCAACCAACAGATCGCAGATCACTTCGGCGTCTCGATCCACACCGTCTACACCTGGAAAGAGCGGCTCAAACGCCAGGGTGGCCTGGAGGCCACCCCCACGACGGGTCGGCCCGCCCGCCTGACCCCGGAGGGGCAGCAGAAGATCAGCACCCTCCTGCAGGAGGGTGCCCTGGCACACGGCTTTCCCGACTCCACTTGGACCACCGCTCGTGTCCGCGAACTGATCGGGCGGCACTTGGACGTGTGGTACCACGTCGACCACGTTCGCAAGGTGCTCCATTGCCTGGGATTCTCGCCCCAGAAACCCGGTAAAGGGGCGCTGGAACAGAATGAGGAGGCCGTACGGACCTGGGTGCAGACCACGCGCCCTGGTGTCGAAAAAAAAGGTCGCGCAGGGCGCCACGCTCGTCTACCTCGATGAAGTGGGCTTCAGTCTGAAAGGCGTGCTCCGACGGACATGGGCAAAACGGGGGAAGACACCCGTGGTGCGTCTTCCGGCCAGTTGGCAGAAGCTCTCAACGCTTGGGGCCATCACGTCGAACGGGCAATTTCTCCAGCGGACCCAGACAGGAGCGGTCAAGACGGGTGATGTGCTGGCGTTTCTGAACCACCTGCTGAAGCACGTGACGGGCGAACTGGTGGTGGTGTTGGACAATGCCGCGATTCACCGGGCGAAGGCCGTCTCGGCCTTCGTGAAGACGCAGGCTCGGCTCTCGCTGGTGTACCTGCCACCGTATTCACCGGAGTTCAATCCGATTGAGAAGGTCTGGGCCTACGTGAAGCGGAACGTCTTGGGGAATTTCTGCGCCAAGACGACAAAGGAACTGAGGACACGACTGCGTGCGGGATGGCAGAGGATTCGGTACATCCAGTTGCCGCAGCGCCTCATGGCGGCGACTTCAATTTAAGCCGTTATCAATAGGAGCCAGTCCATCAAGATCGCCGGAGCATCCGTATACCGCATCCACGCGCTGGGCAAGACACTAGGCGTCCTGTTGTACATGACGGACGACACGCCGTACCCCACCGAGACAAGCACCTCCGCCTGCGTCATTAGGCGCCTGTGATCGAAGTAGGACACTGCGGCACCCAGCCAGTCAGGCCGCACCATCAAGTCCTTCAGCCGTCCCACGGTGGGATACCACTCCAACTGTTCACGGCGGTCCAGGACATGGAAGAGTACATCAAGAGCCGGCCTCTGTTCCCAGAAGGTGTTCAGCAGCCGGTATTCCGAAGCGCCGTTGAAGAGCCCGTAGCGCCGCATGGTCCGATTCGCCTGGGTGAACGGCCAGAAGGACTTAGGATTCTCAACACTCGAGGCGATGACGGCAGAGCCAAACAGCACCATCAGGGCAGGGTACGCGCGCAATGCTGCGTAATGGATGCCGTTACCCTGGATGGTATCGCTGGCTGGTGCAGTGAAGAGGGTGACCTGCACTATGTTGTTCATGGCCGTGATTGCCGCTTCCTGAACTGGGTCGGACGCAGGGCGGTACCGGGCTTCCAACGCCAGTGTGCCCATGAGTTCAATCAAGGGTCGTGTCGCGTCTTCCAGGCCCTCCACTGCGGCTTTCAGACCGGGCAGATCTTCTGAACGCACCAGCGCTGTGGAGTGGGGGAGAGACAGTGTGGTATACGGGACGGCTCTGCCTGAGATGTCCACCTGTTCCACGGCGCTCCGGAACTGGGCGATTGCCTGCCCAACCTCACGCATCAGGATGGTTGCTGGGGACCGAAGACCAGCGGCAATCCGTTCCGCACCGCTGGCCAGTTCAGGCACCAGCGTGCCGCGCAGTTCAGACAGTTGCGCCTGTTGACTGGCCACCGTGCCTCTCAGTTGGCTGATTTCTTCCCGGAGTGGTGCCGTTAAACGGGCCGCCTGCTTGGTCAGCATCCGGTGGAGATCCAGCGCAGTTGCTGGCGCCTTTGTATCCCCGTTGCGCACCAGAAGTGCCCCAGCGGTCGCGTCGCCTAGGTCGCGCAGTGGAACGTGCGGCTGCTGTTGAGATGGGGGAATGCTAATCACGATGACTGGTCCATCGGCGTGCGGGATGGGGCCCTTGACGTGAAAATCGATGGCCGGAAGGATATATTTGCTGAGTTGATTGTGGAGGCTGGCACTCGCCTTGTCCTCATCGAACGTTTCTGGAATTGGATAGGCTATTCCATTCCGATCACGACCAATAATGATGTAGCCGACGTCCCCATAATGCTGAGGGTCATCCGTATTCGCGAACGAGCACAGATCCTGAATGAACTCCCCAAGTGCTTTCCGGTCGAGTTCCAACGGGTACTGCCTCTTAAAGTCGATTTTTTTTCCTTCCGTTCGCTGCGCGATGATCTGCGCCACGATCTCAGTTAAATTCTCTGGCAAATACGGATAAAGGGGTTCAGTCATGATGGCGCTTCCATCGTGCCCTATCCTGAGTGTCCCTGCCAGCGCAGATCGCCTCCCCACCTGTTCCAGAGGTCATGAGATGGATTCTGATTCCAAGGCCAATGTCACACCCGAAACCCCCATGACCCCCGTGCGCCCTTCGTTTACCCTGCACGATGTGGCAGCCATGTGGCCCGAACAACCGGATCCGGGCCTGGGTCAAGTGACCCGCATGATGGAGCAGATCCACCAGTTGACAGCTCCAATTCGAGGCGCCCTTAACGTCCAACGGATGTCGAACACATCGGTCACTCTCGCAATGGCAGAGCAGGTTCGCGCGATGGTGTCGAGTGCGCACGTACCGATCGCAGCAGATATGACAGCGCAACTGCGAGACCTTGGCATTACGCGAATCGCGAGAGACCTCCCTCAGATCCTTGAAGCCCAGAGGCAGTGGGCTCAGGAGATCAACCGGAGTATCACCGCAGCGGTTCACGCAGCCATCCCCAGCTTGGATCAAATCCAGAGGCTCCTTGAACCAGACCGGCGGGCTGTTTCCGTCTGCAAGCGAGCTGCGGAGCACGGGTGGCCACTGGACGCCCTTCTCCTCATGGCTGATGACGGCGTGATCAGCGCGCTGGACGAGCAGCTCGATGAAGCTGAGCCTAGCGCGTACCCGGAGATCTTCCTGTCGCTCCTGATCACCCACGAGCCGCAATTGCGAGCAGGAACCAGGCGGGCGCTCCACGATTTGCTTCCCACTGAGCGAGCCACCGACCACTTCAAAGCGTTCGAAGAGGCTCTGGACTGCCTCACGACCGGCCAGCATGTCAGGCTGGTGTCACAACCAATGCTGGCTCGCGCCGAGGGCGTCTTCACGAGCACCCTGCAGCACAGAGGACTCTTTCCAGCCAACGGGCCAAGCATGTTGTACACGAACCACCATAAGCGCAGCTCCGAACGAGCGGCCGCACTCAGCACCCTAGAGCAGCGCCTCACTCGGATGCCGACGCGTGGCCGACGTACGCTGCTGCTAGTCACGTCGGGCGCGCGACTGACCCGTCAGCGCGACCTGCTGGCCGAAACCGCAAACCTGTCCGCCGCCGACAGCACTCCACCCCTCTCCAGGCACCACACCTTGCATGATGGGTTCGGGAGCGGAACGTCCGCTGAAGCCCTCCGCTCCACCCTGTTCTTCATGAACATCACGCTGTATCTGCACGCCTGTCTGAACCAACCCACCGTGGACGAAGCCGTCCTGTGACCGGTCCTACTCGACCAAAGTCTCACGCAGCGCATCTTGACCGTATGCGACGCTCCTTCCTGAACGGCACGCCCGATCGCTTCACCGACGACCAGAAGGCGGCCATCCTGGCACTAGCCCGCGCGGAGGCGGCACCTGCCTCACGAACGTCATGACGGCCCTGAACCTCGGCCGCACCGCCGCTATCAGCCTCCTCGGTCAACTCACCGAAGCACAAACCCTCTACAGCGTGCCCAACCCCGCCCGGCGCTACCTGCGGTACTACGTCGACGAGGACGAGATCCGCTCGCACCCGGCGGCTCCGCCTGCCGGGGAACGTCACCCGGGTGAACCTCGAAGGGCTGCGCGAGCAGGGGGCGCTGTTCGGCCCGCGTGTGTACCACTTCGCCTAGCCCGCTGCGCCAGTCGGCACCGCCGTGGAGGAAGGTCCGGCCGCCTGAAGGTCCGCGCGCGTGCCCACGGCTCAACACAGGACAGGAGCCACGCCAGTTCCTGATGGCCCCCAGCGACATACTGCGCACATGAGCTCACAGAACAGCTGGCGGCATCACGTCATCCCGCAGTTCTATCTGCGCGCCTTTACCAACCTAGACCACAAGCTGTACCGCCTGGAAAAAGCTCACTGGCACGGCAAGTGGCTCAGTCCACGCCAGGTCGGCTTCAAGCCTCACTTCCACCGTGTACCAGGCCGGACGATCACGCTGGAACCGATGCTGGATCGCCAGGTGGAGTCGGTCCTCGCGCCAAGTCATCAGCGCATGCAAGGGGCCCTGAGATTCGGCGAGGTCTTTCCGCAGGCGGAACGAGACGCGCTCAACCGGATGGTGGCGCATCAACTCGTGCGCCTCCCGCACCAGCGGACCCGGCTGCAGGACCTCATTCAGCAGGTCGCACAGGCGCGGCGGATCCCGCTCAGTGCGGCTGAACTCGAAAAGACCACTCAACTCCAGCACCTGCGGATGATCTCGTCCCTGGAAACGAGAGTCGTGCGCGACCTGACCGAGACGGTGGCCAGCTTCCAGGTGTCTTTCCTGAAAGCCGGGCGGGGGTTGACCTTCTGGACTGGGGACGTGCCCTTGGTGATCGGGCGGGCGGACCCGCACACCGGCCGCGTGCAGTCGTCCCTCGACCTCCCGCTGGGACAGGTTCAGACGCAACTGTACTTCCCGCTGGCGCGGGATCTGGTGGCTGTCTTCCACCACGGTACGCTGCCCATGCCACCCCTGAGGATCCTGATCGCCAAAGCGCCGGAGGTCGAGTGGGTCAACACCCGTATTCTGGCCAACGCCCACCGGGACGTGTTCTCTGCTGGGAAGATCGACGTCGATCCGGCACTTCAACGCGCGCTGATGCAAGGGGGCGCCCGCATCGACCTTGACCGGTAGGAGATCTGACCGCAGGACGTCACGCGGCCCGCGGCCTTGCACGCCTGGCTGGAGGTGGGGCAGGTCGCGCCGGACTTCGTGCTGCCCGCCCTGGGCGGGGGCGACGTGCGGCTGTCGGCGCTGCGGGAGCGGCGGATGTGGCTGAGTTTCAATCGGCAGAGCACCTGTGCAATCTGCAACCCGCGCCACGCGGCCGTGATCGCCACGCAGTCGTACCTCGCACCACTGGGCATTCAGACAGTGATCATCTGGGGGAGCCCAGTGGCAGACCTCGCGCTGGGCATCAGGCGGCAGCGGCCGCAGTACCCGGTGCTGGCCGACCCGGACGATCACACGTACGCGCGGTACGGGCTGACGCACAGCCTGCGCGGCACGCGTGACCCGCGGAACCTGAGCACGATCATGCAGGGCTTCGCGATGATGGGCGCGGCCGCCCTGAAGAGTGACGGGGATTTGCTGCGCATGCCGGCGGAGTTACTGATCGGGCCGGACGGAGTGATCGAGCGGGCGCATTACGCAGCGTTCGGAACGAACTTCCTACCGCTGGAAGACGTGATCGCCTGGTCGCAGGGGGGCGACCTGCCTTGACCCCTGGGCGCGGCAGTGGTCTGCTGCGCGGGCAGGTGAGACCGGATGGGGATCCGGAATTGGAGAACTCAGGCCTACCCAGCGGCCCGTCCTTCGTGGACGGGCCGCTGCGATATCCCAGGCCTGTGCGCCTCTCGCGTTGCCTGCCTGTACTTGCGATGCAAAACAGTAAACGGTTTGGACATTCGTCGCTACGTCAGGCTGATTGGTTTGGGCGGACCTGTGATCCCCCGATTCTCCTGCCTGAACAGTACATAGCGTCAATCCACTATCTTGCCTCGCTCTGCAGGTGACTTCGGGTATAATTTATTTACGCTTGCCAGTTTTGTCTGGAGATAATTGAGGGGGAAATCATGGGTGCTCAATCAGGGGGCGCAGCGGCCATCCGCGGCTTCCGCCTTCAGACGTATTACATTCTGCGCCGTGTCTTAACAGGGAGCGAAGATCATTACCGTCCAGAAGGAGCGGAAGATCTCTTGCGACTCTCGCCTGAAGGGAAGCCACTAGAGCACGTGCAGGTGAAGAGCTACGGCAACAACTTGACCATTGCGGCCCTCGCGAGTCGTTCAGGAGAGGGGGAACAGGCTGAACCCCCTTACCTCCGCCGGGTGCTGGACCGGCTCCACAATGGAGATCAGGCACAAGAGACACTTGTCGTCGTGGGCCAGTTTGGCCCTCAAATGCGAAAGGCTTGGCAAGGGGACGGGCATCAGCAGGAGCGCATCCGCGTCACCCTCAGGCGGCATGGGTACAGCGACGCTGAAGTCGACCTGCTGTTTGAGCGCCTCACGCTTGAGGAGATTGTTGAGGCCGAGCAGGACCAGCAGATCGCGAACTTTCTTCAAGAGGGCATCACCGCAGGTGACATTCAGACGGCGCGGTCGGTCTTGGCTTGGTGGCTCTTTGAACTCTCTGAACAGCCCACCACGGGCCTGCCCAACACCATCACGCCTCACGATCTGCACGTGAAACTCCAGCAGATTGGACGAGCGACTACTGAACTCCGTGGCTACCACCAAGAGTGGGGCACCTCGCTGGTGCCCTTGATGACTGACGACCTGAGAAACCTTGACGCAGGAGACTTGCGCCGGGAACTGTATGAAGGGGTCGGAGCCAGATTGGAACACATCTTGGCCAACGTGGATCTGCGCCGAGAGTCGCCACTCGAGGCACTGCGGGTCAGTTTTCAGGAACGCCCACTAGTGGTTGTCCACGGCGCATCGGGGCAGGGAAAAACGGCCCTCGCGTACCGCTACCTCGCAGACGAAGGCCTTCTTCCACTGAGTTACCGGTTGGGGCGACTCCATGATGTGACACAAGGACAGCAGGTCCTACAAGCCGTACAGGCCTTTTTACGACAACACCGTTCAGAACTGTATCTGCTGATTGATGTTGAACCGGGAGACCGGGAGTGGCTGGACCTCCTCAAAAACGCCCGGGGCATACAGAATTTGCGCGTTCTACTCACCATTCGCGAAGAGGACTGGACGCGCAACGCCGCAGAACTGGCTCAGCTCAGCCCGTCCACGCTGCACCTCACATTCGGCGAAGTCGAAGCTCGCCACATTTTCAACGGCCTTCAGCAGGTTCGCGTATCTCGCGAGTTCATGCGTTTTGAGGAAGCGTGGAATGCATTTCGTGAGGAAGGGCCCCTCCTAGAGTTCGTATTCATGGTGACCCATAAGGGTCAACAACTTCAGGCGCGACTTCAGGAACAGGTCGCGCGCCTTCTTGCCGAGTGGATCAATCAACCTCGGTATCCAGGTTTCCTCCATGCCGCCGCGTTTGCGGCCGCAGCGCACGCGGCGGTCGATGCACGGAGACTCGCGGAGCAATTTGGTCTCTCCATGCTCGAGCTGAAATCCATACTCCTCCGGCTGAACGAAGAACATCTGCTCCGGCAGGATGGGGGCGTCATCCGTGGTCTGCACGCCATTCGCTCCGATCTGCTCCTCGAGCTGCTGGGCGATCCTGACTTCATGCCCAAGCATGAGGCCTTCACTCAGGTCCTCCCAGCCGTTGTAGAGGACGATCTGGAATTGCTGGCGCTTAACGCACTGATTTGGTTACCACCGACGAAAGTTCTGGACGAGTTGAGGCAATTTCAACCCACCACCTGGGTGGGCCGCACCGGTCTCACCAGAGCTCTAATCTGGCACAGCATCCGTGAATACGTCGGTCAGGCGAAGCCTGCCATTCAATCCGCGTTCCAGGAATTTGAGTTTGGATGGTGGCTCTTCGTGAGTCCGGACCTGCTTAACCTCCGTGGTCGGCAGTTGGTGCATCAGTTGCCGGATTGGGATGAACTCAGTTTCTTCTCGGCGAGTTGGAAGAAGAAGCTCAAGGAGCGGCGCGCTGCCTTTCACGCCTATGACTTGGATCTGCGTCTGGTGGGCGAGTGGCTTGGGCAGCAAGGGTCTACCCTGCCTCAGCCGTCGGGTGTCAACGACTGGTTGGCTGCTGCAGAATTAAGTTTTTACAGCTCGTTCTGGCCGATGCCCTTGGAGTCGTTTGAGGTGCTCAGGCTCGAACCCGTGGCTGACCTTCCGCTGTTCGACGCGGCAGAAGTGTTTTATGGGCTGTCATTCGTCAGCAGTGTGCCCTTACGGGAGCGCTTGGGCGCCCTTCACCGCACGTTGATCGAACAGTTTACGCAGGCGGGGAACATCGGTGTGCTGCAGGTTGGTGAAACCTCTGTGGCCATCCACTACGCCGTACCTGACGATGACGCGTTGAACCCTGTGCCCGGCCCGAACCCCCACCATGAAGGGAAATCCATCCGGGTCGAAATTCTGCACTTTCTTTATCCAGAGAAGGAAAAGTATGTCACTCAGGGATACGGCCACCAGAGTCTTCTCGTCCCAGAACAATCCCGTGTGGACGAAACCGTCTCAGGAATAGCGCGCGAAACATTTCCCCCTCGTTGGGGTACCCAGTGGAACCGAACCTTCCATCAACTCGCTGAGATGGATTTTCTCCTTCCTGATTGGCAGGCGCATGCGGAACACCATTGGGAGACACGGCGGGCCATCGTCGACGATTTGCGAACCTTGGTGCAACTGCTTCCCCGGTCGCAGGGCCGGATGCATGAATGGTTTTCTGGATCCGACCGCCGGACTGCGGTGTTCATCCATGCGCTGCGCGCCCATGTCGCCAAACGCGTCGGCCATAGGGTCTTGCCCCGGAGTGCAGTGGATCCCTGGGGACTGGCGATGACCAGCAGTCGAGCCGTGCGGGATCGACTGACGTGGCCGGCCACCGTTCAGGTCCTTTCGAAACAACTTCAGGCCGATCACTATGATCAATACTTTCAGGCGAGTCGGAAATACGGCGATGACATGAACACATTCTTTCGCCAAGCGGCAGAAGGGATCTTTGCGCTGTCCAAACTCCATGTCAGTCGGGACGAGGAAGTGCGGTTCCGGCATAATCGTGAGGGGCTCCTCCGAAGCCTGCGCCTGTCCAAGTTCAACTTGCACGACGCCACCTTGCAATTGCCGGAGATGCAAGCGACTTTCCGAACGGCATTTGCACATCTCTTTCCCGCAGCCGACTTGGAGGCGTTGGAATGCGATGAGCAGGAAGTGTGTCGGGCGCTCGATGACCTGTGGCCTGATTTCGCACGTGTCCCTCCTATTGGTCAGCACCATGGTATTCAGACGACATCTTCAGACGTGCAGTCCAGGTACCGCCTGCGCCTCAGGGAAGCGCTGAGCGCACTTCGGCAGGAGGGGCTACAGGCCAAACTACTGGACACGGAGGAGCGCTGGAAGGATCAGCAACCTACACTGTGGATCACCGTCGAAATCAGCGCACTGCGAACCCTGTTTGACGCCAACGAGGCGATCGTCCAGGCATTGGCACGCCTCCTCACGCCACTGGACTCGGTGGTGTGGACCATGGACGTCCTCCGGCATCAGTGGGCGCACATAGTCGTGATCCCCACCCGGTATGGCCGGGCCATTCCTCAACTGGCCTGGCATCACACGCCCGATATGGTGACGAACCTTGACGGCTATTTCTGGCGCCAACAGCCCATCGAAATTCCAGTCGAGCAACTCGGTCGCCTTGGCTTGAAACCCTGGCTTCTCACACAGGAGCCGTGGATTGTTGACACTTTGGAGAAAACCCTGGCCTGCCTAGGGGCGGCCAATCGAAGTGCTGGCCTACACGACCTATTAGAATTAGAGGATTTGCCTGCTGAAGCGCGCGAGGCGCTGAAGCAGTCGGCGCTCGACGTCCAGACCCAGCATCTTCAGGCACTGCAAGAAGCGCTGGAGCGTGGACCATATCGAGAAAGCGGCCTGAACAAGTCAGTCGAACTTCAGCGTGAGTTCTCCGTGGTCAGGGCTGAGGTTTCTCAGAGGACCAAGTCTCGCATGGTGGCGGAGCAGGTCATGGGAAGGCCACCGCAGGAGCACGAGTTGTTATTCGCTGATATGCTGTATTTCCTCTCTGTCCTCAACTTTACCGCCTTCGATGCAATGGACAGACAGATTCGAGAAAAACACCAGAAAGAATGGTTTGCCGAGCCTCAGGTTATTGGATAGTTGGCTGGAACTAGACTCTGTTGGCGAATTCAGATGATGGCCCCCGGACTCCGCATTTCTCGTTACCGAGCCGCAATGATCCGCCCCGCCAAACAGCAGGTTTCGAATTCGCCAACAAAGTCTTGTGCTGGGAACGCGGTTGTTGGCCAGGACTAGGGAGAGGCGGGCGAGATTGCGCTCGTCATGCCCGTTGTCGAGCCGAGCGGATCTCACGGGGCGGGTCATGCGGTCATGCTACCGGATCGTGCAGCTCTTGATGCTCCTGATTGGAGCTGTGTTTTGAAGATAAAAAATATGATGATCATCATCAGGACCGCGCGCCGTCCGCGTTCTGGACGCGGTTTCTCTGTCTTTCATCCGAAGGGTCGTGCTGAATCCTCCAAAAGGTCGTGCTCCGAAGGTCCACTTCATCCAAAGGGTCGCGCTGGGCGGCCAGGAACCGCCAAAGGGTCGTGCCGAGCAGGGAAGGCTACGCTCCAAAGGGTCGTGCTGAAAGCGCCAAAGAGTCGCGCCCGGCGAGGAGGAGGCGCTCCAAAGAGTCGTGCTACCCGGTTGCTTTCTGGCAGTCGGAGAGGGCAGATCATCCAAAGAGTCGTGTGCTCAAGGGTCACTTTCCTCCAAAGAGTCGCGCTGCCGGACACGACCCTTGAGATGAAACGGCGTCCGGGCACGACCCTTTGGATGGTGTGGGGCCGCGCCCGCTGCAGCCAGCAGGCTCCCGATCAGCAGCAGGTGCAGGAAGGTCTGGGTTCGCAGCGTCTCCTGGTACGCCCGACTGCCGCTACGGCCAGGGGTCCGCGTTCCTGCGCGGCCTGCACCTGCGCGTCCGCCCAGGTGAACTGCGGGTGGTTCCCGACCAGCGCAGCGACCAGGGCGCTGGTGTCGAACAGGGTCACCACGAACCGAGGACCTCGTTCAGCCGCTCGTCCCGCAGATCCTGCACGGGATCGCCAGTGATGGCCCCGTCCGCGCTGAGGATCAGGCGGCCGTGATGCCGGGTGACCTGTGCGTCCCGCCTTCGAGTTCGACTTCGAGTTGCGCGCCGGGCTGGAGGGCCAGTGCGTCACGCAGGGCCTTGGGGATCAGGATGCGGCCAAAGCGGTCGATCTCCAGATGCGCGGTCATACTTGGCAGTTTAGGCGTGTTCTTGCCAGGTCACTGCGGCGCCGGTCACCCGCCCCTACCCTAACTCGCTCCACTGCTCTGATGTGAGGCATCTGCGCCGCGACGGGTGCCCTACAGTGCGGGCATGTCCAGTTTCACGCTCCCCGCCGCGGTCATGACGGCCCTGCTGACCGGACTGATGATCGCCTGCCTGGGGCCCGTCAACAGCCTGCTGCAGGCCAGGATCGGCACGTGGTCCATGCTGACGGTCGTTCACCTGCTGGGCCTGGGCGTGGCGATCGTGGGCTTCTGCCTGGCCCAGCCCACCCCCCTGGGAACGCCGGGAGACTGGACGCGTCCCCTGCTGCTCGTCCTGCTCGTCGGGGTGCTCGGCGCGTTGCTGCTGCTGGCGAGATCTGTGGGCAGTACCCTGCCGGCCTTCGCGTGGTGGGGGGGCGCCCTCGGCCTGCTGGTGGTGGTCGGCACCGTGCAGGCGATCGGGGTCCTCGGAGCGGTCCGGGCCGTGCTGCTGATCATTCTGGCCGAGCTGGTCGGAGCGGCCCTGATCGACACGTTCGGCCTGTTCGGCCGTCCGGTCCTGCCGCTAAACCCCGGCCGGATCGCCGGACTGCTGCTGGTGCTCGGCGGGGCCCTCCTGACCCTGCAGGCCGGAACGTGACGACCCTCGTCGAGTTGGCGGCCGGGCAGCGTCCGACCTACGTGTGCACGCGACTGTTTCACCCGTCGGGTCGGTTGCTGGGGACGTTTCTGGAAGGAGGAGTCCGGGCGGGCCTGAGTGCCGCTCTCACGGACGCCCACCTCACCGCCACCGGACCGGTGACCTTCCTGCCGTACCGCGATTCGAACGGTGCCATCACGCCCCGCGCCGGGCATGAGTTTACGCGGGACATCTACCTGCTGGACGCCGCGCAGGTGCGCCGTGCCGGGCGCATGGTGATTCCACTCGATGACCTGCAGGTGGACAGCGGAATCGCGTTCGAACTTGGCCTGGCGTGGGGTCTGGGGATTCCGACCCTCACGGTGCTGCTCAACAGCGTCAGTTTGCAGCACCGACCGTCCGGGGAGCCCCTGCGTGCCCTGCCGGTGCTGTCCATGATGAGCGGCACGGTCATTGACGCGGGTGCGTTCCCGTTGTCGGGACTGTCCAGCGAGGCGAGCGCCTATCAGGAGCAGGTGCTCGCTTCTCTCTCGCGGATGGCGTCGCTCGTCAGGGAGGCGGTGTATGCCGATCCTGTTCCGCCGGTCAGCCCGCGCCCGGAACGACCGCTGCGACTCGGCACGGTGCATCTGGAGGGCGGCGTTCCGCACGCAGGAACGGACCTGTTGATCGCGCATGCGCGGACCGCGTTGCGGGCGCAGGGGTGGACCGTGACGACCTCCGCCCGCTGGGACGCATCCCCCGGCGAGTCGCTGGTTGACCGGGCGGCGCGTGACGTGGAGACCGCGCTGGCCGCGCAGGTCGTCCTGAACTTCGGGGACGGTGCGGACGTCGACGCGGAGGTCGCGGCCATTCAGGGCGCACGGACGGCGCTGGGTCGCCCGACCGTACTGCTGCGCAGCGCCCCACTGGGTATCCAGGACGGTCCGGTGTATGCCAGTGTCTGCAACCTGATGCTGGCGCACTCGGCGTGGCGGGTGGCGGAATCGCTGGCACAGGCGCTGCAGTGGATCAGTGACCTCCACCCACAGGAAAGCGTAGCCGCCCCGGCTCCTCGCTGGTGACTGGTGATCCGGCTGGGCCTGCCTGCGGCTTCCGGGCTTTTCTAGGTCAACAGGCGCACGAGGATCTCTCCCGCCTGCACCTCATCCCGGGCCCATACCCTGAGCCGTGACGGACGCGTGACGGTCACGCCCAGCTGACCCTGCTGGCAGGCCTGACGGAAGGGACCACCCGGCTGCACATACGAGTAGCCGCGCTGCCTGAGCAGCTCCGTGAGGCCGCGCTCCAGCATGGCGCGGTCATCAGACCGCCGGGGTGTCAACGCGGTTCCCACCGCGGGTGGTGAGTCGCTCAGACCGCTCCGGAAATACGCCCGGTTGACCTTCCACCGGCTGAGATGCGGGTACCGGTCCGTCCTGATCTTTCCACTCAGGCGCCGCCCGGCGTGCTCCACGAGGCGCTGGTAGGAGTCCGGCACTTCCAGGAGGCCCAGCGCCATCAACGCCAGCACGGGAATACCGTTCAGCAGTTCGCTGAGGTCTGTTGCCGCGGCCAGCAGCGCGCGTTCCCACGCCAGGGTCTGGTTCGACGGGAAGGGCCGCCCGCGCCCGACACTGCGGGCCTCGGCGGGGGTCAGGTCCACCGTTCCGAGATCTCGAGTCAGACCTTCTGGCGGCGGGAACGAGAGGAGGATGCGCGGGGCGCCCCGGCTGCCCGGAGCGTGGTTGAGTTGCCGGCCGCGGTGCAGTGCCTGTAGGAGTTCGACGTCCCGGTGACGGCGCGCCAGGTCACGCCGACGTTCAGGGTCGGCCGGGTACAGCGCGGCGAGCGTGTGCTCCGCGTACTGCCGGGGCTGGTGGGGTTCCGTGACCGCCACGACGTGTTTGCCCGTATGGGCATTCTTGCCACGGCCCGCGAAGTAGTGCTGGAAGCTGATTTCCGGCGGGGCGGCGGCCAGCGGGCCGGTCCGTTGCCGCTCTTCCAGAACGCGGCCAAGTGAAGCCTCCAGCGCCGGGATCATGTTCTTGTAACACAGCACCAGGGTCCGGGCGGTGTCCTGCGTCTCGGTGAACGCGACGATCCGGCGCGTGACCGTGTCCAGCCGCAGCAGGGCGCGCGCCTGCCCGGGGCCGCCCCTGACGGCCCGGTCCACGGCGGCGCGGTCGATGCGCAGGTGTGGTGCATGACTCACCTCGAGTCGTGGGCGGGCGGTCGAGACGGCCAGGGGTACTACGCGAACCTCGCGGCCCAGCAGTCCCCGGTGGTAGGAACAGATATCCCCGGTGTCGTACCGGTCACCGTAGGCGTCGAGCAGCACCGTGGGCGGCAGGTCCGTCAGGGCGCAGAGCAGGTCAGACCGGAACGTCAGGGTCGCCTCGGTCAGGCAGCGGTCCGGCGCGCGGAGGGGCGCCTGCCAGGACAGCCCCACCGACGACGTGTCGGGATGCTCGAGCAGGATGGACATGAGACGCGCCGAGGACCACCCGGGGTGGTGGGGGAAGCGGCCACGCATCACCAGGCGGTCCAGGCTCTCCCCAGCCAGGGCCTCGAGCACAGCCCGGTTGAAGGACGCGCCCGACCAGGACCACCGGACGTTGGGTCCGGCGCGGCCGATCCGCCGGAAGCGGGGGTCCGCCGGGTGCGCCAGCACCTGGGACATGAGGGACAGCAGCACCCTGGCCAGTGGGGTGGCGGGCGGCCGCGCCCTCAGGCGGAGGTAGGACAGCGGCGAGGGCGGCGGCGGGGAGGATTCGATGAGACTGCTGGTCGGGTCCTCGTCGATGATCAGCAGCTGGGCAGCGTCCGGGCCCGTGAGGGGCGCCCGGCGCCATGGGGGCGGCGTGCCCGGCTGCCCGTCCCGGCCGTACAGCACCCGCAGGTGCGCGTGACTCAAGAGCTTGACCGAGGGCCCGGGCGGCCACCGGAACTGCGCCTCGTAGCGCTCCCTGAAGCCGTCTGCTCCCAGCGTCCGGCGGTCAGCCCCGGCGGTCTTCCCGAGGGCCTCCCGGCCGAGGATGATCCCGGCGGGAATGTGCAGTTCCGTCAGGTGCCGCGCGGCCTCCGCCGCCAGGGACGGGGCGCCGTCACGGTCGATGGTGCTGTGCGTCATCCAGATCACGCGTTGCAGGTGCCCCTCCTGTAACAGGCCCGCCAGAGCAATCCGGGCCTGCGTGCTCTTGCCGGAACCGGGCGGGGCGACCACGACGCTGGTAGGCGCGGCCCCCGACAGCACCTCAAGGAAGATTTTTCTGAATTGGCTGTCCAGGGCGTTGTTTCTCAGATTCGTGTCTCCTGAAATGCGCATTACAAAAGCTTCAGCTTGAGGGTGGTGGTTCATCCAGCCTGCGGTTCTGACCATGCCTGACCCCCCAGGGGTCGGCTGCCTCGCACATACCGGTCAAGCGAGCGCCACCTCACATCGTGTCGGTTCCATGCGTGACCGGCAAGCGAATTGAACGTGGGCGCTGCTCCTGACGCGTCATTTCGCACTGGGTGGGATCACCGACTGGGTCGAACCTGAAACCCCCTCTGGTCGTGATTGACGGCCACCGTTCAGCTTGCCGGCCTACCGACACCCGAAAGGCACACCGGCCCTACGGCCGGAACAGGGAAGTATGAAAACAAAACAGATTTTCCTGATCGTCTCTCTCCTGCTGTCCGGTCACGTGTCCGCGGAGGGGGGCCACACCGACCTGCCCCCAATGGCCACCCCATTCCGTCAGGCCATCACGCCTCCCCCTGCGGACCGAACCTCGCACAGCGCCGGGCCCGGATCCCACCCCCGCCGCCCACAGAGCCATTGAGGTCCGCAGGGGAGAGAGCCAGGATGGGGACGTCCCCAGACCTTTATCCTGCACGGCATGGTGGATCTGGCAGAAGCGTTCAGGGCCATGCAGCGACGCGAGTTCGCGCTGGCCCTCACCGCCCTGGGTGAACCGGACGCCGGACCGGAAAGGTGCGCCGTGCCGAGCGAGTGGTGGCGGATGCGGGCCCTGATCCTGAACGCCGCCGGTCAGCTGGATGGGGCGCAGGAAGCGTTCGAGTCCGGGCTGGCAGTCCTGGACCGGGAGAACCGGACGGCAACGGCCCGCCTGCACGCCTCATACGGTGGGTTTCTGATCAATCAGGGTCGCTGGTGGGAGGCGATCGAGGCGTTCGGGCACTGCCGGGAAGCGGCGAAGCAGTCGCGGGACACGCCGGCCGGGCTGTCCGTGACATACAACCTGGCGTGGGCGCACCTGCTCACGGGTGACGTGGAACGGGCGGCCGGGGAAGCCGAGCGGGACATCCTTGCAGTGGGACGGCCGTCCGGTCAGTCGTTCGGGGCGTTGATCCTGTGTGCACGCAGCCTCGTGGCTCTCGTGCGCGGAGACGCGGCGCTGGCCCGCAGTACGGCGCGGCTGGCAGCGCGACTGGCCCCAACACCGGAGGTGAAGGCGCGGGCGCTGTACGTGGGCGCCCTGGCCACCATGTCGCTCGGGGAACCGGAGGCCGCGCGGGAGGAGCTGCAGGCTTCACAGGCCACGTACGGCGCCGGAGACGGGGGGCGGCGGGCGGGCGTCCTGCTGGCCCTGTGGAGTGGCCGGGTTCCGGACGTGGACACGGCGGACGATCAGGCGAAGGTGCTGCTGTACCAGGCGGCGTGGGCACTGCACGGCGGTGACGATGGGGCGGCGCGGGAGTTGCTGCGGCGGGGCGTGACGACCGGTTCCGCGTACGTCGCGGCCCTGGGATCACGGCTACTGCCGGAACTGCGGGAATGGAGCGCGGGCACGCCGTTCCCACTCCCGGTGTGGAGGCCACCTTCACGGGTGATCGAGGTGAAGGTGCGGGGCGTGCTGGGACTCACCGTGAACGGGCACCGGGTCCAGTCGCGTCTGCCTGTCGGGACGGCCTCGCTGCTGGCCGCGCTGGTGGAGGCGGATGTGGGGGGATCGGCGGAGCGGCGGGCCCTGCCGGCGGCGCGGATCGTGCGTGACGCGCTGGGCGGGCGCGCGCGGGCTCTGTCACGGGCGGCGCATCAGGCGCGGATGCTGATCGGGGATGAGGAAGCCGTGCAGGACGTGCGGGTGGGCGCTGTCCCGTGGGTGCGGCTCTCGGACCGGTGGACGTGGCAGGTGAACGCCCGGGGGCACGGGCGGGTGCTGGGCGGCCGGGAGTGTCCCGTGGCCGACCTCTACCCCTGAAGAGGGAACCGCGCCCCGTGGCGTGGGTGACTCCAGTCGCAGATAGGGCGCCGCAGGATCCGCCCGTGGACGGACCGTCAGTCGCCCCTACACCCCGCCCGGTGGTCCACGCAGGTCGTCAATCCACGGGGCCGTGAGCCAGGCCGGCAGGGTCGGTCCGGGCGGGGCCAGCGCCGCGGTCAGATCGGTGGTCCAGGTGTGCTGACGGTCAAGACTGACCGCGCCGCCCCGCACGAGGATGACAGCCGGGTCAGCGAGCAGGTGCCGGGCCCGCGCGATCAGGCCGCGGAGTCGGGCCGCGTCTCGCCGGGCGTCACTGCCACGCCCCGTCCGGGCGGGCGGCAGGATCAGGTCAGCGGTCGCGGCGAGGTCAGCGCCGTCATGGAGGATCAGGTAGGCCAGCAGGAGCAGGGTGAGGGCGTCGCGGGGGGAGGCGCGCTCCTCACCGTCGACGCGGAGGTGAAGGCCGCTCAGGAGGATCACCTCAATCCGGGACGGCCGCGCCGGTTGCCGGGAAACCGGACCGGACGGGGTCTGCTGCGCCTGCTGACGGCGTTCCTGCAGGCGGGCGCGGTGCAGGGCGCACGGCGTGGCCGCCTGCGCCGTTGCCAGGGCCATGACACTGCGGACCGGATCGCCGTTCGCGAGCGACACGGCGGCCTCAGCGTCCCTCCACTGCAGGTCATCGGTGGGGTTGCGGACCCGGCGGCGGGCCTGCTGAAGCCGGGCAGTGGCCTGGGCCCCCTCTCCCTGCGCCGCGCACAGGCGGGCGCGCAGCAGATCGGAAGGGAGCCGCAGGGGGCGCGCGGCGGTGTAGGTTGTCGCCTCATCGGCCACCCGGCACCAGGCGAGCGCGCCGGACAGGTCCGCTTCTGCCAGCGCCAGTTCCGCGAGCAGCAGGGCGGCCGCGGCCCGGTCCCACTGGTCATGAACGCACAGGGGCAGGTGGTCGAGCAGCAGCGTCCGCGCGGCGGGAACCTGGGCAGCCTCGGTCAGCAGGGCCGCGCGCAGCAGGACCCGCTGGTTCTCGTCCTGCCCGGACAGGGGGGCGGCGCAGAGCTGCAGGGCGTCCAGCAGTTGCCCGGTCGCAGCGGCCGCCAGGGCAGCTTCCAGGGGGTGGGAGCCCGGGATCCCGGCCAGGGCCTGGGCACGCCGGTCTGGGCTGAGGTGCCGGGGAACGTACCACAACCAGAACATGCTCGCAGCATATTTCACAAGCCCGCTTCACTCAACCGTGCGGCCCGGCCAATCCTCTCTCTAGCGTGCAGATCACCCCACAGGAGGCCACCCCTGTCCCAGCACCCCCACGATTCCAGGACTCCAGCCCTCCCCCACCCGGCGCCCCCTCACCCCCCCAGGAGTTTCATGAGCGAACACACCTACTACACCGACGCCGGCGTCCAGGTCACCAACGCACGCTTCATCTGCGGCGACCGGACCCTCGCCATGAGCGGCGTCACCGCCGTCTCCGCCCAGCGTCACGCCCTCACGAAACCCCAGCAACTGCTCCTCACCTGCGGCGTCCTGCTGTTCCTGCTCGCCGACCCGGCATTCCTGCGCGTCAGTGGCGCCCTGATGACCGCCTACGCCGCGTGGTTCCTGCTACGTCCCCCCTACTCGGTGGTGGTGACGTCCGCCTCCGGCCACCACACCCTCATCACGGACCGGCAACGCGCCCGCGTCACCGCGATCGTGCAGGCCATCAACGAGGCCCTCGTACACCGCGCGTAACCTCCCGGACCGCGGCACGCGCCAGACCCGCACAGATGACGCCTGATCCTGGACAGACCGGACCTTTAGGACGTCCGACGCCAGTGTTCCGAGTGCCGCGAGTTTCCCCACGCTCGGCGGACTGTCGATCAGCACCACGTCGTACTGTTCCTCCACGGCCTTCACTACGCGCCGCAGGAACAGCCCGGCCCCGATCCGGCATGATTGCCTCCACCAGTGCCGGATCCACATCTTCGACGCCCAGCCAGGTGGTGAGGTGGGCCTGTGGGTTGAGATCGATCAGCAGTGCCTTCAGCCCCGAGCGCCGCCTCCCTGCGGGAAGTGACCGTCATCACCGAGCTGCCGCCCCGCGAGAACGTCCGACCGGCGTCCCTGATCCGTCGCCTGAGTCACGCGGGCGCGCCCATTCATCAGCACCACGCCCCGGAAGTGTGTTGGGGACTGGGGCGGACCCGGGACAGGTAAGCGTCCCGGCGTTCAAGGTAGGCCCGCGCGGCCCTCACCCGCTCCGTCAGGCGCACGGCCCGTCACCTTCACAGTGGTGAGTTCAGCAGGCTCTGCAGAAGCGGCAACGCCTCAGCGGCAGGGCGTTTGGCCGCCGCGAGGACTGCCTGCACCTGCGTGTCCGTCAGTTCCTCGAAGGCCATCAGACCCATCGGTGAGAGCGGACGACCCAGGCGCAGCTTGATCAGGGTGAGCGCCATGCTGCGGGCGTCCACATCCAGTTCCGGCTCAGGCTCCGGCGCCGGGACCCGGCGGGGCGCAGCGGCCTTCCTGGGAGCGCTACGGGGCTCCGGGATGCCCTGGGTCCATTTCTCAGGGTGCCGGATCCCGTCCACGATGCTGGCCGGCAGACTGCGGGGTTTCCAGCCGGTGGAGAGGGCTGCGTCGATCTTGCCCAGCACCGGCTGCACGCGTTCCGGGTGGTCGGAAGCCAGCGACTCGGCGACCGGGCGCGTGACGCCCCGCGCGATGAGCAGTTCGGCCAGTTCCGGTTGTGGAGCAGACACGAACTGGTACGTCACGCTGCCGCTGAACCCGCGTCCACTGAAGACCGCGCCCTTGAGGTATCCCTCCTCTTCCAGGCTCGCGTGGGCGAGTGCCAGAACGCGCCGGGCGTTGTCGGCGCGGGACTCGTCGATGCCGCAGGCCCGCACCCAGTCTTTCATCGGCACGGTGAGTTCCGTCGCGAGCGAACCGTCCGCCTGGATGCGGTGCGCCTGGATCACCCGGTAGAGGCTGCGCGCCG
This sequence comes from Deinococcus aquaticus, assembly GCF_028622095.1. Lineage (NCBI taxonomy): Bacteria > Thermotogati > Deinococcota > Deinococci > Deinococcales > Deinococcaceae > Deinococcus > Deinococcus aquaticus. Next base: position 13,347 of record NZ_CP115168.1, on the reverse strand, counting down.
GGGCCTGCTGTAACCGGGCCAGGAGTTCCGCGTCGAGAATCTGGTACAGCCCGGCACGGATGGCGTCCGCGAACGTCGGACTGAAGATCACCTCGATGGGGAGCCGCTCGTCGAGTTGCCGCTGCTCGAAAGGCTGCCGCGCGCCGCCGGAATCCACGAGACGCAACTCACTGATGATGCCCACGACGCTGGTCGCGCCGCTGTGCCGTTGCTTGGTCTCGTTCCAGCTGGACCGCACCATGCTCCAGCGCACCCCTGCGAGCCGCAGCATCGCTTCACGCAGCCGCACGTACGCCCGGCCGCCGGTGTCCAGCCCGGCCATGCGCAGGATGTCCGTGGGTTTGACCTCGATGCGGTCACCGATCGGGCAACCGGCGCGGAAGAACATGGTCTGCAGGGCCAGTAGCACGTCGCTATCCGTGCCGTGCGGGCGGCCGTTATTGGCGTGCCCCTCGATGCGGTACAGGGTGCTGCCGATGGCGTAGTCGACCGTCCAGGAGGTGGATTCGTTGGGAAGCACTTTCTGCACGCTGAAGATGCCCGCCAGGGTCATGTCCAGTTCATTGATGCGCAGGGGTTCCACTCCCTGATGATAACAGTCAAATAAAGATATAAAGATTGATTTGTTGTCATCAAGGAACCCCCTTCGCGGCTGGAATCGTCGCCCTGGACGCACGGGGCTCCCTTAAATGAGAGCGAATCCCTCACAACGCCCGCTCCGATCCCTCACAACGCCCGCTCCGATCCCTCACAACGCCCGCTCCGATCCCTCACAACGCCCGCTCCGATCCCTCACAACGCCCGCAGGCCTGCGCCCTGCCAGGGGAACGTGGCCCTGTTTTTGTCGGGCGTTGTGAGGGATTTTGTCGGGCGATCTGAGGGATTCCATCGGGCGTTGTGAGGGATTTTGTCGGGCGATCTGAGGGATTCCATCGGGCGTTGTGAGGGATTTACGCACAGCGAGAGATCCAGGGGATCACTGGCGCGACCTGGAAAACTGGTGCCGTTCATCCGGACTGGCAGACCTCCTGTGTCCCAACTCATACCTACAAGAAGGCTGCCAGTAGCGATGCACTGAAATGTTGTGCAGTGCACTTCGGGATCAGACGGTACCTGTGAGCTCTGCCCACTGCCTGGGTCGACTGGGATGACGCGAAGGGAACGCCCGTGCAGATACCCGAACTGCCCGAGTGGGCCCGCCCCAACCATGAGCGCACGCCTAGTGGTGCCCCTCTGGTTCAACCGCTGGACGACCTGAGGACAGACATGCCCGTTGACATCGATCTGCAGCGGAACGTATACAGACACCTGCATGACGCCCTGAAACTCCTGCGCCCGCCTGCCCAGGAGGCAGTGATGCCTCCCCCAAACGCCATACTCTCCCCTACTGCGTGACATGGGATACCCGGTATTCCAACACGGGATCTGGAAGGGGCAGGGGCGGCGTGTCACGTCCGAGCCTAGCGCGGACTCCGGTGGGATACCGGGTATCCCAGGGGCCGCGCCTGACGGCGCAGGGGACGGGCAGGGCTGGTCTGGACCTCAAATACTGTCCTCCAGATCATGCCCAGTGGGGACGGCCCGGATGCTCTGAGCGTAACTGACGCCGTCACGGGCCGCCCCGTCGAGCCCCGGAAAAGGTGAAGCCGGGTCGCGTGGCGTTCCTGCGTGGCCCGGACGGCTGGCGGCGTGTCCCCCAGCACGCGACGCTGGACGTGGAGGCGACCATTCTGGCCTTCCACGGCGGCCCTATCACCCTGAGCGACCTGATGCGCGTTGGCGACATCGTGATTCCCTGATGCTGGGATACCGGGTATCCCGGAGTCCGCGTTTCCCGGCGCACCGGGCAGTCACGACGCCATTCACAGGGTTTCTGCTGGTTCTGACCTTCCGTTTCCCGCTCGACGAACTGCTCGCGCCGTACGTGGAGGTATACGCCCCCGGCGGGCTGATCAGCGGCACCGAGTTTCTTACCACCGCGGACGCGACCCGGCGTGCTCCTCCTTCAGGGCAGTGGCGGGACGGGTGTGCTCAACCCGGCCGCGCAGGTCGTTTACGAGGGATGCTGGTCACCCCGTCCGGGTAGTGGACCCTCGACCACCTGGGCGTCTCGGAACGGGAGCGGTGCTGGGTGCTGGGGAAACGCAACGCCGTATGTACCCTGCGCCAGGCGTACACGGGCCTGATGTACGTGAGCGTGCAGCCGGGTTAACTGTTGGACGCCCTCCTGCCGCACCACCCGGACGGCGGGGCTCTGGGCGGCCTCGTGCCCTACGCCCACAGCCGCGCCCGTCTCACGCATGAGGTCCGTCAGGTGTGCGATCAGATCAGTAGCACGCGGCCCCTACATGACTTTGGTGTCGGGAACCCGGACACCATCCGCGCCGGCATACAGGTCGGCGCGACGGGCATAGACAGCTGCAGTTCGCAGCTGGGTAAGGGAGTGGGTGGACGACCCCCGTCCCTGCCCGAAGGCTCCGGCTGGTCGCCGGTAAACTCCTCAGTGCCCTGGACGCCCCACGACCCCTCCACCCGCGCCGGGCGGTATGCGACGGCGGACGTGGTGATCGTCACGCCGGAACGGCTCAATCTCTTGCCTCGCCTGTGCCTGCGGCGGCGTTGGCGGCGGTGCGTGGAGCTCATGATCGTGGATGAACTGCCCCTGCTGAGTAACCCTGAGCGGGGCGCGACACTCGAAGGGACCCTCTCGCGGCCTGGGACGCCTGCATGTGCAGGACACGCGGCGAATGGCCGCATTGAACCGGCGGCTCCAGTCGAGTGAGGCGATGACGGTGTTCGTGCATGCCCGTGCCCGCGTGGAGGCACTGGCGCAGATCCTCACGCAGTCAGGCTGGGCTGCCGGCGCCCATTCCGCCGGTCTGAACCGTACGGAGCGCCTGGCGACCGACGCAGCGTTCCGCACCGGGGAGATCGCCCCCTGGTGTGCACGCCGACCCTGAAGCTGGGCGTGAACCTGAGGACAGGGTGCTGTACGACACGGGCGGTACGAGAAGCAGGGGCAGCGTATACAGGAGGGCCCTCTGAGGGTCGTGCGGGCATGGGCACAGGTAGCCGACGTGCCGAAGATCTGACTGGTGCAGGTGATGCTGGGCGCGCAGGCGCCGCTCACGCATGCCGCCTTGGCGATGCCGCCTGATGTACATGGGACGTCGGCCGGAGCGAGCCTGACGGACATCGAGACGCCCGCGCAGACCGATCCGGCCCATCTGGTGGCGGTCAGCGCGGCTGGTCGGATGGGGGGCTGCCGCGCAGGACCTCGCGGCGACGTTCGGAGCCCATCTTCGAGGGGGCAGTTTCGCCCACGCGACGGGTAGGGGAGGACATGCCCGCCTCAGTGCGTCTGGCGTGCGCGACCCACCTGAATGTGATCCGGTAGGGCGGGGATCTCCTCACTGAGGGCATGTGCCGCACATGGTTGCTCGGGCGCGGCGTTGCCACGGCCGTGTAGGCACGTCCTGGCCGCGGAGCGCTGGGCGTGAGTAGCCAGCAGGGAGTGAATCAGGAGTGGGCGGAACCGTGCCGGAGCGCGGCCACCTGTAATAAGAACACCGTGAGTGTTGTACAACATCGCCTTGACGGGAGTTGTACAACATTTCAGAATGCAGGGCGTGGACGACCGCCCCCTGAAAACCTCAGCACTCCGGGCCGATCTGTTCGAGACACTGGCGCAGGTCGAACAGGGCCAGCGGTTCCTGATCGAACGCTACCAGCACCCCACCGCCGCCCTCATTCCCATGCGCGACTACTGGTTCCTCCAGATGACCCGCGCCCGCGCGCAGCGCGACAAGGAGCCCCGCATGCCCACCCAACGCCTCGTGATCGCCAACGCCTCCGGCGGGGAAGGCAAGAGCACCGTCGCCCGCGAACTCGCCTACAGCCTCGCCCTGGACGGCTACCGCGTCGCCCTGATGGACCTCGACCCGCAGGCCAGCCTCACCAAATCCCTGGGCCTGCACGACGACCCCGCCAGCCCCGCCCACACCGAGGCCGCCACGGTCGGCACCGTCTTCAGCCGTGACACGCCCCCGCCACTGCCCGCACCCATGCACGTCGAAGGGGTCGATATCTGGCCCGCCAACGACGCCCTGAACAGCGTCGACAGCATCCTGAACAACGACTTCGCGCGTGCCGCCAACCTGCGCGACGCCCTGGACGCCTACCTCGCCGGGATGGAGCGCCCCTACGACTTCGTCCTCCTCGACACCAAACCGCAGCGCACGAACTTCCTGACGGCCAGCGTCGCCGCCGCCGACCACCTCCTCGTGCCGGTCAGCGGCGTCAAGGGTCTGGAGAACCTCGACGTGCTGCTCAAACTCGTGCGGGTCGCCCGCACCATCGCGCCGGACCTGTCCCTGCGCGCCTTCGTGCCCAACCGCATCCGCGAGGACGTCAACCACCACAAGGGGCTGCTGGAACACCTGCGCACCGAACTCAGCGCCCTGGCCCCGGTCCTGCCCGTGATCCGCGACAGTCTCGCCACCATGGGCGCCGCGACCGAAACGCGCCAGCCCGCCGTGCTCTGCAAACCCGGCGCGAAGGTGAGCGGTGACCTGCGCCAGACGACCCACGCGCTGGTGGCGCTCCTGCAGGGCGGGCGCGCGTGAAGCGCAGTTTCGCGCACATGGTGCCGCCCGTCGCGGAACTCCAGGCCCTCACCACGGGCGCCGTCTACACGACCGTGCCCACCGGCCGCGTCCAGATCCTGTCGGACTTCAACCCCCGCGGACAGGTGGACGCCCAGGCGTTCAGTGACGACGCGCTGGCCGGCCTGCGGGCCAGCATCGAAGCGGACGGCATTCTCACGCCCCTGTGGGTACGGGAAGGTCCAGGCGGCACGCTGCACCTGATCGCCGGGGAGCGCCGCCTGCGGGCCGCACAGGCGGCCGCGCTGCCGGACGTGCCCGTCCGGCACTTCGGGCAGATCGACGACCGGCGCGCCCGGCAGCTCGCCCTGCTGGAAAACGCGCAGCGCACCAACCCCAGCCTGATCGAGCAGACCCTGGCGGGCTTCGCGCTCATGCGCGACCTGACCGGACTGGATCAGGCCGGACTGCTGCGGCACCTGAACGCCCTGCGCAAAGGACGCGAAGAGGACACGCACGGACTGAACGACTGGTTGAGGAGCACGTTCGGAACGGGGGTGAGCGTCTGGTCCCTGCAGCGCGCCAAGATCCTGAACTTCACTCCGGATGAACTCCAGGCCGTGCAGAGCGGCCGGCTAGACCTGAAAGCCGCATACGAACTGGCCCGCGCCACCACCCCGCAGGTCCGCACGCAGGTGCTCGCCGAAGCCGTGGCGGGCCGCTGGACGGCCGCGCAGGTGCGCGCCGCCCTCACGCCGATCAGCTCCGCGCCCATCCAGGAAGCCGCGACCACCCTCCAACGCCAGTTGCGCCGCGCCCACCAGCTCACCGGGAACGACGCCGATCGGGCCAGGGTCCTGATGGAGGAACTCAGCCGCCTTCTGGAAGGGTAAAGCGGGACCGGGCGGGCATGGCACCGGGAGCAGGGGAGAGCGGCCTGTGAGGCAACGAACCTGACTGCCCGCACACAGCGGGCATGCTCGCGGCCCTGCTCACGTCGGCGGCGCCCACCACGCCCGCCCCCACCACTGCCCACACGGCCCCCAGGCCGGGCCAGTCACCATTGGCCTGCAGCGCTCCGGTTTCGGCGCAACCGACCATCGCCTGGGCCGCAGCGACCCGCACGACGACGAACGGTACGCTGTGGATCACAGTAGCCTGCCTGAAGTGCTTCGTAGGTCAGGTCAAATGGGGGAGAAGGCCTTTCCGCGTGCCATCTGGCCGGGTAGCCCGGTACTCAATCCGCGTCATCCACAGCCTGCAGAACTTACCTGTGTTCGTCTGGTGCGCCCTCCGCCGTGGTTTCGCACGGCGCTGGGCTGGCGCCATTTCCCTGTTGGCTTCGTGAGCTGGCCACAATGCTGTCGAGGAACGGCACCTGCGTCTGCTCTACCATCGCCGTGAAGAGGGGCCGCCACGGGTGATCCACCGCAGGCCACTGAGCAGCGAGCTCCGAGTACCGCAGTTGCACCTCCCCACCGAGAATGACCTCCCGGTAGGCGTCCCTGGCGTCCCGTTCAATCTCCTGCTGAATTGACGTGTCGACCGAGCGGTCGTCCATCCAGGTCTGCAGGCGGTGCAGGAAGTCGGTCAGCAACTCCGGATTGTCCCGCGCCAGTTTCATCGAGGCGGCCTGAACCTCTTCCTGAATGCTGGTGAGGGCGCTGCGGACCTGACGGACATCATCAGCCCTGACCGCGAACATGTTGGTCGTGTGCGTGAGCCATGTTGCCAGGGGTGGGGCCGCGCGCCGGGGTTGTCGGAGCTGCTCGATGCGTCGGCTCACCAGCTGAGTGATCGACCGCGTCCTGTCCCTGTGAATGAAATCCACGCGAGCAGGTGAATACCCGTTCTGCTGCTCGTTGGGCGGGAGGCGCAGGCGGCGGTTGGTCAGGGCGAAGCTGCCCAGACCGTACTCCCGGTCGAGAACGAAGACGCTCACGCCCGGCACCAGACCAGCGAACGCGGCCAATTGCTCGCGTGCCTGACGCGCCTGATCCCGCGCTTCCTGCAGGTGAATGTGCTTGAGTGGCTTGGCACGGTCCCACAGCGCGTCCAGGTGATCCAGAAATTCAGAACCGAACGGTACTGGACCGGACATCACTTCGTGATTCGAGAGGGCCTTCGAGGTGAGGTTCGCCGACCCGTGGAATCCCACTGCCCCGGCAGGTGTGCGGCGAAGGTAAACCTTGGCATGCAGGTCAGGCAGCAGGCGGACCTCCACATTGTGGTCCAGGAGGAAGCTGAGCGCGTCCAGCGTCCGTTCCTGTGCGGCGCTCTGAATGTCGTTCGTGGCGAGTTTGTGGTTCGACAGGGTGGTCAGCACCCGGGTCTGTGACGGCTCGTTGATCAGGTCCGTCCGCGTCAGGAAGGGGGTCACGATCCACCACTCACCCTGTTCGTGCCGCAGCGTGGTGAACGCATCTTGCCAGTCGCCCCAGAATGGTGTGGTCATCGGATGCCAGGGTAAGGGGTTCACGTCCGGAGCACAGCCAACATTGACAGATCAGCTCCAAGAATGGATTCCCGTGCTTGGAAATGCACCACGTCGAACCGCTACCGACAGACGGACCAGATGCACCAGAGAACACCGCAGAAGGTTCAGGATGCCGCGTCAGCCCAGCCGTCGGAATGCCGAACACGTCTGCGTCGCACTTGCGGCAGATTTGTGGTCTGAGGCGGCCTAGAATGGGCGGTGATGACTTCCAGTAAGACCACCGGGACGCGGCGTGCAGGCAAGGCGGCCGCCCCGCCCCGCATTGAAGAAGTGCTGTGGAACACCGCCGATCAGCTGCGCGGCCACATGGACGCCGCCGAGTACAAGCACGTCGTGCTCGGCTTGGTGTTCCTGAAATACATCAGTGACGCCTTCACCACCCTCTACGACAAACTCAAGGCCGAAGAGGGCGAGGAGACGGCCGAGGACCGCGACGAGTACCTCGCCGAGGGCGTGTTCTGGGTGCCGCGCGAGGCCCGCTGGGACACCCTGAAGGACCACGCGCGCGAAGCGACCATCGGCAGCCTGGTCGACAAGGCCATGGCCGCCCTGGAGAAGGAGAACGCCAAGCAACTCGCGGGAATGCTCCCCACCGGGTACGCCCGCCCGAGCCTCCCGCACCGCGTGATCGGCGGGCTGATCGACGAGATCAGCAAGTACGGCACGGGCGGCACCGTCACCGAGCAGAGCGACCTGTTCAGCGACCAGCCTGCCCTGAAGGCCGAGACGGACCTCCTCGGCAAGGTGTACCAGTACATGCTGGGCCGTTTCGCCGCCGCGGAAGGCAAACTCGGGGGGGAGTTCTACACGCCGGACAGCGTCGTACAGACCATGGTGGAGATGCTCGCCCCGTACAAGGGCCGCGTGTACGACCCGGCCTGCGGGTCGGGCGGGATGTTCGTGCAGAGCGAGAAGTTCGTCGAGGCCCACAAGGGCCGGATCGGGGACATCGCCGTGTACGGCCAGGAGAGCAACTACACCACCTGGAAGCTCGCGCGGATGAACCTCGCGATCCGCCGCATCGACGCGGACCTCGGGAAGGAGAACGGCGACACCTTCCACCAGGACCTCCACCCGGACCTGCGGGCGGACTACGTGCTCGCCAACCCGCCCTTCAACATCAGCAACTGGGGCGGGGAGCGGCTGCAGAGCGACCCACGCTGGCGGTACGGGGCGCCTCCGGCCGGGAACGCCAACTACGCGTGGTTGCAGCACATCCTGTACCACCTCGCGCCCAGCGGCACGGCGGGCGTGGTGCTCGCCAACGGGTCGCTGAGCAGCGGCCAGAGTGGGGAAGGGGAGATCCGCAAGCGGATGCTCGCGGCGGACAAGGTGGACTGCATCGTGGCCATGCCGGGGCAGCTGTTCTACACCACGCAGATTCCCGTGAGCCTGTGGATCCTCGCGAACAACAAGCAGAGCGGCACCGGGCAGGAAGGCCGCCCCCTGCGCGACCGCAGCGGGCAGGTGCTGTTCATCGACGCGCGTGAACTCGGGTACATGCGCACCCGCACCGAACGCGACCTGACGGACAAGGACCGGGCCCGGATCGTCCAGGCGTACCACAACTGGCGTGGCGACGGGGACGGCGAGTACGAGGACGTGCCCGGCTTCTGCAAGGCCGCCACCATCGACGACCTGGAGAAGAACGGCTGGGTGCTCACGCCCGGGCGCTACGTGGGGGCCGCGCCCAAGGAAGAGGACAGCGAACCCTTCGCGGAGAAGATGACGCGCCTCAGCGGGGAGCTGCGCGCCCAGTTCGCCGAGAGTGACCGCCTGCAGGCCGTCATCAAGGCGAACCTGGACAGGCTCGGCTATGGCGAGTGACCTGACCCTCCCCGACGATTACGCGGCGCTGCTCGGGGACCTGAAAGGCCGCATCCGCAGCGCACAGACGCGGGCGGCGCTGGCCGTCAACCGCGAACTGGTGCTGCTGTACTGGCACATCGGGCAGAGCATCCTCGCGCGGCAGGCCCAGGAGGGGTGGGGCGCGAAGGTCATTGACCAGCTCGCCCGGGACCTGAAAACCGAGTTCCCTGACATGAAAGGCTTCAGCCCCCGGAACCTGAAGTACATGCGGGCCTTCGCAGCGGCCTGGCCGGACCCTGAATTTGTGCAGCAGCTTGCTGCACAATTGCCCTGGTTCCACAACGTCGCTCTGCTCGACAAGCTCAAAGACCCGGCGCAGCGGGAATGGTACGCCCGCGCGGCCATTCAGCACGGCTGGAGCCGCAACGTCCTGATCCATCAGATGGACACCCGCCTGATCGACCGTCAGGGGCAGGCGACCACCAACTTCGACCGTGCGCTCCCTGCGCCCACGTCGGAACTGGCGCAGCAACTCCTGAAAGACCCGTACACCTTCGACTTCCTGAGCCTGCATGACGAGGCGCTGGAACGCGACCTGGAACGGGGCCTGCTGGCGCACCTGCGGGACTTCATGCTGGAACTCGGTGTGGGCTTCGCGTTCGTGGGCAGCCAGTACCACCTGGAGGTGGGCGGGGAGGACTTCTACCTGGACCTGCTCTTCTATCACCTGAAGCTGCGCTGCTACGTGGTGATCGACCTGAAGATCGGGGAGTTCAAGCCCGAGTACGTCGGCAAGATGAACTTCTACCTGAGCGCGGCTGACGACCTGCTGCGGCACGAACAGGACGCGCCGACCATCGGTCTGCTGCTGTGCCGCACGAAGAACAAGGTGATCGCGGAGTACGCCCTACGCGACATGGACAAGCCGCTAGGTGTGAGCACTTATCAATTGAATCAGGCTCTACCTGAAGAGCTTAAGAGCGGACTCCCTAGCATTGAAGAAATAGAGATAGGGCTGGGTGAACTAAATGAGTAATAGAGAGAGGCTGCTGCGGGAATTTGATTTCCCACCGATTCCTGATGATTGGGAAGTCATAAATTTAAGCCAAATTCTTTCCAGCGAAAGAGGAATTTCAGTTGGAGTTATGTATCCAGGCAAGCATGACCCTGAAGGAATTCCCTTGATCCGCGCAGGTGATTTAACGGGCAATCGGATCGAGAACTCTCCTGAATTTCGTATTTCTAAATCAGTCAATCAAGAATATAAGCGAACTATTCTTGAAGGTGGAGAACTACTAATATCTCTCGTGGGAGACATCGGACGTGTTGCCGTAGTCCCGGAATGGGCAAAGGGTTGGAATCCGGCGCGAGCGATTGGAGTTCTGCGAATTTCCCCATACGCAGAAGCAAAATATGTTCGACTAGTATTAAGCACGGGACCCCTGCAAAAAATTATGCGAGCATGGGCCAATACAACCGTGCAAGCCACGCTGAATCTTAAGGAAATCAAAGAACTTCCTTTGCCTTGGCCAAAAAAAGGAGTTCGCGATAACATTGTTGGCATTGCAGACGCTCTCGAAAATAAAATCGAGCTTAATCGTCAGATGAACCGCACGCTGGAGCAGATGGCCCGCGCCCTGTTCAAAAGCTGGTTCATCGACTTCGACCCCGTCCACGCCAAACAACGCGGCGAACAACCCGCAGGCATGGACGCCGAAACCGCCGCCCTCTTCCCAGACCGATTCGTGGAGGTCGACGGGAAGGAGGTTCCGGAGGGTTGGAGGATTAGTCAAGTAGAATCAATGGTAGAAAACCCCCGACGGTCGGTCAATCCGCAGAGCATTGATGGCAGGACGCCATATATTGGGCTAGAGCATATGCCCAGGGGCTCAATTGGATTAGATTCGTGGGGTAAAGCTGAAGATATAGACAGCGGAAAAGTAATTTTCGAAAAAGGCGAAGTTCTTTTTGGTAGACTAAGGCCGTATTTCAAAAAGGTTGGCATTGCTCCATTTGACGGGATCTCTTCAATTGATATATTGATTTTGAAACCCAAAATAAATTGGAAAGAATACGCACTTTTTTTAGTTAGCAGCGATGAATTCATAGACGCTATGGCAGGGGCATCAGGGGGAACGCGAATGCCACGAGCTTCTTGGCGTGACCTTGCGGCGTATCCGCTCATATTGCCTCCGGAGACATTAGCAACCGCATATAGCTCAGCGGTTGCGCCGATAATAGAAAAGATACAAATGTGCACATTTGAATCAATTGAACTCGCTTACATCCGGAATACACTTCTCCCCCGTCTCCTATCCGGCGAACTGGACGTCAGCGACTGGGAGCACGCTGTCGAAGCTCCAGAGAGCACTCCCGCATGAGTGCCCCACACTGGATCGGCAGGAACGACCTGGATGCCTTCCAGCAGTCTTACGTGGAGGCTGCTCACGCTGTGGCGGACGCCGCCAGGGATTACCAGTGGGCGCGCCTGCTGGACCTCCTGTCTCGCGACCAGGGGCGCATCAACGCAGGTCGTCTCGGCGGCACCAGCGGCTACGCGCCCCTGCACCAGGCGGCCCACGGCGGCGCGCCCGCCGAGGTCATGCAGGCGCTGCTGGATCTCGGGGCACTCCGCACTCTGCGCACCACAGCGGGTGAGCAGGCGGTCGACATTGCCCGTCAACGTGGGCACGAGCACCTCCTGGACCTGCTGACGCCCAAGCCCACCCTGACCTTCCCTGCTGCCAAGCTGGCCGCCGTGGAAGCCGGAGTTCACCAGGTCATACGCGACCGCGAGGACATCCAGCACCTGCTGGACGGCACCACCATGCGCTTCCCACCGCTGGAACTCCTGACGGAAACACCGGGGAACGAGCTCTGGTTCCCCATCCCCGGCATGTACGGCGGCTTCCACCTCCAACTCGGACAGGTCGCAGGCGAACCCATCTGCATCGTCGACAGCTGGATCCGGGTCGTTGAAGGGTCAGAAGAACGCCGCCTCGTCTCGACAGGTGGTATTCAAAATCTGTAATAATCTTCGGAAATTAAGCTTTTATAATGCGATATCCGAAATATAAAGGTGGGTTTCCAAAGTGGATCAGAAAATGGAAGTAAAAGTTGCATCTTTTACTAAATTAAAACAGCTTGCCCTGATATTAAAGAACGATAGATTGATTTCTCTATTTGAAGTTGCGAGGTTTAATTTTGGATCTATTAAGATATACGGCGTAGCGTCCGACGGGAGAATCGTTGCCACCCTGGATGAGCGATTACTATTTATCCATGGCGGCCACATCGGAATTCCGGATCAAGACAGAGAAATCCTTGCCGGGATATCAGCAGAGCTCCGAGTTGTTAACACTGATATTAAAAATAATATCGATAAAATTTTTAAAGAAGCAACAGAGCCATCTGGGCGGAAAAGAATAAAATTCATCGCATCTTTACGAGACGAAGGGTTGACGTTTTTGTACGACACCCCTTTAAAAAGAGTGATCAAACTGGGGTCAAGTCAGGCGCAGCCCAGTCAGTCAAATCGGAAAGGCAAACCTACTGAGCCATTAGCCCAACGTGATTGGTGGAATGATCCAGATCGGCAGCACTGGGAATAGTCGAATTCGCTGATTCTTTACGCGGGCAGGCTCAATGAGTTCTGTACCGACTCATCCTCAGTCTCCACGAGGCCCCGTCAGAACGCAAATGAGCAAGTAGGCTCCCAAGGTTTGTGAAACGATGTAGACAGATCAAGGGGGCGTATGCAAATCAAACTTATCTTGGCGGTGCTTGGTGCCACACTCCTCTGTATCGGAGTGTTTAGCCCATTTTTGACCATTCCTGTCGCGGGCGGCATAAGCCTGTTTAACCGCGGAATCGGCAACGGCGTCATCTTGCTCATCTTGGCGGGCATCGCACTAGCAACAGCATTGCTACGGCGTTGGAACGGCATGTGGATCATTGCTGGTGCTGCCGGGGGAGTCCTGCTCTACACAACCCTGAATTTCTACTTCACCATGGTGGGCGCACAGGAAGCCGCAAAGATCAAGCTGGCTGACAATCCATTTGGCGGCTTGAGCGAAGCTCTCCTCAATGCCGTTCAGATTTCATGGGGACTGCCGATGATGGTGATCGGCGTCATCCTGTTGGCTATGTCTGCAGCCGTACGAGACCAATCTAAAGAGGTGCAGCAGACCCCGCAGAAGCCCATTCTGCCCGTCGTCTTAGGCCTCGTCGCTCTCATAGGTTCTGGCCTAGCAGGTGCCGCTATCGGACAGCAAGAGCGTACAAATGCCGTGACTACGGCGAAAGCTGAGGCGGCACGAGAGGCAGAGGAGGCTAGAAGGATTGAAGAGGAGCGGCGTCGTGAGGAGGAAGAGCGTGCTGCTGCCGAAGCAGTTGAGGCACAAGCGAGACAGGATGCCCTCAACAAATTGAAGGTTG
>NZ_CP115167.1 GCF_028622095.1 Deinococcus aquaticus | reverse complement strand
CGCGTTATAACCTCGATCGCCCGAAAACCCCCGTTAAGAGCTTTGATGCCGTTCCAGTCGGTATGGACGCGGATAGTCAAGAATGTTCAGAGGGCGAGGGAGAAGTTCGTACTTTCGATCTGACCCCGAACTTTTCCCCATTGAGCGCCAGTAGAGCTCGCTGCAAACCAGCAAAACAGCAGAAAAGTTCGCAGTATGGCCATTCTGCGAACTCTTCAGATCACCCGTGTGACCTTAACGGGGGTTTTCGGGCGATTGAGGCTACAACGCGAATATCGGCGCAGACGGCAACGGCGCGCATGTCGGCGATCGTACAGACCCTGAAGGCCGCGACGCCCGCCAGGCGCGCTTCGAACGCCTGACCATGTCTCGAAAACTTTTGAAACCCAGCCTACCTTCTTTCTGGCGCTGGCAGCTGCCCGAACGCCCGCAGCACTTCCACAAACACGTATCCGTCAATGCTGATGGCTGAGCGCCAGGAGAGCCCATCCGTGTCGCGTTTCTGCCACTCACCACACGCTTGGCAGACGTTGAACACCCAGCCCCGGCCCGCGCCCGGTTTCTTCCAGTACCTCAGCAGCCTACCGTACACCCCGAGCGTGCCGAAATACTCGGCCGTATCGATGTGCACCAGTCTGACTCCACACTTCTGGCAGTCCTTCACGACCAGCATGCGCCCCTCCAGGACGCTGAAGTCCCGCAGTTCCGCCCGGAGGTACGTCAGCGCTTCCCGGATCGCGCGCGGCTGCTCATCCAGAAGCCGCTCCGCCGCCCGGCTCAGTGGCTCCATCAGCCGGGCACCGTACTTCGCCCGCTGCCGACGGAGATCCTCCTCCCGCCTGGCTGCGTGGTCTCTGGCCTGCCGCTCACGGTCTTCGTCGAGCGCCCGCAACCGGGCAGCTGACTCCAGGCGCTGCTCCTCCACGGTGAGGTGGGTCACCCAGGCGACGGGACCAAGGCCTGCGACGCGCTTCGCTTCGATCTCAGCCACTCTGGATCGCATGCTTCGGCGCTCCAGCTCCTTCTGCCATGTCTGTTGGCAGGTCTGACACAGCGGGTCCGGTAGCACCGTCTGCTGTGAGCGGCGACCCTGAAACAGCAGGTCCTGCCAGCGGGTGAACAGATCGAAGATCTGAACCGCACTCCACCGCAGAGACGGCGTTGCAGGTTTGACCCGTTTCAGATCCGCTTTCGTGACGGTCTCCTCGACCAGCGGCTGGAACACCTGCATGTTCTCCAGCACAGCGCGAGCTGGCACCTCAATCCAGGGCACCGGCAGGTCCCGGCCCTTGGCCTCGCCGATCCGGTGCGTGTGGTACACCTCAATGGCCAGAACCACCTTCCCCGCTTGCAGGAGGGCCACGTCCAACCGGTACTCTCCCAGCGTCACTTCCGCCTGCACCTGATCGAAGGTGGGGAGCGGATACACCACCAGTTCTGCCTCACGGCAGTCGAAGTGGCGGCAGGGCAGCAGCAGCCCCACTTCCGTCAGGCCCGGCAGGCCCGGCAGGCCCTCGACCAGGGCGCGCTTGGCCGCCAGATGCAGGACGCTCTCGCCGGAGCACTGGCTCCCATGCGCGTGGAAGAAGTGAGCGGTCCGGACCTTACCCGGCTTGAAGTGCACCCGGTGACCACACTGCAGGCACCAGTACACGTGGTGGCGCTGCGCGTCAGCCGGTCGGATCAGACGCTGCTGCTCATCGACGGCGAACGGAACGGCGAGTGTCATGGCCATGCCAGACACCTGAATGACAGCAGGACGACGCTCATGATCACGACCCCCGGTGAACCGTCAGAAGACATGCCCTGAGCCTAAAACGTCCAGAAGCCCGCGTCTTCAGAAGCACACGATTGATCTCCGGGGCCTGGGAACGCTGGAGAATCAGCAGGTGGCTGCGTGAAACGCCTTCACGCAGCCACCCTTCACTCCTGGTCTTTGAGGTACGCGCGGAGGGCCGCTTCGACCACGTGGTGGTGTTTCATCTTGTGCCGGACGGCGTGGAGCTTGAGGGCGGTAACGAGTTCGGAGTCGAGGTAGGTGCTGTACTTCTCACGCTCGATACCGGCTACGGGCAACTCACCTGATTTCAGGTTTTCAGGTTTTCCGGTTCGCTTGGGGGCTTCGGCTGGAGCGCCAGCAGCAGTTACCGCTTCAGGTTTACCAGTATTCGGGTTTTCAGGTTTTCCGGCGCTGTCCTCCTGCTGGACGGCCTGGAGCTTCTTCAGTGCACCGCCGAACTTGCTCATAGGAAACTCCGGGAGACCCCGTGCTTCAGCGCGGGCAGAAATGGAGACGGCGCCGCAGGCGGCGCTACAGAGGCCGAAGCCTCTTGAGTCATTTTCTTCATAGTGATAAGAATTCTCCTATGAGGGTCACGATCAGCGCCAAGCTGAAACTGCGCCACTCGCCGGAACAGAAGGCGATGCTGGACGCGGTATCTCTGGCCTACCGTGACGCTCTGAACTTCGCCTCCGAGAAGGCGTTCGAGATGGACAAGACCAGCAGCGCCCCCAAGCTCCACAAAGAGACGTACGCCGTGTTGCGGGAGCGTTTCGGGCTGGGGGCGCAACTCGCCTGCACGGTGGAACGGCAGGTCGCGGCCAACTACAAGACCCAGTGGACGAAGCTCAAGCAGAACATTCAGGCCCGAGAACGCGGTTTCACGAAGCGCCGATACAAGGGTCTGGACGCTGCGCCCAGGTTCGTCTCCCGCACGCTGGAGTACCAGTACCAGCGCGACTACTCGTGGAAGAAGGATGGCCGAGTCAGCATCTCCACGCTGGCGGGCCGTATCGTTCTGGAGTTCGACGGCTACACCAAGCACTTGGAGTCCATCGCGCAGGGCTGCGAGACGGGGGCAGCCAAGCTCTCCTACCAGAAGTCCAAGAAGCAATACTTCCTGATCGTCGCCCTGAACCTTGATCTCCCCGATCCCCGACCGACCGATCACAAGAACGTGGTGGGTGTGGATGTCGGCCAGCGGTATCACTTCGTCGCCACCGATAAGGACGGGCAAAGCCTGTTCGAGAAGGGGGCGGCAGTCCGCCAGCGAAAAGACCAGTTCGCTCGTACAAGAAAGTCCCTCCAGCGCAAAGGCACCCGTTCTGCCACGCGGCGACTTGTCGCCATCAGCAGTCGGGAAAGACGGTTCGTCGCTGATCGCAACCACCTTCTGAGTAAGATGCTGTTGACCCGCTTTCCAGGCTCGATCTTCGGTCTGGAAGACCTCACGAACATCCACGACCGTACCGAGGGACGCAGGAACCCGAAGGCCAGCAAGAAGGCAAAGCGGGCCAAGCGTCGCCGTTCTCAGTGGTCGTTCGCGGAACTCCAGTCTTCGCTGGCGTACAAGGCTCCACTGCACGGTTCTCTTGCCGTGCGGGTGGAGGCCCACTACACCAGTCAGGCGTGCTACAAGTGCGGCCACACCTCGAAGGGGAATCGCCCTGGGGCTGGACTGGAGTTCGTGTGTGAGGTGTGTGGTCATCGGGGTCACGCGGATCGGGTGGCGAGTGTGAATATCGGCCTACGAACGATGCTCGTCCGGCAGGACTGGATGAGTACGGGTGCGTTGTCAGTGCGCCCTGATGTGTCGGATGTTGAAGTCAAAGCCGCTCGCCTTTCGAGGTACGCGGAATTGCGATGGAATCCAGACACAAGCCTCGCTCTTTAGCGCGGGGTTACTGACTTCAGGATCTCCTTGAGAACCAGGTCGTAGTCCATGTGGGCGAGCTTGGCCCGCTGATCCCCTTTGACATCCCTCACCCGCGTTCCGGCCAGGGCCGCCTTGTTGAAGGCACTGGCCCGGCGGATGTCACGGCTGAAGACCGGGACGTTCAGGTCCATCAGGGCCACCCGCGCCTCGTGCCCGTCCGTGCTCGGGGCGGGGGGCACATCGGTGATCAGGACCCGGTAGTTCGAGACGCCCTGCTCCATCAGGGGCGCCAGGGTCTTCGGTAAGGCGCGCAGGCTCAGCGCGTCGGGTTTGGTCGGCACGATCAGCAGATCGACTGCCTGGGACAGAGCCAGCAGGTCGCCTGCTTCCTCACCGGCTTTGGTGTCGAACACCAGGTAGCTGTAAGGGTCGAGGGCCAGATTCTCGAAGGCCTCCATGGGAATCACGTCGCAGGACAGGCCAGGGCCGGCCTGAGCCCATTCCATGGCACTCGCGGTCTTCTCGTCCGCGTCGATCAGGAGGGTCGGGCCGCGCTCGGCCAGCAGCGTGGCCAGCATGACGGCGGTCGTGGTTTTCCCGACGCCGCCCTTGTCGTTGGCAATGGCAATTTTGTACATCGTTCACAGAGTACTGAAAACGGGTTTTCAGGTATACCCCTATACCCGTTTTCAGGTATTCTTCTTTTCAGGTATTCTGTCTTTCAGGAGGTCCTGTGTCTTACCCTCAGATCTACAACCGGGAAACGAAACGGATGGAGTATCTGCACCGCGTCGTCGCGGCGCGGCAGCTTGGGCGCCCGCTGGAGCCCGGCGAAGTGGTGCACCACCTCAATGGCGACAAGAAGGACGCCCGGCCAGAGAACCTGCTGGTCCTGCAGGCCGATGAGCACATCTGGGTGGAATGGCTGCTCCGGCGCTGGCGTCAGGGCCAGCCCTTTCTTCTGCAGGATGCCATTCCCGAAAACCTGAAAACCTGTTTTCCTATGTGAAGAAAGGGCCGCACCGTGTGGCATGAGAGCGAGACGCCCAACACTGGCCTGAGGGCATTCTTTTGGACAATCAGTACCGTCACAGACCGTGGACATCACGATTTGAGCGCCGCAGAAACGGCATCCTCAGTACCATGTGATGGTGCCGCCACGAACTCTTTTCATGCAGTCATCCCTCCGGCAGTTCATTGACCAACGCCGGCAGACGGCTGTGAAAGAAACCGACGTCGTCGTCGACCGAAACCTGATGTACGGCGACCTGAACGAGATCGCCGAACATATTGCCGCGCGGTACCGCTTGGAGACCCCAGCTCTTGGAAAGCCCAGTCTTGAGAGCCCGAAACCGGTCACCCTCTCCCTAGCTGAAGTGCAGCGCATGCCAGAGGCGTTTTCTCTTGCGCTATGGCCCGGACGCGCAGAATATCCAGGCGTTCGGGTGAACGTTCGGGTGCCCTTCACTGGGGATCCTGAACTGTTTCAGTATCAGCCCAGTGAATTCAACCTAAACCCACCCGCTGCGGAGGTTGATCGTCTGCATCGGCAGGTCATCTTTACCTTCAATTTCCTCGAAGGGCGATTTGATCCAGCGCAGTTTCTGCCCGTGGCTGCCACGCTGACACAGCCCTTCCAGTGGTGGCTTGAAAAGGTAGCTGCAGAGGTTAGGCCCTTCAACGAAAGTCTTCCCACCCAACTCGTGCACCTTCTTGAGCGTAGACGCAGTGTGCTGGTCGCAACACACCAGCAGGCAGAGACCCATGGCTTTGCCGTTGACTTTGACCCTGTGCAGGCGGCTAGGCTTTTAGTGCAGCGCGAGCAGCTCCACACCCTGACGATCGCTCAGACGTCACCATTGCCTCAACGACGGTCAGCCACGCTTCTCCCTGAACAGGACTATCAGCTCGTGCTTGACGGAATTGATGATTTTGCGCGGCAATTAGAACGTGGCAACCGAATGGTCGGACAGCTGGGGGAAGAGGCGCTCCGAGACGTATTGCTTGCTGGACTCAACATGCTGTTCAGGGGACAGGTCAGCGGAGAAACGTTCAACAGGCGGGGGAAGACCGATATACTGATCCGCCAAGGCAATGACATCGCCTTTCTTGGGGAATGCAAATTCTGGGGCGGCTCGAAACTGTTCACTGAAACCGTCGACCAGCTGCTCAATTACCTGACTTCTCGCGATCTATTGACCGCCCTCATTATTTTTAATCGAAATAAGAACGGCTCGGATGTTGTCGAGAACGTCCTTGACAGGATAAGGAATCATCCTCAGTACCTCAAAGATGTTGCAGTCGACGTGCAGCGCCGCATTTTGCGTTTTCAATTCCAACACGGGCAGGATGACAAGGTGAGCGTAGATGTCGCTGTCCTCGTTTATGATCTTTAACCTCTCCCGAAAGCTCTTCGTGCTGATGCAGCACCTGCGCACGCGGTTGACGGTGACGTTAGATCACCCGGCGGTGGTACAAATCGCAACGAGCATGGCGGCGGAATCGAACCTTGTGGTTGCATGGCGAGGCACTGACAGGAGAATCAGCACGCCCGATGAGGAACCGGTGGAAACGGCAGTGGAAATGGTTGTTCCTGGCCGACCCTCCTGAGTGGTCCCGCACTTTAAGGGAGCCAAGTGAATGAACTCGGGTATGTGTTGCATGATTTCGTGCAGGAGCAGGTCAACCTGACCCGCGCCGAGACGGAAGAGGGGAGGGAAGCGGCCACCGACCTAGCGTGGGACCTCTGGGATCTCGGTCAGGAGCGTCTCGTCCTGCCGCCCCTGACCGGGCGGCCTCAATTGTTTGGGTCCTTCGGACGGAAAACGAAGGTGCGGTCGCTGGATGACATCGATCTTCTCGTTCCACTGTCCGTCGATGATTACTGGACCTCAGCGCACCCGTTTGACCCCTACAGTGTGGATGTTTACCTGCCAGACCAGCATGCGCTGCGCGCCTTTCTAGGCGATGAACATGATGCCTACCTCCTCTCTTCGGCTGTGCTGCTCAGGCAGTTGAAATTGGCCGTACAGTCGCTCCCTGGTTTGGAACGCGCTGAAATTAAAGGGAATGGCGAAGCGGTGAGCGTCTGGCCGAGAGGCCAGTCCTGGAAAATCGACTTGGTTCCCGCACTCCCGGTGACGCGGCCCGAGCAGGCCACCCACTTCTTGATTCCCAACGGGGTCAGGAGTTGGTGGCGGACCCAGCCTGCGCTTGATCAGTTGCGCCTGGATCAGGCTGACCGGCGTCACGGGGGGAACCTCAGACCGCTGATCCGCCTGCTGAAGTACTGGAATGTCCGTCCAGGACACCAGCGCATCGGTTCTTACCTTCTGGAGTCACTGGCTCTTTCCATCTTTGAACCCGCCCCATACGTGTCCTGCTTTGAGTGGGATTTAGCCATTGAGAAATTCATGACTGAAGCAGCGAAACTGGTGTTTCACCCGGTCCCAGATCCGAAAGCCCTCGGGCCGAATCTCGACGCGGGGCTCAGGTGGGACCAGCGTCTGCGGTGGGCTGACCGGGCCAATCGGGCTGAATACTGCCTGAACAGCATCCGGACCGAGTCCTGGGCAGACATAAGCGACCTCAATCTGGTCTTCGGTGACGCCGTGAAACCGTACATCTGAGATCTTCCCACCCGCTATGCTGACCGTCCTGCTCCGCGCAGCTGAAGGAGTTCAAGTGACGCTTACCCCTGACCAGATGCGCGCCAGCGCCCAAGACTTATTTCTCAGCGCCAAACGCTTCTACGCTTGGAGCCTCATCGTTAAAGGCGCTGGCTTCCTCGCAGGTGCGGTCACCGCGTTCACCGGAACGTCCTGGTGGATCCCCGTTGTGCTGTTGGCGCTCACCACTGCGTCCGACGTATTTCAGATGGCCTCGGACACCCGCAAGGGGAAAGCAGAGGACTTCACGCGTCGCGTCGAATTCTGGGACGGCTTCGGCTGGCCGCCCAGTGACCGGGAGCTACGGCAACTGCCGCTGACCCGCACGCGTCCAGACGCGCTGTATTTCGCCAGTGACCAGCAGTCCGGGCCCGTGCGGGCCATGGAGAACCTGGAAGAGCAGGCGTGGTGGTCTCGTGAACTCTATGGCCGGATGGCCGCCCTGCTCCTGGGCGCCTTTTTCCTGATGGTAATAGCGGCGGTCGTGGTGCTGCTCCTAGTGAGTCTGAGTGGACAGGGATCGAACGGTCAGCCTGGCGTGAAGCTCGTCATCGCTGGCCTCAACGTGGTGCTGTCTTTCGGGTTGTGGCGACTGCATGCCAGCTACCAGAAAGCGGCTCAGGCGGCGTCGCAAGTTGAACAGGCCGCCGACTCCCTGAAGCGGAAGTACGCTAGTGATCCGAACTTCCCAGAGGTGGAGGCCGTCCGCCTGTATCACAGCTATCAGCTGGCCCGGGCGTCGGCACCCCTCATTCCAGATACGATCTACCACTTCTTCCGCGCCGAATTGAACCGCCGCTGGGACCACCGAGCGGAGCCGACGCGGACCACGTGACCCGGTCGACCAAGCGGAAGCCTCAGAACGCGGCCACGACACGCAAAAAGGCGGCAAAGGGGCAGCTGCCGCAGACGGTTGAGGGGGCGCTGCGCAGCTTCGCGCGCCGCCACATCGACCTCACCGCCACCGAGGTCGCGCAGGCCCGGCGAAGTCGCACGTTCCTGATCCAGCGGCTGAAGACGCTGACCAGTCGGGACAGCATGCCGCGACTCACGGGAGCGTTTATGCCCTTCGGGTCGTTCGCGCGCCGCACCAAGATCCGCCCCCTAGACGACATTGACCTGCTCGTCATCATCCGCGGCACGGATCTACGGGTAGACGGATGGGGTCTGCCGACCGAGATCAAGCTGAAACCCGTCGCCGGAACCTGGCCCCCGAGGTACCTGGATCCAGCAGGACACCTCAACTCCCGCGTGGTCCTCAACGGGCTCAAAGCTCACGTGGCCAGCATTCCTCAGTACAGGACCACGGCCAAACGCATCTCAGGCCAGGCGGTCGTTCTGAAGCCGAGCACCAAAGCCTGGACATTCGACTTGGTGCCAGCAGTTGCAGTGCGTGATCCCCGGAAAGCCGTCACCCACTACCTGATCCCCAACGGAAAAGGCGCGTGGATGATCACGGATCCTCGCCGGGACGCCCTGAAGACCCGTCAGTCGAGCGCGCAGGTGGCCGGTGCGATGTACGAAACGGTTCGTCTGGTGAAGTACTGGAACCGGCGTGGCGGCAAACCGCGCCTGGGGTCGTACCACCTGGAAGTCATGGCCATGGAGGGGCTCACGAACCAGCCGTTTCTCACGGCGGACCCGCTGGCCATGCTGGAAACTTGCCTACGGCACATCAGCACGCGGGTTTACTATCACTACCCGGACCCTAAAGGACTGGTGGGGCCGATTGATGAGGGCGTCTCGTTCGACGCGCGGCAGAAGGTTGCGCAGGCGGCACGAACAGCGGCCGAGCATGTGCGTCAGGCGGCAGCACAGCGTCAGGATTCCCGGACGGCGCGAACGCACCTGCAACGGGTCTTTGGGGCTGAGTTTCCAAAATGGGCGTCCAAAGCAGCGAGTGGAAGTTGAGGCGTCAGGGGCTCAGCTCCGCCCAGTGGTCATGCAACCACCGCGCGGACTCGATCAACTGAGAAAGTGCCAGAAAGGCGTCCTGCTGGTCAAGCCGGGCGACCTCACCAGCGGCGACCTGCTCGTTCATACGGACCAATGGCGCCAAGAGATCTATGACGCGCTGTGCCGTCTCTGGCTGAAGATTGGCGGTAGCCGCTTGAAGGATCGGTGGGGTTACCTGTGGCCTGACCCCAAAGCTTGGACACTTTCGAGTAGAGACTCGATTCAAGAACGAGCGTACACGGTCGTCTTCGCTTTTTCACCCGGTGGCCGGGATGACGGCCGCATGTGCGGTGTCCTGCCCGCACATGGGGACGGCAGGCCGACCACCGGCCTCCCTGGCCCACTCATCCGGTGTTCGGTAGCCCAACGACGAATGAGGCCGCCCAGTGTTGTAAAAGGTGCGCCAGGACTCCAGAACCACCTGAGCATGCAGCACCGAGTAGAACACTTCCAGATTCAGGCACTCCTCCCGGAGTCGTGAATGGAAGCTCTCGGCAAACCCGTTCTGCCACGGTTTCCCCGGTTCGATGAAGCGAGTACCGATGTTCTGCCCCTGCAGCCAGATGCCCAGATCCCGGGCGATGAACTCCGGTCCGTTGTCACTCCGAATGAACGTAGGTGCCCCACGGACGCGGATGATGTCCTGCAGGGCGTCTTTCACGTCTTCGGACGTGAAAGACGCTGCCACACGTAACACCAGCGACTGCCGTGTCCATTCGTCCGTGACGGTCAGGATCTTCAGCACATCGCCGCTGAGGGTCTGATCGAAGACGAAATCGTACGTCCAGACGTGGTTCGGCCCCTCTGCTTTCATCGGAATCGTGGCGCCAGTACGGATTTTCCTTGCGACCCTGGTCGTGATGGTAAGTGCTTCCTGATGCCAGATGCGCTGCACGCGTTTCCTGTTGATCCGTTGCCCTTCCTGCACCAACAGGGCGTGGATGAAGCGGTACCCACGTCTTGGATGCAGGAGGGCCAGTTCACGGATCCGCTGCGTCAGGGCGCTGTCCTGACGGGGTTTGGGACGGTAGTGCCAGGACGACTTGGGGAGCCCCGCCAGGAAGCAGGCCCGCTGTGATCGGACGCGGGCGGCGATCAGTTGTTGCACAACTGATCGCTTCTCCGCGAGGGTCAACGCTTTTTTGCGAGGACCTCCTTCATCCCTTCGAGTTCGAGGCGCTGTTGACCGACGATGCGGAGGAGCCGGACGTTTTCCTTTTCCAGGTGACGAAGCCTTCTGACTTCGTCAGGGGTCGTATCACCGTACTTCTTCCGCCAGGCGTAGAAGGAAGCGGGGCTGCACCCGAAGTCGCGACAGAGCTCCTCGACAGATTTCTCGCCCTTTTGAGCGTCCTGGAGCAGCTGGATGATCTGGGCTTTGGTGAACTGACGGGTTTTCATAGGTGACCTCTCTTTCCAGCGGGGAGGCTGGGAGTGAGTCGAGGTCTCTATTCAACACTGTCCAGATTCTGGGGAGCAGACCACGACCAAGCTCGGGAATTCCCGACATCAAGTCTGCGTAAGAAGTCTTCAAGCTGGGTTAGGGCTTCAGCAAGGGCCATGGTCACCTCTGATTTATACCCGGTAACCGACCAGAAATATGGCCAGTCTGACCTTTCAGCCTATCGCTAACCACAGACGTGTGTCATCGGCGCCCGCAGCCGGGTTCTTCTCAACAGCAGTTACATTACGTATGGACAGACATACAGCGAAAGCTGGAGGTATTGACCTGCAACGTAAACCCGCCATCCACATGATCCAAGTGCCCCTGGGCCTGCTGCTCGTCACGACAGTCATGGTCAGCTGTGATCAGCGGCAGAGTCAGCTGATCGACACCTTTACTGTGGCAGGGGTGCAGCTTGACCTTGGAATGCACCCATAACGCCGGACCAGCAGGCAAGTCACTTCTAGGCTGAATGATAGCGGGCGGCGAACTCAACGGGAGGCACGTAGCCCAGACTGGAATGCAGGCGTTCCCGGTTGTACAACTCCCCAATGAACCGGTCCAGATGGTGCTGGGCGTCGTCCAGGTCAAGGTAATCCTGGAGATCGACCTCCTCGTTCTTCAGGGTTTTGTAGAAGCTCTCCATGCGGGCGTTGTCGTACGGATTTCCCTTTCTGGACATGCTCGGGGTCACGCCCATGGACCGTAAGCGGTCCACATACACTCGACTCGCATATTGGACCCCCTGGTCCGAGTGATGCAACAGATCTGCTGCGGGACAACGCGCCGCAAGCGCGTTGTTGAGGGCTGTTAACGGCAATGCGGCATCCATGAATCTGGACATCGCCCAGCCCACCACTTCGCGGGTAAAGCTGTCCAGCACGCACGCCAGATAGACGAAGCCCTCCTTCACCCGGATGTACGTCAGATCGGCCTGCCAGACTTGATCGGGTCTGGTCGGGATGACATGCGGCAGCAGATTGGGAAACCGGGTCTCGCTGTGGGTGGAATCTGTGGTGGCCTGGTAGCGCCGTTTTGAGCGGCAAAGCAGCCGGCGTTCGCGCATCACCCGCA
This sequence comes from Deinococcus aquaticus, assembly GCF_028622095.1. Lineage (NCBI taxonomy): Bacteria > Thermotogati > Deinococcota > Deinococci > Deinococcales > Deinococcaceae > Deinococcus > Deinococcus aquaticus. Next base: position 175,178 of record NZ_CP115167.1, on the reverse strand, counting down.
GGACGCACTTGTGGTTGGCTGGACGCCCTCTGCGAGCGAGTTCATGGGTGACCCGGCGGTAGCCATATCCGCCCCACTTCAACACGATCGCCTCAATGTCTTCAGCCAGGAGCTGATCATGGTCTTCCGCATCCCTGCCCTGTTGGTGGGCATACCAGGACCGGCTGACATCGTGGAGTTCGCAAAGGCGACGCACCGACACCGTGGGATGCGCGTGGCGCGCATCCGTGATCATCTGGTGCCTTTTTTCAAGGGGTACGTCGCCAGCGATTTTTTCAGGATCGAGTTTTCCAGGGCCAGCTGGCCACAGTACCGTTCCAACTCCGCGATGCGGAGTTCGGCACTTCGGTCCGTTTTGGCCCCATCGGTGAACGCGGCCTCACCGCGGTCTTCGACTTCCTTGCGCAAGCGGTGAATCAGGCTAGGAGCGAGTAAATGTTCCCGGCAGAGTTGGGCGGTGGTGTGTAGGCCAGCATTGATCTGGCCGACCACCTGAAGCTTGAAGTCGCGGCTGTGGTTCCGTCCTGGCATCTGGGCTCCTTCGCGGTGCAGTCAGCGTAACTGCTGACTGAGGCGAAGAGTCTTGGCCTGTGGTCCTGTCCGGGGGGTTCACTCCACAGTCAACGTCGTCCGCTTGGTGGCTTGGTGGGACGGTGAGCGTCCCGGTGGAACCAGAGTGTCCCGCTTTGCACAGCTCCGTGCCGCCTGACCTGCCGAATTCGCCAGCAGAGTCCGATCGTTTCCGCAATCTTGGCGTACAGCGAGGGCCGATCCGTACCGTGACTCCTGTTAGGGTAATCGGCTGTTCCACTTCTCAGGTGACCCTATGAGCCTGAGAGAGACTTCGCGCTAAGCACAGGCAGTGCATATCAGCTCATCTACTGCTCGATTTGCAAGCAGACTGGCACCCGACACAGGGGCAAGGTCACAGAACTCCTAGCGCTGCGCCCTGCGTGCGGTGACGCGTTTGACCAGGGCACCGCACGCAGGGCGCAGCGCTATAGACCACATGGCGCGCAAACGTTCGCAGCCGGCGCGGCGCGAAAAGGCCAGGACCGCCTCACTCGGCTGGTAAAGCCACACCTTACACGTACTGAGATCAACTCAGGGCGCATCTCCCATGACACCGGGGTCCCAGGTACCCAGCTCTGAATCCCAGGTGCCTGCCGTACGCTCGCCACTCGCCACAGCCCCGGCATAGGCCGCCACCCGAGCCATGAGCGCGCCCACATCAGGCGGCAGACTGGTCGGATCGCCGCGCCACGTCCGGACATACCGGCCCCACTTGCGCTCCAGGTCTGCATCAACCGCAAAGCCCGGTGCAAGCACCGAGGGGACGTCGTCAAAGCGGGTGTTGCGCTGGGGCCAGCTGCGCTCCATCACGTCCCGCAGCACGCCGGCATCAAGACCCTCACGCGAACTCGCCAGCCACAGGTCGTGCAGGTCATTCATGCGGCTCACGCCCACGCCGTAATCCACCAGGGCGGCAAATTTGTCCGACACCATCACCTCGAGCGGGTAAGCGGCGAAGCGCACGCCCTCAGGAAGGAGCACCGGCGGGAATTCAAGGTCCATCGGCGGGAGCACCGACCCGGTGTTGAACGTGACATCGAGCTGAAGATGAAGACGCTGGTTGGTGCCGCGCAAGCCGACCCTCATCGCCACGCGCACCCCCGGCACGTCACGCTGCTCGTTGATGACCTCGGCCGAAAACTCCTGCGGGAACTCGAGGGCGTCATCGAAAGGAAGCGCACCACTGGCATGATCAATGGCACAGATCCTCTGAATGATGTCTCGCACCGCGTCGACAGTGCTATCGATCCCCTGTGCTGACAGGTCGATATCGCGCGTCGGGCGCGCCCGATCTCCGTAACGCGCCAGCATCGTGACGCCCCCTTTGACCACGAAGCGGTCGGAATCAGGACTCACCGCTAGGCGCGCCAGGAAGCCCTGCTGCACATAGCCCACCTGCAGGTTCGGAAGCGCGGCGTTCGTATCCTCTGCCAGGTTCCGAAGCCTAGCGTGGACGCTCACGCCGCTCAGCGGCCTATACGTCATGGAACAGCACCTCCAGGTCGCGGCGCAGCTCATCGAGCACCTTGTTAACCTTGGCGGCATCGAAGAGCGCGCTCCGGCTGCCGCCCTGGCGCAGGTAGTTCTTGAGGCCCTCGAGGTAGAGGTTGCGGCCCTGCTTGGTGCTGTATTTCAGCAGGTCGGCCACCGTCTTGGCCGCCGAGTACGTCACCAGTTTGCGACCATTCACCCTGATCTCCTCGAGACCATAGTCATACGACGCGGTGCTGAAGTAGACCGCCTCGGCATGGGCGCCCTCGAGGTTGGGCAGGCGGCGGTTTTTTGGAATGGCCACCTGGAAGAGGCTGTTTATCTTGGTGGTCAGGCCGTGTAGCTCCAGCGCCGTACCCAGGGCCGGGCGCGCCCAAGGCACCCGCAGCTGCAGTTCAAGCAGCTGCTCAGCCGCGGCTGAGCCTGTAACCGGCGCCTCCACGTCGCGGTAGACGCCGCGCTCAACGCGCTCGATCTGGCCCTCTTTCAGGAGCCGGGTGAAGTACACCGAGGAAAAGCCGCATTTCTCACCCTCACGTCGGGTCAGGTAGCCCCCACGTGAGTGAAACACCGCGCGCAGCAGGTTCTCGCGCCGGGAGGCGTCATACACCTGCATCTTGTAATTGAAGTAGCTCAGGACCTTGACGTTCATGTCTTCATGATCGTCAAACCCCCAAGACAGTGGCGCACTGGTCTTGAGCGACTGATTGGTCAGACACGGCGCCTCAAGGTCACTCCGCTCTTGACCAATGAGCGCGCACATCGTTTCCGCTGAAAGGCGCGGCAGCTTCGAGCAGTCGGCCGTACTGGTGTACTTGCGGTGCCACAGCGGCCGAAGCTTGTTTCCACCACACGAGAAAATCGGCGCGGCGTCATTTTTGCCACTGATCAGCATCCACCACTTGTCATTGTAGAGCTCTGCGGTGGACTTCCCAACTGCCACGGGATTGGGCTCGCCCAGCACAAACGGCAGACCGGCGTGCTCCTTTTCCGGGCTAAACAGTGTTGTTGTCGACATCGGTACCTCCTGCACAGCGTATGTTCCGAAGAGAAGGACAATCGGTAAATCATCATTGGGTTCGGAACCCTATGATATATTGTAGATCATCATAGACTTTGGAACAAAACGCCGTGGGCAGATGGCACCTGCCCTACTTGGGGTCACGACACGGATCGAGCTAACTGTACGCTAAGGTGCGGAAACGATCATTTCCGCACCCTTTTCGACAGCCTCCTCGCGTTTCAAAACCCTGTTGCCAGGTGAGCCCAACACCGGCGCGTCGAGGTATCTGGACCTCATGGAGCGCCTCAGCGCCGTCAGCACTCCAGTGCCTGAGCAGACGCTGGGCTTATTGGAGCTGAACCGACCAGTGGGTGAACATCCGTCGGGCGCTGCGAATTGGTCAGGCCAGCGCCTTCTTCGCGGTGCTGATAGCTTTGCGTGCCGCCATATTACCGAGCATGCCGCCGACGATGCCACCGATCACAGTACCGACCACCGGCACCACAGACCCGGCAGCCGCCCCAGCCGCTGCCCCAGCCCAGGCACCACCTGCACCGCCTACGTGTTCAACGCTCCGACTCGCCACTTGCCGGCCATTCAGTGTGCCGTTTTTGAGAGCCCAGAGGTCTTTAGCGACTTCAATGCCAGTGGCGGCGATGGCGCCCGGCGCGCCCCCCTTACTGAGCGCCTGAAGTCCAATCCGGGCACAGCCGGCCGTCGCAACGCTCGTGGCAGCCGCAGAGACAGCCCCACCAGCGGCTGCCAATGCGGTGTCTTTTACGATCGTCCCTGACGCTTCTAGCATGGTCTTTTCCCCGCTTACGGCTGCCTTGATGTTAGTGACGGCCGACATGGCCCCACCGATCACGGCGCCACTGGTCGCGCCAGCCTTCGCTGCTGCACCTGCTTCACCAGCGACCATTCGCGCCCCCAAGCGTTTGCTCTGAGCGGCGTCGCGGCTTAGAGGCTTACTGGATGCCCCAGAGTGTTCCACGCGGTCCGCAGCCGTCCGACTGGTGTCAGCGTAATTGTGTTCCCCAAGGCCGTCCACGCCACGTTTGCCAGCAAGGTCGCGGACCCGCTCAGCCTGTCCTTCGGCAACCACTTTCTGCATGCCATCGTATTTCTTGTGTGAGACAGCCTTGGTGGCCTTGGCGGCTGTCTTGCGGTACTTGATCTGAGCTTCGCCGACCACTTGATCGCCCTGGGTGATCTTGAGATCGGCGGCCGCGCCCCCAGTGGTGCGGGTGGCCTTCACGGTGAGGCCTTTCCGGGCAGCGTCCGCGTTGAAAGTGGCTTCGTGATGCACTTCTGCTGCGAACCCACCCTTTTGAGGCGCGCCGTACCCTTTGCTCCTGACTTCCTTCAAATTTTTCAGCCCTTCGCCGATAGCTGCGGCAGAGTCCACTTGTCGTGCATTGGTAGCAACTGCCGCCCCCTGAAGCACGTCACGTTCCGTGGTGGTTTCTTCAGATGGGTCGTGTGGACTGTGCATTTGAGTCATGGATTGAGCTACGTTTCACTGCCCGCTATCGTTCCTCTACCCCCGCCGGGTAGTTGGGGTCGCGCTAGAGTTGGAACCGTTTTTCCCGCTAAGGAGTTTCCCTCTTCGCTTTCTCGCGTCACATGCGGCTGTGCCCCGGCGTGAACGTTGGCGTCCAGCTGGGGTATATCCATTCCTGACAGCTCAGCACTGCGGTCAGCACGGCACTCTGGGTGTCCAGTTGAAGTCATTTTTCACTCAAATTGACACTTGTCAGGCAGGGTCTGAACTTTGACCGGACACTGTAGAGTCGTTAGCGGGAAAAACGGTTCCAACTCTAGAGTGACCCCTCACACAAGGGGACGTGTGGACGCTGGTCCTGTCGGTCGTCAGCCGAGTGAGATGGGCGCCTGGGGTGAGCAGCAGCCGGAGTCAGGTTCACAGCCGTCACTGGCCGCCTCGGTCGGGAGGCCACAGGCATCCCCGGCCTTGCACTGCACGCCCGGTGTGCGCAGGTGCACGCTGATCTGCTCCGGCTGAAGGTCAACGTGGGCGACGTGGTACTGCAGGGCCGGCGTACTCGAGTTGCCGTACTCGAAGCGGACCTCAGCGTCCGGCCGGACAGGGATGTGCTTCACGACGGGGTGCGACTAGCAGCGGAACAGGAATCCGCCCTTGTCACTCGGATTACAATTCAATCTATTCAAAATACGCCTGCACGGTGTCAGGATCGCGCAGGGGACGCAGTCGGCCCTGGGCAATTTCTTTGGGGAGTTTGAATTCGCAGGGGTCAAGGCACGATCCAGCAAATTTTCAATCCTGAACGAAAATAAGACCTGGGGAGGGCTACCGGGGAGTGCCCTCACTGGAAGGGGCCAGCTCACTTCCAGTCAGCCTGGGCGGGGCAACCCATCCCACGATGCCCTGACCACAAACTTGCGACACTCGGGGCATGACCGCTCAAGCTGCGCCGCTCTCCATCGGACACCTGGCCGCCGAAACCGGTGAAGGGGTCAAGGCCCTGCGCTACTGGACAGACCTCGGCCTGCTGAAGCATGGGCGCACCGCGAGCGGCTACCGGACGTAAAGCACCGAGAGTGTCGAGCGCGTGCAGTTCATCCGGTCCGCCCAGCATGTCGGATTCAGCCTCAGCGAGATCGCCCGCATCCTGCGCGTGCGCGCAGACGGCCACAAGCCGTGCGCGGAGGTGCACGAAGAGTTGCGCGTGCATCTTCAGGCGGTGCGGCGGCAATTGACCCAGCTTCAGGCGCTGGAAGCGGAACTCGCCGGGCGGCTGGCGTATGCCCAGACGCACCCTGATCCCGAGTGCGATTCCCCCGGCTGCGTGTACCTGAATCCAGCGGTCCCTTGACTCTCCCCCTGGGGGGAGACTTTAGCTTCGGGCATGGAATCCAACTGCTGCGCCCCCGAAGTCCACGACGCCACGGCCTGTCCGGCCAGTGGCATCCGTGGAAAAGCGGTGCCGCTGATCACGCTCAAGGCCCTGCTGACCCCGCCTGCCCTGGCGCGACTCACGCCGGAAGAGACCTTCCGGCTGTGCCCGGACCCGGTTTGCGACGTGGTGTACTTCAGCCCGTCTCAGACCTACGGCACGGGAGATCTCAAGGTGCCGGTCTTCCAGAAGGATCAGGCGGCTGGAGTTCCGGTCTGTTACTGCTTTGCTCACACGCGGGCTGACCTTGAACGGGCCGCAGTGACAGGCACGGGTCAGGCGCTGGAGGCGTCGATCCGCGCGCACGTGCAGGCCGGGCGTTGCGGGTGCGAGGTCAACAACCCGCAGGGCAGTTGCTGCCTGGGCAATGTCGTGACCGTTCTGCGGAGTCTGAACCGCCAGGAGCGAACATGACGCGCTACGACGCCGTGGTGATCGGCGGAGATGGAGTGTTGAGCGCGGGTGCCGCTTCTGGTAGTCGGGCTGTTGTTCCTGGGACGAGCGCTGTAGGCACGCCGCCATTCGTGAAGGTCTCCTACGTTTCAGTTGCGCTGGCAACGCTATGGCCGCCCTTCCTGGTCTGCGGCCCCACCGCTGATTTCGGCGGAGCGGAGCGTGGTTTGAAAGTGCTGGTGTCTCAGCCGTTTGTGGATGATGGCCAGATTTGCGCCGCCGTTCACCAGTTCTGTCGCTCGGTTGTGCCGGGGCTGATCCAAGGCGCAGCGTTTCCCCTCCCTGCCTGAGCGGTGCATCCAGCCAGCCCTCTGGGCGCATACAAGAGGTATGCCCATCTTCTCCGCATCTGCCCTTCCCTCTGGGCTTCATGCCCGGCAAGGGCAGTCGGTGCGGCAGACTGCGGTTATGCCCGCCACCCTGCCGACCGCTCTGGATCATCAGCGGTTGATCGCGCAACTCCAGCAGGGGCAGGACGGTGCCCTCAAAGCCCTCTACGACGCTTTCGCTGGCGTGACCTACCGTGTGTGCCTGCGGATGCTGGCCTCTCCAGAGGACGCCGAGGAAGTCCTCCAGGACGCCTTCCTGCGCCTGGAAGCGCAGGCTGGGCGTTACGATCCGGCGCGCGGGACGGTGCAGACCTTTGTGCTGACCATCGCCCATCACCTGTGCCTGGAGCGCCTGCGCGCCCGGCGCGCCCGGCCCCAGGCCCGGGACGGCGCGCTGGGCGATCCAGCCTTTGATCTGCCAGCATCCGCTCCCAGGCATGACCCCCTGGATCAGGCCCTGATTGAATCCGCCCTGAGCGCCCTGAACGCGTCAGACCGGCAGCTTCTTGAGGACATGTTTTTCGGTGGGTTCACCCACGCCGAACTCACGGTCCGCACCGGGCTGCCCCTGGGCACCGTCAAGAGTCGCCTGCGCCGCGCCCTGCTCAAACTGCGTGAAAGGATGCAGCCATGACCGCCTACGGCCATCCCACGGACCTGCTGCCCGGGTACGTCCTTGGAGATCTGGACGGGTCTGAGGCCGACACGGTCGAAACCCATCTGGCCGCCTGTCCCGCCTGCCGCGCCGAGGTGGCCCGGCTGCGCGACGCGCTGTTCTCGCTGGCCGACGATCTGCCCGGGGCGGCCCTGCCGGACAACGCCTGGGACCGCATTCAGGCCCGCCGTCTTATCGCGACTCCTGGCACCAGCAAGCTCTGGCAGCCAGTCGGCAGATCACCCCACGGCCAGCGTGGACGCTGGCCGTGGCTGGCCGCCGCCGCTGTCATCGTGCTGGCGCTGGGCACCATCGGGACCCGCCTCATGACCGCGCCGTCCCAGCAGGCCACAGTCCAGCAGTGGGAAGCGCGGGGCGCGTCACGGCTCACGCTCGCGTCACGGGACGGCCAGGCATTTGGCACCCTGCTCGTCCGCGCAGACGGGCAGGCCCTGGTGGTCCTCCTGACTCCCGCGCCGGACGGACAGGTGTACCAGGCGTGGGGCCGCCAGACCGACGCGGTGCAGGCCAGGAAGCCGGTCAGTCTGGGCTTCACCGGCGGAACCGTGATGCAGGTGGCCTGGCGGGGCTACGCGTCCGTGGGCATCAGCGTGGAACCCGCCGGGGGCAGCCCGGCCCCGACCCACCCGCTGGGCCGTGTCACCCTGCCCGGTGGATGACCAAGGGCGGCCCACACGACTCCGTGTGGGCCGCCCCGATGTGGGCGCTCAGCCCTTGGTCATCTTGACCGGCGCGCAGATCGGCACGACGCTGGGGTCGCTGGCGTAATGGACGTTGAGGTAGGCCCCCTGGTCACCGGCAATCTTGGCCATGTCGCCCGTGACCGCCGTGGTGGCGTTGCCGCTGGCATCCGCCGTGAAGCCCGGGAAGCCGAGGGTCACTGGGCCGTTAGAGGCGCACGGATCGGTGTTCGATTCCGGTCCAAAGGCGTGGTAATGCGCGATGTAGGCCTTGTTGGGCGTCAGGCCCGTGAGGGTCAGGGTGGTGCTGACCATCCCGTCCTTGGTGGTGGCCACGGCCTTGCCCATGGCCGTGGGGTCAGCCGCATTGGCCTTGTGCTTGAAGGTGTAGGTGCTGCCCCCGGCCCCCATCATCATGCTGCATGAGCCGAGCAGGGCGGTGGCGGTCAGTCCCAGAACAATCTTGTGTACAAACATACGTTCCTCCATGGTGCATTGACTCCGCCTCAGCGGTTGGTCACCGTAATTGCGGCGCTCATGCCTTCGTGGTACGAGCAGTAATAGGTGTAGGTGCCAGGCGTTTTAAACGTGTAGCTGTAGCGGTCCCCTGGACGCAGGTCCGGTGAGCGCAGGTCAGCCACCTGTACCGACAGGACGTTGTGCGTGACCTGCCCAGTATGAACCCAGGTCACCGTGGTGCCCGCCTTGACGCTCAGGGTGGCAGGCTGGAAGCGGTTATCGGCGATGTTGACCGTTATCGCCGTTGCTGGGGACGCGGTACTGGCTGGCGTGGCAGCGGTCTTCAGGACAGCGGCACACAGGGGGATGTCGGTCAGATCAGACGCGGTGTGGACGTTAACGTAGGCCCCAAGGGTGCCGCGCACACGTGCGGGATCGGCCCGCAGGCTCACGGTGGCCTGGCCCCGGGCATCGGTCTTGAAGGCCGGAAAGCCCAGGGTAATGGGTCCGTTGGACGCGCAGGGTTCGCCCCCGCCCGCTCCCAGGGCGTGGTAGTGGGCCACATAGGCCGTACTGGGCATCAGGCCGCGCAGGCTCAGCACCGACAACGACTGGGCCGCCGAGACCGTGCGGACGCTGAGCTGCCCAGCCGCCTGGGCAACTTTGCCCACCACGGTGAAGGGAAAGACCTGGCTTGTCGGAGCCTGGACGGGCTGGGTCTGAGCCGCCGCAGGGGTCAGCAGCAGGCCGGGCAGCAACATGGAACGGATGAGGCTCAGCATGACAGGTCCTTTTAGCGCGTGAGGGGGCTGGTGGCGGCAGCGTCGTTGCTGTCGCTCAGGATCGCTGGACCTGCTTCCAGATCGGTGTCGAAAGGTGAGACGGCATACGGCTGACCCTGATTGGCAAAGAGCTTCGCGGTGGTCTGGGGGTCTTTCGGCCAGACCACCAGGTGGTCGAGGTTGACTTTGCTGGCCTTGATGGCCGCACCGTCGGGCTTCCCGTCCTTTGCCGTGCCCCGCAGCGTGAACGCATCGAACACACTGGTCATCGCGCTCGCCTCAGCCTTGCCCTTGGCGTCGGCCTTGAAATCCAGCACATGCTGCATCATCCCGAAAGGGGCCACCGCCGATTCGGTCAGGAACAGGTTGTACTGAGCGCCGGGCGTGAGGCCATCGGCCTTGAGGGTCAGGTCGTCGGTGCCCTCCAGGGAGCGGACGATGACGTGGGCAGAAAGACCTTTCAGGGCCGCCGGAAGGAACGCGAAGGGCTTGTCTGGCACGCCCAGCTTGATCTTCACCGAGGGCAGGCCCACCCGCACGGTCTTCAGGTTCTGGGTGCCGGGGCCGCTGGGAACCGCATTGGCCACGTACACCAGCGCCTGCGGCATCTGCCCGATAGGAATGGTCTTGATGACGGTGTTGGTGGCTGTATCGATCACGTCCACCGCGTCCTGGTCTTCCAGGCCCACATACACGCGCGTGTTGTCGCCGCTGGGCCACAGGCCGTGGGGCGTGAAGCCCGTGGGGATGGTGGCCACGATCTGCGGCTGCGGACCACGCTTGATCACCTTGACGACGTCCTCCCCGCCCACCGTAACGTAGATGAAGTCGCCAGCTCTGGTGGTCACGGCGTTCACGTGGTTGGTGACCTTGCCGGTGTCCAGCACATGCAGCACCTTGAAGGTGCGGGCGTCGATGACGCTCACTTTGCCCACGTCCTTGTGGGTCAACCAGACCTCCTTGCCGTCCGGCGTGACCACCAGGTTGGGCGAGAACGGACTGACCACCGGCACGCGGGCGATCACCTTGCGGGTCTGGACGTCGATCACGTCGAGCTGTGCCGTGCGGCTGGAATCCACAAAGGCGCGCCGCCCGTCCGGGCTGAACACCACCATGCCGGGACCCCCGGCCACCCTGATGCGGTCAACCTCCTTCATGCTCGCCACGTCGATGACCGAGAGGTAATCCTCGCCGCGCACCGTGACCCAGACCTGCTGGCCATCCGGCGTGAAGAACCCCTCGTGGGGGCCACGCCCGATGTACACCGTTCCCATGACCGTGTTGTCGCGGGTACGGATGATGGTCACGCCGTTCGAGGCGTTGCTGATGACGTCCAGATAGCGTCCGTCGGGTGAGAAGCCCAGGCCGTGGACATTGACCTGCATATCGTCGAGCGCCCCCAGCACCCCGGGCCGGGGATGGCCCAGCGGGATCTGGCCTATCACGGCGTTGGTTGCGGGGTTGATGACGGTCACGGTGTTCGAGGTCTGGTCGGCGGTATAGACCCGGTCGCGCGCGGAGAGGGCGGGGCCACTGAGCGCCGGGGGCTGCGGGGTGCCTCCCCCCCTGGCCTGCTGCGCCAGAGCAAGTGCGCCGGTCAGGCTGACGGCAAGGACGGTGACGAGGACGGGACGGTGAATCTGGAACATGACAACCTCAGAAGGGACGGCTCGGAAATGGCATAGAGGCGGAGCAGACTGCTTGGGTGAACGGCTTCATGACCCGTATGCCCCGCGTGCCTTTTGTGGATGCACCACCGTCTTTACCGGATCTTTATGAATACTGCGATCTGCCTGCGCTGGCCTCGAAAGCTGCGCCGCGCTGGAACAGTACGCCGCGTCTGATCGCCCGCCCATCAAAAGCAGGTTTCTCCTTTTCTTGAAGGCGAATTCCAGTGGACCGGGGGCGATCAGATCAACGCTGGCCCGGTCACGACGGTCTCACGCGACGCGCCCAGGAACCAGGACTACGTCTCGCCCCTCGCGGTCAGGCTTCCGGGTCCGGGCAGAACGACTCGACGATCAGCGGCCCGTAATAGTGAATGAAGTGAGCGCCGTGGGCGCGCAGCAGGTGACACATGCGCTGGGCCTGCACTTCATACCGCACGGCGGCCACGATAAGGACGTGCCCCCGCGCCAGTTCCAGCTCGTAGCGCCGCGCATGCTCGTACTCGTCGGTCAGTTTCTGCACGTTGCGGCGCAGGCGGGCCAGCAGGCCGTGCCGCTCGCCCGTGAAGTCGAGGCGCTCCTCGCCGGCGTCCCCCATCAGCAATTCCAGATCCTGATCGCGCAGGTGTTCTTGCACCCGCAGGTCACGCAGCGCAGCCTCCGCGTGATCAGGATCGTCCAGCACGCCGATCATGTGGTTGGCGAACGAGGCCAGCATCCGGGGGCGGTGGTGGGCGGCGCTATTCATCTGGGAACCTCCTGAACGGGGACGTCCAGGGCGTCCCCATCCTGCCGGGCCACTGTCCCGGTGTTGCGTTCTGGCGCTGTGTCACGGGCTGGTGCGGTCCGGCGCAGTGCTGCTCTCCGCTTTGCGGGTTTCCGGCGTGTAGTGGGCGCTCAGGTAGGTCACGATCCTGTCGGCGTTCTCGTCGCTGATAAACGTCGCGCCGTATTTCTCCTTCATCTTGTAGACCTCGGCGTGCCAGACCTCGCTGGGCAGAGGCGGCTGGGACGTGATCAGGGTGGTGGCGTGGCACACGCTGCAATTGCTGCGGACCAGTTCCACGTTTTCCCCCTCGGCCAGGGCGGGGGTGTCCTGCGGAATGGGGCCGATGGCGTAGCTGGCGTCCGTGGTGTACGCGCCGCTGGCGGCCTGGTCAATCACGCCGCGCATCTGCTCGGCGTACTGGGCCATCGTGTTTTGAGGCTGGGTGGTCTGGGAGCTGGTGGTCTGAGCTGCGGCGGTCTGGGCCGTGGAGGTCTGTGGTCTGGCCGTCTCAGCGCTGCCGGACGCAGTTTCAGGCGACGCGGACACTGCGGCGGATTTGGGATTCGCAGCGGCCTGCGCTGCTGGGGCAGCCTGTGCTGGGGACGGTGCGGGGGCAGGGGCGGAGACGGGGGCCGTAGCCGGAGTTGCGCCAGTGGTGGCCGTGGCGGCTGGCACGCTGTTGTTGCGGACGCTCAGCGTGACCACCGGAACCACCACGGCCAGGACGGCGAGGGGAAACAGCAGCCCCATCAATTCAGGATATTTCATGACGCTCCTTTAACCGGCCTGGCCCACGGTGACCGTCTGACGCTCCACCGTGGTCCACAGGTAGCCCGACGGGTTCCAGATGGCCCCGTCCGGCTGATTTCCGCCGCTGGTGTCGGTGGCGCGCACGGCCAGGGTGTACTGACCGGGTTTCTTGGGCGTCCACGCAAAGGTCCAGGGGCGGAAGGCGTAGCGCCCGTGGTCCTCGCCCAGCTTCGCGGCGCTCCAGGTCTTGCCGCCGTCGCTGGAGACCTCCACCTTGTTGACCTTGCCGCGCCCGCTCATCGCCAGCCCCTGCACGGTCATGGGCAGTCCGGCGGGCACCTTGACGGTCTCGTCCGGGGTCACGATGAACGAGCGCACGGGCATACTCCCCACCGGGCGCAGCTTGACCGTTTTGTCCTTGACCGCCTGCGGCGTCGTGTTCCCCCGGGCGTTGTCGGGTTGCAGGTACGCCGTGGTCATCCAGAAATTGTCGTCCGGCTGGGTCAGTACCCGGATAAAGCTCAGGGTCTTCATCCAGTACGTGGCGAAGTAGCCGGGCACTACCAGCCGCACCGGAAAGCCGTTGACCAGCGGCAGCGGCTGGCCGTTCATGGCGTAGGCGACGATGCACTCGTCCAGCACCGGATCATCCAGGTTCAGGCTCTTCTGGTAGCTGGCCCCACCGCTGCCGGGCGCACCTGCCCCGGTGTCCAGGCCCTGGAACTGCACCTGTACGCCGCCGGGTTTGAGGCCCGCGCGGTCCAGCAGGTCCCGCAGGCGTACCCCGGTCCAGGTGGCGCAACCCATCGCGCCGTTGCCCCACTGCCCGCCGGGACGGCGCGGCTGGAAGCGGGCGCGGCTGTTGCCGGTGCACTGCATCACCGCGTTCACGCTGACCGCCTCGAAGTCACGCAGCAACTCAGCCAGGCTCAGCGACACCGGCTTGTTCACGTTGCCGCTCAGCTTGAGCCGCCAGGTGCCCAGGTCGACGCTGGCCGGAAAGCCCGACAGATTGGTGCGCACGAAGAACGCGGCGGTGGGCGTGAACGCACTTTGAAAGTAGCTGCGCGGCGTCTCGTACAGCGGTGGACGGTCCACCAGGCGGATCAGCGGCACCTTCTGCGGCAGGGCGATCAGCGGCCCCAGACCGTTCCAGGCGTCCAGGGGGCCGGGACCGCTGAAGGTGGGGGCGGGCGCGCTGGGCAGGCTCTGCTGGGCCAGGGCGCTGCGGCCCAGCGTCAGGGCAGCGCCAGCGGTGCCCAGCAGTCCCAGAGCGCTGCGGCGGGTGAGTGGAGCGGATGAATCGGACATACGTGGACCTCCTGGAACGGGGTGGGGGGAGAGGCTGAGGTGCAGGGTGTCAGACGCGATATTCAAGCGCGGGGCAGGCCGATGGCGGGCAGGGCGGGCACCTTTCCCAGCAGTTCCCCACGCCAGACGCCGTGCGCGGTGCGGACCGTGACCAGCAGCCACAGCACCGCCAGCACGGGGACAAACACTTCTCCCAGGCCCGTGAAAAAGCCCAGGTGGGTCAGGCTGCCCAGGCTGAAGGTGGAGGCTGTAAAGACGCCCAGCGGGAAGGTGAACGCCCACCAGCCCAGGTTGAACGGCAGGCCCTGCCGGATGAAACGCAGCGTGGTCAGCGTGGCCAGCGCCAGCCACCACGTTCCGAAGCCCCACAGCACCAGGCCGCCCAGCAGGCCCGCGCCGGTCAGGATCGGGCCGAGTTCCCCCAGGCCCTGCGCGGCCAGCACGCGGGGGGCGGCCTCGCCCAGTTGCAGCAGGGCCAGCGCGCCGGTGCCCAGCGGCCCCAGGGGCAGGAACATGCTCACGCCCAGCTCGGCCCCCGGCAGCTTGTGCTGGGCCAGCCGCAGCACGAACACGGTCAGGATCATCAGGGCCAGCGGCACCGACAGCGCAAACAGCACGTAGCCGCCGTAGATCAGCGGCGTGGCTGCCGCCACGCCCAGGTGCGGCGCGATCTGCCCGGCGCTGGCGGCGGCCACTTCCGAGGCCACCACGGGCAGCAGCCACAACGCCGTCATGCGTTCCAGCGCGTGGTCCTGGCGGGTGAACATCAGGTACGGCACCAGCAGGCCCACCGCCGCCGACAGCGCGGCGTCGAAGACCCACAGGTCACGGGCCAGCAGCGCCGCGTCCACGCCCCAGCGCGGCACGCCGAAGACGATCAGGCCGTTGATGATCGTGGCCAGGCCCATCGGGATGGCCCCCAGGAACATGCTCTGGGCCGGGTGCAGCAGGGTGGCGCGGCTGTCTGCCGGGTGCAGCAGGATGCGGGCCAGCGACAGCACGGTCAGCGCGGCGAAGATCAGCATGTTCAAGATCCACAGGCCCTCGCCCAGCGCCGCTGTGCCGGGGAGGGGCAGGTGGGGCAGCATCAGGGACACGATGCCGGTGCCCATGCTGGCGGTAAACCAGTTGGGGGTCAGCCCGCGCAGCACGTCGCTGGCAGCAGTTCTGGAAGTGTCTGGTGCGGAAGGGTGGGCAATCATGACGTCAGCGTAGGCCCGCCTTTTTATAAACTCAAATAGCCATTCGCTATAGCAACCCAAATTTGGTGTATATCTGGATCATGCCCCTGAACCCCGATCATCTGCTGACCTTCGTGCGGGTGGCCCGTCACGGCAACCTGAGTGCGGCGGCGGGCGAACTGAACCTGACGCAGCCCGCCGTGTCCAGCCAGATCAAGCTGCTGACGCAGGCGGTGGGCGAGCCGCTGCTGACCCGCCACCGTTACGGCGTCCGGCTGACCCCGGCGGGCCAGGGCCTGCTGCCGCACGCGGTGGCCGTTGAACGCGCTTTGGCCGGGGCCACGCGCTACGCCGCCGATCTGCGCGGCCTGGAAACAGGCACGCTGAACATCGCCGCCAGCAGCACCATCGCCGCAGCCCTGTTGCCGGGGGTGCTGGCGCAGTACCACGCCCGCTTCCCGGGGGTCACCCTGCGCGTGCAGCAGGGCAACACCGGGGAGGTGCTGGCCGCGCTGCTGGACGGGGCCTGTGAGCTGGCACTGATCGAGGGGGTGGCCGGAACGCTGCCTGCCGACCTGATCCGGCGCACTTTCGCCCAGGATACGCTGCGGCTGGTGCTGGCCCCGCAGCATCCGCTGGCCCAGCATTCGGCGCTGAACGCCGCGCACCTGAGTGGGCTGGGGCTGGTCTGGCGGGAGCCGGGATCAGGAACCCGTGAAGTGGCGCGCTCTGCGCTGGAGCGAGCGGGCATTCAGACGCGGGAGGTTCTGACCCTGACGGGCAGCGAGGCGGTCAAGGAGGCGGTGATCAGCGGCCTGGGGGCGGCGTTCATGTCGGAACTGATCGTCCGGCGGGAGGTGGCGGCGGGGATGCTGGCCAGTCCGCCCCTGGAACTGCCCGGCCTGGACCGCCGGCTGGACGTGGTGGGCGCGCCCACTGAACTGCTGTCGAGGGCCGTGCAGGTCTTCGTGACTTTCCTGGAACCCGCCGGATGAGGGAGGGGAGGGGAGTCCCAGATCTCGGCCCCGCCTGTCAGCCAACCTTTTGCGGAGGTCTGAGAGAGGAAGAGCCATCTGAATGATCCGGGACGAGGCGTGCAAAAACGCCCGATAACGCAACGAATTGGCTGCTCCCATCCCGACAGCCTCCCCGCCTTGCGAAACTCTGTTGCACAATGATTTACACTGGCAACACGTTTTCGCAACACTGGAGGCTCCATGCAAGTCGGTTACGCCCGCGTCAGTAAACAAAATGAGCAGGACACCGCCGCACAACTTCGTGCATTGAAGACGGCAGGAGCAGAGCGCGTGTTTACCGAACATGCTTCTGGTGGCCGCTGGGACCGTCCTGAGCTGCACAAGATGCTGGATCAGCTCCGCGCCGGAGATGTGGTGGTGGTCTGGAAACTGGATCGCCTCAGCCGCAGCCTCAAGGATGTCTTGCACCTGATGGAGCTGCTGGGAGAGAAAGGCGTGGGGTTCCGAAGTTTGACTGAGGCCATAGATACCACCACGCCCGCAGGCCGAATGATGATGCAGATGGTGGGAGCGTTCGCCGAATTTGAGCGGGCCATGATCCGCGAGCGAACGAATGCAGGGCTGGAACAGGCCCGATTGGAAGGCCGCGTTGGTGGGCGCAAGCGCAAGTTGCTGCCGCACCAGGAGCAGGACATTCGTGAGTCGGTGGGGGCTGGGCAGCGCACTGCGGCCCAGTGCGCCCGTTTGTTCGGCGTCCATCCCAGCACCATTACCCGACTGTTGCAACGCCAGAGCTAAGGCGATGCCCGTCGAGTTTCTGAGCGACGAACAGGCCGCACAGTACGGACGCTACGCGGGCGATCCCACCCCCGAACAACTCAGCAACTTCTTTTTCCTGAGCGAAGCCGAACTGGCCCTGATTGCCGAACGCCGCCGCGATCACAACCAGCTCGGTTTTGCCGTGCAGCTCTGCACCCTGCGCTTTCTCGGTTCATTCCTGCCCAACCCTGTGCAGGTGCCGTCCATCGTGGTCCGCCACGTCGCTGATCAACTTCATCTGCCCGCCCGCGTGATCGCCCGCTACGCCCTGCGCGAGGAAACCCGCTACCAGCACCGCCGGATCATCGTGGCTGCTCTGGGCTACTGTGACTTTGACGGCGGGCAGGCCGTGCGACTGATTCGCTGGCTGTACGCTCAACTGGCACTGAGTGCGCTGCGGCCATCGGTTCTTTTTGATCTTGCCACGGCCCAGTTAATTCGCCGGAAAGTCGTGTTGCCAGGCGTCACCGTCCTGGCCCGACTGGTGGCCCGCGTGCGCGAACGCTTTCATGCCCGCACCTTTGAACAGCTCAGCCAGAAGCTCAGCCTGGCACAACGACAGGCGCTGGAAAATCTGCTCATCCTTCCGTCAGACGCGCGGTTCACGCCGCTGGAGGTGCTTCGCACCTCCCCCACACGCATCTCCTCACCCGCTCTGAAAGCCGCGCTGCACCGCATTGAGCAGATTCGCGATCTTGGAGTCAGCGACATTGATCTGAGCGAGGTTCCCCAGTCACGGCAGGCCCTATTGACCCGCCACGCGCAGAGCGCCTGGGCGCAGACCCTGCTGCGGATGGTCCCGGCACGTCGTCAGGCCACGTTGCTGATCTTTCTGCAAGCCCTGGAGCGCAGCGCCACCGACGACGCCCTGGATCTGTTCGATCAATTTATGACCCACCTCACCCTAACGGGAGAAGTGCGGCGTAAGCAGGAACGGCTACGGACACTCAAGGATCTGGACCAGGCTGCACTGAGACTACGTGACGCCGTGCGGGTGTTGCTAGACGAAACCATTTCAGATGGAGACTTGCGCGAGCTGGCTTTCCGCGCGGTGAGTGCAGGTGAACTCCGTCAGGCTGTAGCCACCGTCAGCGCACTGGCGAGCGAGGATGCCGACACCAGCCCAGAAGCGCTGAGCAACGCTTATGGCACTGTGCGGCGCTTCCTGCCTGCCTTTCTCCATACCGTCGAGCTGGACGGCACGGCCAGCGCCCGGCCCCTGCTAGACGCCTGGACCTTTTTGAGAAAGCTGGAAACGAGTGGCCGGGATAGACCGCAGTGGAAAGACGCCCCCAGGGGATTCGTGTCGCGGGTCTGGCAGCGGCGGGTTTTCCCGCACGGCGGGAAGACTGATCATCAGGCGTACACCCTGTGTCTGCTGGAGCGGCTTCAACAGGCCCTGCGGCGGCGTGAGGTCTTTGCCCCTGGCAGTGACCGCTACGGCGATCCCCGTGCCGAGTTGTTGCAAGGAGCGTCCTGGGACGCCGTGAGCGACGATGTGTGCCGCGCCCTGAACCGTTCGCTGGATCCCCAACCAGAGCTGGAACGTCTGCGCCTTGAGCTGGATGGTGCCTACCGCGAGGTGGAGCGCACCTTGCCCCAAAACACGGCCTTGCAACTGGATGGGCAGCCGGGTGGAACCCGGCTACGCCTGACGCCTCTGGAACCAGCCCCTGATCCGCCCAGCCTTCAGCGGCTTCAGCAGGCGGTGGCCCAGCGTCTTCCCGCCGTGCCGCTGGCCGCCTTGTTGCTGGAAGTGCATGCCTTTACGGGGCTGGCCGATGCCTTTACCCACGTCACCGATGGCACCTCCACCTTGCGGGACTTGCCTTTAAGTGTCACAGCGGTTCTGCTGGCCCAAGCGTGCAACATCGGTCTGGCGGCGGTGGCCGCGCCAGAGGTTCAGGCGCTCACCCTGTCGCGCCTGTCATGGGTTCAGCAGAACTACGTCCGCGCTGAGACCATCACGGCGGCCAATGCCCGCCTGGTGGACGCCCAGTTCGCCCTGCCGCTGGCGCACACCTGGGGCGGAGGTGAAGTGGCATCCGCCGATGGGCTGCGCTTTGTGGTGCCAGTGAGGACCCTGCACGCCGGATGGAACCGCAAGTATTTCGGCTCCCAGCGTGGCGTGACGTACTACAACTTCACCAGCGATCAGTTCACCGGCTTTCACGGCATCGTGATTCCGGGGACGCTGCGCGACTCGCTGTTCATCCTGGCAGGCCTGCTGGAACAGCAGACCCGCCTTGACCCCCGCGAGATTATGGCCGATACGCACGGCTCCAGCGACGTGGTGTTCGGGTTGTTCGCGCTGCTGGGCTACCGCTTCAGCCCCCGGCTCGCCGATCTGCCCGATCAGCGCTTCTGGCGACTGGACCGCGAGGCCGATTACGGCGCGCTGGATGACCTGAGCCGCCACGTCGTCGATGAGCGGCTGATCGCCGCCCACTGGGAAGACATGCTGCGCCTGGCTGGATCACTCAAGCTGGGCAAGGTCAAAGCCACGGCGGTGATGCGAACCTTGCAACGCGGCGGCAGCCTGTCGGGTCTGGGACGGGCTATCGCTGAGTTTGGCCGCGTCGAGAAGACCCTGTTCCTGCTGAACTACGTCGGGGATGAGGCGTACCGGCGGCGCATCCTGCGGCAGATCAATCGGGGCGAACAGCGGCACGGCGTGGGCCGGGCTGTGTTCCACGGACGGAAGGGCGAACTGCGGCAGAAATACAGGGAAGGGATGGAAGATCAACTGGGCGCGCTGGGGCTGGTGGTCAATGCCATCGTGCTATGGAACACCCGGTATATGGGCGTTGCCCTGGACGACTTGAGACAGGCCGGGAAGATTGAGAACGAGCGGGACATCTCCCGCCTGACGCCGCTTTTGCATGGGCATATCCGCATGCTGGGAACTTACGAATTCAAGCTGCCAGAGGAGATTGCCCAAGGTCAACTGCGTCCCCTGCGTGATCCTGACACCGTGCAGGCGTACCTTGAGCAGATTGAATTGTGATCTGGAACCCAAGGGCGGATTTCTGTTCCTTCGCTAGTCAGACCCCACGACGCGGTCATAGATGGCGAGGAACTTCCGGTTGGTCATGAACCCAGCCTGCGCGTCCTCGGCGCTGCCATCCATCAGTTGAATGACCGTTTCGCGCCAGGTGTTCGCCTGGCCGCCGCAGTCCATCGCTTCGATGGTGACGGCCTTGACCTCGGTGACGTGATAGCCCGCCGGGACGAGCACCTCGCCGTGCAGGTGGAACTGAAGGGGCCGCTGGGGCAGGGTGCGCAGGGCCGTGATCAGGGCGTCGGTGGCGGTGTGCTCGCTGAGGCCGGGAATGGTGGGGGGCAGGGTCTGGGTCATGGCAGGGCTCCTTATTGATCTTGGGTGGGTCAGGGTGCAGAAATCAGGAAACGAGACAGGTGGTGCCGCAGGCCGGCAGCCGAACGATGAACAGTGGAGGTGCCGGGCGTCGATGGACGGACTTCGTCAGGAGCGCACAGCGGACTTTCTCGGCGTCACGCCGTCATTCACGATCAGGTCAAGGGGCGCGCCCGGCTCAGGGTGTCGCGCTCGACCGACTGCCTCCTTCGAACCCTTACCGGCGCGCAGGTGCGCCGCTTCCTTCGCACCCTGATACGCGTGCGCCTCCGCCCACTGGGCGGCCGCCTCGATGTCGTACGGCACCCGCCGGAACGTCACCGTCCAGATCCCGTCCCCGCCCTCGAGCAGCACCCAGCGCGCCAGCGGGGAGCCGTCTTTCTGCCGTGACACCGCGCCGGCGTTGACGACCGTCAGGGAACCGATCTGGCGCACGTGCTCCAGGTGAGAATGGCCCACGATCACCACGCGGGCGTTCCCAGTGTCGCCCAGGCGTTCCTGCACGAGGTCGTCACTGGCCCAGGCCTTCCCGTCACGCAGGAGGTACATCCACGCGGAGTCTGGCGTGCCGTGCGCTGCCAGCACCTCCCCGCCCGCCAGAGTGACACTGGTCGGCAGGGCCGCGACGGACGCGCCTGCCCCTTCAGGGAGCTGAGCGTGCAGCCACGCGAGCATCTCGCGTTTCTCAGTCGTTTCGGTCAGAGGCTGGCCGAGGCGTTCATCCGTGTTGCCCCGCACTTCCAGGACGCCGCGCTGCGCCTTGAGTTCCTGCTGAAGTTGCCACGCGCCGGCCGGGTCCGCGCCGCCGAACACCTGATCGCCCAGGTTGACCCAGGCGTCCGGCCGGTGGGTTTCGATGTCCCTGGCCACCGCGTCGAGTGCCCACCGGTTCCCGTGCACGTCCCCGAAAACTGCGACCTTCATGCGCGTTGCGCCACCCACGCCTGAATCCGCGCGTCGATCTCATCACGCACGCGCCGGAACACGGCCAGGCGCTCAGCGTCACTGCCGGTGGCGGCGGCCGGATCCTCGAACGCCCAAGCGAGTCGGTAGGTGGCGTTGGGGAAGATCGGGCAGTTCGCTTCCGCGCGGTCACACACGGTGATGACGTACGTGAAGTGCTCGGCGATCAGGGGTCTGACACCCTTGGCCTGCAGGTGCCCGGTGGGCAGGCCGGACTCCTGCAGGACCTGCACGGTCAGGGGATTCACCATGCCGGGCTCCAGACCGGCGGAGGTCACCTGGTACCGTGAGCCGCCATGGTGTTCGAGCAGGGCCTGGGCCATCTGGGAGCGGGCGGTGTTGCCGGTGCACAGGAACAGCACGCGGGGCGGGCGGGACGCGTCGGTCATACGGGATCTCCTTCAGGCACAAATTCCTGGGCTTGCTGCGGTTGAGGTTCGACTGGAGTGGCGGGCGCGAGAAGGTGGTTCACAGCGACGGCGAGGGCCGCACCGAGCAGCGGGGCGACCCAGTACAGCCAGTGCGCCGTCCAGATGCCGCTGGCCAGCGCCGGACCGAAGGAGCGGGCGGGGTTCATGCTGGCCCCGGTGATCGGTCCGCCCATCGCGGCTTCCAGCGCCACGACGCCGCCCACCACCCAGGGCAGCCCGGAGCGCAGCGCGACCAGGAGCAGGAAGAAGGTCAGGATCAGTTCGAGGATGAACGCCTGGGGAACGCTTCCGGCAGGCAAGGTCACGCCCAGGTTGCCTTTCAGGCCGAACAGGGCCAGCAGCACGTAGGCGGCCAGCGCCGCCCCGAGCAGTTGCGCCGCGACGTACGGCAGCACCCGCTCTCTCGGGAACTGACGGGCAAGCGTCAGGGCGAAGGTGGCGGCCGGGTTGATGTGGGCGCCGCTGATCGGGGCCAGCGCCGCGATCACGGCCGTGACGGTCAGACCGAACACGACCGCGACTCCGAGGTGGCCCAGGGCGCCCGTCTGAGCCTGCACGACGGCGGCGCCGGGCCCGAAGAACACCAGGGCGAAGGTGCCCAGTCCTTCCGCCGTGACGGCGCGGGAGAGGGGAACGCTCACGTCAGGCCACCGTGACGGCGGGGCTGTCCTCGTAGGTGGGTGGCACGTCACGGCCGTCTCTCAGGGCCTGCACGAACGCGTCGAACTGGGTGCTCAGCTGGTCGCGGACGGCGCGCCAGCGGTCGAGGCTGCCGCCCGAGGGATCCGTGAAGGGGTAGTGGCGGCGGGTGGTCTGGCCGGGGTACACGGGGCAGGCCTCGGCCGCGCTGTCGCACACGGTGACCACGTAATCGAAGTTCTGGGCGTCCGGGACGTCCCAGAGAGTCTTGCTGGTGTGGGTGCTCAGGTCGAGGCCCACTTCGGCCATGACGGTCTTCGCGTCGTCCTTGACGCGGGTGGCCTCGGTCCCGGCCGAGTGGACCTCCAGGTCGACGCCGAGGCGCCGGGCAGCGCCCCGGGTCAGGGCTTCAGCCATCTGCGAACGGGCGGAGTTGTGCGTGCAGAGGATCAGAACGCGGGTCATACCGCTGACGCTAACACACCGATCTGTCTTGATGTGTCAGGGACCCCTGATCTGGCATCAGGTCGGTGAGCATCTCTCCGCCGAGGCGGTAGAGCGCGGGGCGGTTGATGCTGTAGTACACATTCTTGCCACGCTGCTCGGACGTGACCAGACCCGCGTCCCGCAGGATGCCGAGGTGGTAGGAGACCTTGGACTGCGGCAGGGTGAGCAGCGCTTCCAGGTCGCAGACGCAGCGTTCCCCAAGGGCCAGATGACGCATCAGCTCATACCGGGTGTCCTGCGCCAGGGCCTTGAGTTGATCGAGCACGGCGGGAGTGGTCAGGACGGTCACGCATCTATTCTATTCGCTTCCAGCTACTCCATAGCCGCATGACCCCAGCCTTTGCTAGCGCAGCCCCTTGTCGTGGGCCACTCGCAAGAGTTTCCAGGTGGGGCAAGATCCCCTTCAGGATGCCGTCGAGAACATGCTTTCCTGGATTTTGTTCGGTCAGGACGGCATCCATGTCATCTTGGTCCCATTCATACCGCCCCGCACGCCATTCAGCGACGATCCCCTTTTCGTCGTCCCACTCCCAGACACCCAACATCTGGGCTGTTCACGCTGTCATACGGATTCCGTCTGTTTCGTTAACAACCCGGGAGGGCGCCGGGTTGCCAACTCCACGCCCGGAATCCGCTTTGCTCCCATTCGCATCCGCTCGGATGGAATGGTTTGCAAAAACCGTTCCATCCGAGTCCGTATCAGAGGCCCAACATGTCGAAAACCTCCTCCGGAACGCATAACGGAAAATGACGTCCTGACCGACAGTTTTCCCTATTGATGTGGTCATGATCCCGTGTGGGACACTACTTCGACTGGAGTCGGAAATTCTTGCAGCAGAAAGGTCAGGTGAGACCATGATCTGGAAGGCCAACCGCGTGATCAGGTCACGCGAACAGGGACGTTGGCTACGCGGCCTTCTCTTCATGAAAGTCGCCGTGAGAGCCGGATGGGTCTGGGCAGGCTGGTCCGCCTTGCCGCCTGTCCCAGTCGCAGGGGCTGGAGTCTCTGCGGGCTGCATGGACGACCAGGTCAAGTGCGCCGCACGACAACCCCGGGATTCAGCATGAGCCTACCGGCCCCTGCTGGACCTAGCGTGAACATGTGACTGGTGCGGTTAGACCCGTGATGGGTGGCTGACCATCATTCCTGAGACAGGCTGCCGCCTGTGACGTCCATCCCCGCATGGGAGCCGGAAGGTGGATGTCACAGGCGCAGATGCGCCGGTTGCAGGTGAGAGCCCTGCACGTCTGCCTCGTGACACCCGGATCAGCACCACCTGACACAGGAGAACCCTCATGACCACACAGGATCACATCGGAAGCTGGACTGGCCGTGTCATCAGGCGGCACCTGCCTCTACCCACCACCGCAGGGGACAGTTGGTTGCCGCGCGCGGAACTCAGGGCCTGTCCGGTTGGCATGTGAGCGCCGCGGGTCCTGAGCTCAGCCGGCAGACCCGGCCGGTCGTTCCGTCTGCCGTGGTCACGCTGCCCTGGGCCGGCGCTCTGGACCGCTGGGTGAACGAGGGCGGCCGTGACGGCCCAGACGAACGTGCGTGGTGTCAGCCGCTGTTCCCGCCCCGGCGGGCCTCCCCGGCGCGCCGGAGTGTGCGTCCAGTGCCCCCCTTCACGGTTCTGTACGCGTCGCTGCGCAGGCCAGACCCTCCGCCGGGACCGGCCATCGCCTCTGCCGGCGGCAACACGCCAGTTCATCCAGACCCGGTGACGACCAACGCAGCTCCCGCGTGGATCAATGGCCTCAGCCCGGGCCAGCTGGCCCTGACGCGCGTCATTCAGCAGAACGGTCTGGAGGGCCGCCCGGTCGAGCCGCGGGGGTTCGCCTGGTACCTGGTGGGTGAAGTGCTGGTCACGGTCCCGCAGCAGCGGACCCTGAGCGCCGCGTTCGACCTGGCCGTGCGGGAACTTCCATGCACGTATCTTCAGCAGCCCGTCACATGAACGGCACTGGACGGATGGAAGGATAGCTTCTCACTCGTCTGAGCCGATGCTCCACTTCTCACCTGAGGGCAGGCCAGGCCGGAAGCACAGCGGCAGTGGGTGAGCTGAGGGAGTCCGTCTCGCGGTCCTGAGGGAAGGGAAGGACTGACGCGGCGGCACCTGCGCAGCGCGAGAAGACCCAGGGTGCGGTCATGGTTGGAGGCTGTCGTAGCCCCCGGATCAATCCCCCGGGTCAGCGGGTGCTTTCGCAAGTAAAAACAGTGGAGGTGATTCGTCGTTTCCCAATCCGACCTGGCCGATCTTCCCGCGCCGCAGCCGCCCCGTTTCGACGACCGCCGCCAGCGGCAGTCGCTGCAATTCCTCGCGGCCCTGGCGACCGCCGTGAACGCCCTGATCCTGCTGCACCTGTTCACGCAGAGCGACCCCCTCCAGCAGGCGGGGCGCGCCCCGCCTGCTCTGCTCACTTCCGCAGGCCTGCTTCTGCTCACCCTCTGGCCCCGCGTGACTCTGCACACGTTGCAGCGCGTCAGTGTTGGCGTGCTGCTGCTCTGGTTCGCAGCGAACGTGCAGAACGTGATCGTCATGCAGCGGCCCATCGCGTCGGACCTGCTGATTCACCTGATTCTGGTCGCGCTGTTCTCATTCACGTGGTTGACTCTGCGCTCCGCCACCCTGATGGTCTCCGCCGGGTACGCGTTCCTCCTGGTCGCCGCCGCTTTCAGCCAGCGGCCGGACGTGCCGGGCGTCCTGATGACCGGGCTGACCCTGCCGGTCATCTGGTACCTCACGCAGCACGGACTGGCCGTCAACCTTGAACGCATCCGCAGCGAGGCCCTGCAGACCCTGGCCGACACGGACACGCTGACCGGGATCCTGAACCGCCGCGCCGGGCAGGCCGCACTGGACGCCGCCGTATTCCGGTACGCCCGAACCCCACACCTGCTGTGTGTAGCTTTGCTGGACATCGACCACTTCAAATGCGTCAACGACACGCTGGGCCACCAGACCGGTGACCGGGTCCTGATCGCCCTGGCGACCACCCTGAACTCGGGCCTGCCGCCCGGCGGGGCCGTGATCCGCTGGGGCGGTGAGGAGTTCCTGCTCTTGCTCCCCGACCAGACGCTCACGCAGGCCAGCGTGCGCGTTCTGGACATGCTGGCCTGCGTGCGGGAATTGCGGCTACTTGACGTTCAGCCCATCACCCTGAGCGCCGGCGTATCAGTCCTGAGTCAGGCGGGATCAGCCAGCGTACTGCTCGACCGGGCGGACCGCTTCCTGTACGGCGCCAAGGCCGCCGGACGTGACCGCCTGCACAGCTCCGCCGCTCACAGCACCCTGGATGAGATCTGAACGGGAGACCAGCGGAACGTCACGAGCCCGTTAGCCCAGAGGAGTCCAGGTCACTGAACGTGACCTGCTGACCCTCCAGCAGCCAGTCCTGTTCCGGACGCTGTGGCAACTCGGCTCCTCCCGGCAGTGGCCCCAGGATGCGCCACTGCTTTTCACCCACCTTCGCTACTACTGCTTCCCTGCTCAGCGACTGATGGTAGAGCGCACGTGCTCGTAGGAAGGGCAGATGTGAGCGTGCCCGCATCAGTCATTTACAGGGGAATACAGTTTTTACAGCTTGGGAGGGTCCCTCCACAAGTTGTAAAATGACCCCCTGTGCCCGACGCCATCGCCTACTACCGAGTCTCCACCGCCAAACAAGGTCAGTCCGGCCTCGGCCTCGAATCCCAGCGCGCCATCATCACCGCCCTCGCCCACGCCCGGCACCTCACCATCACCGCCCACTTCACCGAGATCGAATCCGGCCGCAAGAAGAACCGCGCCCAGCTCGAAGCGGCCCTCGATCACGCCCGCCGCAGCAACGCCATCCTCCTGATCGCCAAGCTCGACCGCTTAGCCCGCAATGTCGCCTTCACCAGCGCCCTCATGGAAGCGGGCGTCGACTTCATCGCCGCCGACATCCCCGACGCCAACCGCATGACCCTGCACGTCATGGCCGCCCTCGCCGAGCAGGAAGCCCAGCTGATCAGCGAACGCACCCGCGCCGCCCTCGCTGCCCGTAAGGCCCGCGGGCTCACCCTCGGACGCCCCGAGAACCTCACGCCTGAAGCCCGCGCCCTCGGCCCCCAGGTTCAACGGGAAGCGGCCCGTGTCGCTACCCAGCAGGCCGCCGCCTTCGCCGCCGTCCTCCGCGAGCGCGGCGACACCCTGCAGGCGATCGCCACTCGCCTCAACCACACCGGCTTCCGCACCCGCCACGGCTCCCTCTGGTCCCCCACCCAGGTCAAGCGCATCCTCGACCGCATGGGCTGACCCGTTGAGCGAACTTCTGGCCAGCCCGGCAGTACAGACGAACCGAACTGACCAGGATCAATTCAGCGACCTGCGCTGAATTGTGTCCAGGCCGCGCTTTACACGAACTTAACAGGGGGCGACCACCATGAGTTGCAGAGGTGCTCCCATGAATAAACCGCTCGTGACCGTACTGACCGCCCTGACCCTGACCTCCCTCGCCGCCGCACAGATGAACCACGCGGGCACCACCATGACTGGTGGCATGACCGGCAGCATGGCCATGACGGGCGGCAACCAGAACATGGCCGGCAGCATGGGCGGCATGATGCGTTCCCTGACCGGCATCGACCGCCTGACCGGACGCTCCTTCGACCGGGCATTCCTGAGCATGATGATCCCCCACCATCAGGCGGCCGTCCAGATGAGTCAGGCCGTCCTCAAGACGACGACCGATCCGCAGATCAAGGCCTGGGCGACCGCGATCATCGCCGCGCAGACACCGGAGATCACCCGGATGACGGCCCTGCTGCGGGCGTACGGTGGCCCGAACACCCAGATGGCCCGGCAGATGACAGGCATGATGGGTGGTATGACCAGCGGCGCGCGCCCCCAGAACAAGGATCAGGCGTTCGTGCAGGAGATGCTCCAGCACCACGGGAGCGCGGTCATGATGGCCAACATGGCCCTGATGCGCTCGCAGGACCCGGCCATCCTGAAGCTCGCGCAGGGCATCGTCACCTCGCAGGCACAGGAGATGGTCGACTTCCAGCAGTACCTGCGGAAGTAAGAGCGGATTCCGGCGCGTGCCTACCATCCTGATCGTCGACGATGACCCCGCCATCCTGGAGATCCTGCGGGCCTACCTGCAGGCTGAGGGATACACGGTCCTCGAGGCGGCGGATGGCCACGCAGCCCGCGCGCTGTTACCCCGGGCTGACCTCGCGGTCCTGGACTGGATGCTCCCAGGAGTCTGCGGTGTTGACCTGGCCCTTGAAGCCCGTGCAGAGGGACTGACGCTGCCCCTTCTGATGCTCACCGCTCGCGGTGAGGAAGAGGACAGGTTACGCGGGCTGGACACCGGCGTGGACGACTATGTCGTCAAGCCCTTCAGTCCACGCGAGGTGGTGGCGCGCGTGCGGGCCCTGCTCCGGCGCTCAGGTGTTCAGGCACAGGTGAACCATGGGGGCCTGCGCATCGATCTGCGGTCCCACGCCGTGACCCTGGACGGCGCGCCGCTGGAGCTCTCCCGCCTGGAATTCGATCTTCTCACCGCGCTCGCCCATCATCCTGGCCTGGCGTGGACGCGTGAACGGCTCCTCGAACGTGTCTGGGCGTCAGATGGTTCCGGCACCGAGCGGGTCGTCGACGTGCACATCACTGCCCTGCGCCGCAAACTGGGGGACACCTCGGACGCGCCGCGGTTCATCGAGACGATCCGCGGCGTCGGGTACCGGTTCAGGGAAGACTAGAGGCATGCGCCTCTTTCCCCGTCTGCTGCTGTCGCACGTCCTGGTGATCGTGCTGGTGGTCGCCGGGATCTTCATCTCGGCGGAACTGGTCGCCCCGCGCTTTTACCGCGCGCACGTCGAGGAGATGGTGCAGACCATGGGTCCGGCCGGCGCCACCCTGCGAGGTGACCTGGAACGGGGCATGCGCCTGACCCTCACGCGGGCGCTGTGGGCCGCGCTACCGCTGGCCGCACTCGTGGCGATGGTGACCGCGTACGTCTCGTCGCGGCGGGTGATCCGCAGCGTGCAGGTGCTGCGGTTGCAGAGCATGGCTCTCGCCAGCGGCGAGTACCATCAACGCCTGGAAGAAACGGGGCGGGATGAACTCGCCGACCTCGCACACAACTTCAACGTCCTGGCCGGCGCCCTGGAAAGGGTGGAGCAGGGCCGGGTGGAGCTGATCGGGAATGTCGCGCACGAACTGCGGGCGCCACTGGCGGCGCTGCGCGGGTACGCGGACGCCATGACGGACGGGATCATGACGTCGGCGCACGCCTCACAGGCCATCAGCCGCGAGGTGGGCGCGATGGAACGGTTGGTACGTGACCTCAGCCTGGTGTCCCGTGTGGAGGCCGGTCAGCTGGACCTGCGGCTGCGCGCAGTGCCGGTCACGGCGCTCCTGCAGTCGATCCATGACCGGTTTGCGCTGGCCTTCGAGGACAAGGGCGTGCACCTTTCCCTGTCCGCCGATCCCCCCCTGACCGTGTGGGCCGACGAGGAACGTGCCGTGCAGATCCTGACCAACCTGGTCGGGAACGCCTTGCGGCATACCCCTGCCGGAGGGCGAGCGCAGGTGACTGCCGGGATCAACGGAACTCACGTGATTCTG
The DNA here is from genome assembly GCF_028622095.1 of Deinococcus aquaticus. Taxonomy (NCBI): domain Bacteria; kingdom Thermotogati; phylum Deinococcota; class Deinococci; order Deinococcales; family Deinococcaceae; genus Deinococcus; species Deinococcus aquaticus. The sequence continues at coordinate 145,807 of NZ_CP115167.1, read as the reverse complement.
ACCGTCACGGACACCGGCGCAGGCATTTCCCCGGAGCACCTGCCGAGGATCTTCGACCGCTTCTACCGCGCCGATCCCGCCCGCTCCCGCACTGACGGGGGCAGCGGGGTAGGTCTGACCATCGCGCGCGGCCTGGCGGAGGCGATGCGCGGCACGCTCAGCGTGCACTCCGTCCCGGGCCAGGGCACTGCCGTGACCCTGACCCTTCCCGTGGGGCCGCCGTGACTTCAGGCCATGAGCACAGGAGCAGCGTGAGCCACCTGCTCTTCAGGGGCAGGATGGTGCCGCGGTCCCGGGGGTCACGTCAGCAATGACCCCCCTGCCCATCACATCCAGGAAATAGGGCGTGCCGATGGCCAGGAGACCGGGCAGCACAGCCACTCCAGCACCGCGAAGCCAAGGGCACTCAGGCCGCTGACCAGAAAGGCCGCCAGCCGCTTCACATTCTCCGGGCGATGCAGAAGGTCCGTCCTCAATTCCGTTCACGAAGGAGCGAGCATGACTCACCACGGAACCCACCCGCACCATCACGTGGCCAGCTCAGTGCTGGAAGTCACGTTGACCACCTGCCCGAACGGCAGTGACCTGGACACGGCCGAGCGCGCCCTGACGGGACTGCCGGGCGTGACGGGCGTGCACCTCGACCGCACCCGCAGCGTCGCGCACGTCAGTTACGACCACCAGCGCACGGATGACAGTGTTCTGCGGGAGCAGATCGCCCGGGCCGGGTATGCCTGCACGTGCCGCGACTGCCAGCCGTCGGCCGCTCAGCCGGGTCATCCGCAGGCCGGTCATGCACACGGGGAGGGCCCTGAACACCGGGAGCATCCTGAACACCACGGGGACGGCGCCCCGGCCTCCCCTGATCACGGTGCCGCCGCGACCCACGGGGGCCATGACGGTCACGCCGGGCACACTGAACACACGGGTCACGGTGAGGCCATGGTGCGGGACATGCTGCGGCGCTTCGTGGTCAGCCTCGTGTTGACCCTTCCCATCGTCCTGTACTCCCCGATCGGTGAAGCCATCGGCTTCCGGGCCGCGCCTCCCTTCGGGCTGGGCATGAACGTGTTCGGGCTGATCCTGGCCACGCCCGTGGTGTGGTGGGGCGGCTGGCCGTTCATCTCTGCGGCGTGGCGGGCCCTGCGGCAGCGGGACGCGAACATGATGACCCTGATCGCGCTGGGCATCCTGGTGTCGTACGGGTATTCCGCCTGGGCGACCCTGGCGCTGGGCAGCATGGACGTGTTTTTCGAGGCGGCGGCCATGCTGACCAGCTTCTCGCTGCTCGGACACTGGCTAGAGATGCGCTCACGCTTTGCCACCGGGCGTGCGGTGGAGGCGCTGCTCAGGCTAGCCCCGGCGACGGCGAGGCTTGTCAGGGACGGGCAGGAGAGTGAGGTGCCCGTGGAGCAGGTGGTGGCCGGGGACGTGCTCGCCATCCGCCCCGGCGACCGGCTGCCGGTGGACGGCGAGGTGGTCTCCGGCTCGTCCTACGTGGATGAGAGCATGATCTCCGGTGAACCGTTGCCCGTGCAGAAGACCACCGGCGCGAGGGTCACAGGCGGGACCGTCAACCAGACGGGCGCGTTCCAGTTCCGGGCCACGGCGGTCGGCGCCGACACGGCCCTGGCCCGCATCGTGCAACTGGTGCAGAACGCGCAGGCGAGCAAGGCACCCGCGCAGCGCCTCGCCGACACGGCCGGGAAGTACCTGGTGTTCGTCGCGCTGGGCAGCGGTCTGCTGGCCTTCCTGGTGTGGCGGCTGCTGGGTCAGGACATGGTCTTTGCCCTCACGGCCGCCGTGTCGGCCATCGTGATCGCCTGCCCGGACGCGCTGGCGCTGGCCACACCGACCGCCATCACCGTGGGAGTCGGGCGCGGCGCGCGGGACGGCGTGCTCTTCAAGAACGCCGCGGCCCTGGAAGCCACCGCCCGCGTGAACACCGTGATCTTCGATAAGACCGGCACGCTCACCGAGGGCCGGCCCACCCTGACCGACGTCCTCCCGGCTCCGGGCGTCAGTGAGACTGAACTGCTGCACATGGCCGCCTCAGCCGACCGGCCCTCCCAGCACCCGCTGGCCGAGGCGATCGTGAAGGGAGCACAGGAACGGGGTGTCGAGATCACGGATCCGCAGGATTTCGACTCTGTTTCCGGTCTTGGCGTGCAGGCCACGGTGGACGGCGTGCGCGTCCTGATCGGCAACCGCCGCCTGATGGAACGGGAGGGGGTGGCCGTGGGGACTCTGACGGTTCAGGCCGAGCAGCTGGCGACAGACGGCAAGACCGCGATGTACGTGGCCGCTGACGGTCGCCTGCTGGGCGTGCTGGCGGTGGCCGACCGCATCCGGGAGTCCGCCCGGCGAGCAGTGGAGCAGCTTCACGGGCTGGGCGTGCAGACCGTGATGCTGACCGGCGACAATGCCCGCACGGCGGGCGCCGTGGCCCGCCAGCTGGGCATCGACACCGTGATCGCCGACGTGCTGCCTGAGCAGAAGGCCGACAGGGTGAGGGAGCTTCAGGAGCAGGGCCGTCAGGTCGCCATGGTCGGCGACGGCGTGAACGACGCGCCCGCCCTCGCGCAGGCGGAGGTCGGCTTCGCCATCGGCGCCGGCACGGACGTGGCCGTCGAGACGGCGGACGTGGTGCTGGTGCGCAGCGATCCCCTGGGTGTGCCCGCCGGTATCGCCCTGGCCCGGCGCGTGCAGACCAAGATCCGGCAGAACCTGTTCTGGGCGGCCATCTACAACCTGCTGGCCATTCCGCTCGCGGCGGGCGTGCTGTACCCGGCCTACGGGATCCTGCTGCGCCCGGAGTGGGCGGCCCTCCTGATGAGCGCCAGTACCCTGATCGTGACCGTCAACGCCCTGAGCCTGAACCGGGGCGCGGCGAAGCAGGCCACGCCTGGACACCGAATGGCCTGAAGGGAGTGCGCCACAGCGGCAACAGCACATCTCCCTGGGCGCATGGTGGCCATGAGATTGACCGTCTCGGCCGGTGAATTGATGAGATTCGTGGGAGGAGCCGGGCGTCAGGTTGTTCACCGGCGCCAATTCCCTGCCCGGACACTCCACCAACTTTACACAAGCTTAATAATGGCGCTTTACGGTCTGTGACGTGACTTCACCCACGCCTGCCGTACAACCGGCCACTTCCACGGCCCCCCTGCATTCCGTGCGCCAGCATATGCTGCTCCCCTTCGCGGCCTACGCGCTCATGCTGGCTTCCACCAGCTTCATCGCCGGCGGCATCGTGCACCTCGGCCTGGGAGAGAACACCACCTTCTACGTGACCCTCGCGGCCGTGGGCGTCGTGTGCTTCACGGCCGGCAATTACCTGCAGGAATACGTCATCCATAACAACGCGCGCGGGACAGGTCTCGCCCGGTTCCTCCTGGTGTCCTTCGTGCTCTCCATAGGCATCGGCATGATGACGGGCGGCGTCCAGCACTACCTGGACAACCCCCCCTACTCCACCGTCCTGATTCCCGTGGGACTGGCCCTCGCCGTGACCGCGTTCGCGCTCCGTGAACAACTGACACTCGGCCACAAGTTCCTCCATCTCGCCGCTGGCACCGTCGGGGTCGCGGCGCTGCTGTTCGGCGGTCTCAGTGCCTTCTCCGCCCGGCTGGACACACCCACCGGCCACGCCCACGGCGCTCAGGAGCAGACCACCGGGTCCCCGGCGGTCACGGCCAGTCCAGCCCCCGTCGTTGATGCCCCGTCACCAGTCACGCCCGTAGCTACTCCCGAGCAACCCGTCGAGGTTGCACCTGACAACGGGCACGAAGACGGGCATACCGATCACTGACCGCTCCACCCGAGACGCCTCAACGTGGCCTGACCCGAAAGCTGGACAGATTGAAGGACAACTGCTCACCCAGTTGAACCGAGTTTCTACTTCGTATTGTCCAACCTCAGGAATCAGGCTACGTGCATCACGGTTGCCCGGAGACCCTGGAAGTTACCCCGTAGTCTTTCAGGTAGACGTGGCGTGAGAGGGGAAGCCAGGGCAGGAGCACGTGACCGGCGCCGCAGTGAATTGGCAAGAATATGCCTAAACTGCCAAGTATGACGGCGCACCTGGAGATCGACCGCTTCGGCCGCATCCTCATTCCCAAGGCCCTGCGTGACGCGCTGGCCCTGCAGCCCGGCGCGCAACTCGAAGTCGAACTCGAAGGGGGCACCATCCATCTGCGCCCCGCCGCGCGGAACGCACAGGTCACCCGTCATCACGGCCGCCTGATCCTCAGCGCAGAGGGCGCCATCACCGGCGATCCCGTGCAGGACCTGCGAGACGAGCGGCTGACCGAGGTCCTCGGTTCGTGGTGACCCTGTTCGACACCAGCGCCCTGGTCGCCGCACTGGTCGCGAACCACCCGCAGTTCACCTGGGCAGACGCGCAGGTACAGGCCGCGCAGGAACGCGGGCCGGTCGCCGTGTGCGCACACACGCTGGCGGAAGCTTACGCGGTGATGACCGCGCACCCGAAGCTGCGCTACCCACCCGCGCGGGTCGTGGAAGTACTGAGCGACCTGACCGGTCACTGGACCGTGCTCCCGCTGGGTGAAGCGGACTACCTGGAGGCCATGACCCGCTGCCGGGACCTGGGACTGCAGGGCGGCGCGGTATACGACACCCTGATCGCGCAGGCGGCCGTGCGGGCCGGCGTGACGGGGCTGGTCACTCTCAACGCCAGGCACTTCGTGCGGCTCGGTGACGACGTGCAGCGGCTCGTGATCGCTCCGGATACCTGACCCGGCAGCAACGACTTTCCGTGGCAAGTGGATCAGGTCAGGGCTGCGTAGCCTTGCGTGTACGCACCTTTACGCGTTGTAGCAGGACTTTGTTGGCGAATTCGAAACTTGCTGTTCGGTGGGGCGGATCATCGCGACTCGGCAACGAGAAATGCGGAGTCTGGGAGCCATCACCTGAATTCGCCAACAGAGTCGATTGAGGCTACAACGCGATGAACCGCCTCTGGCCGCAATAGGCGAACAATGGACCGGCCGTCCAAAGGCGGCCAGTCCAGCCCGAAGCACAGTTCAGGTGTACTTCAGGGCTTCCATCAGCTCATCCACCAGTTCGTCCGTGTCGCCACGGGTGGACGCTGTGGCGATATGGGATTCCAGGTGCCCGCGCAGAATCACTTCACCGGCGCCACTGATAGCCCCCTGCACCGCCTTGAGCTGACGCAACACGTCCATGCAGTAGGGGTCGTCCTTTTCCAGCATGGTGACGATGCTCTCCAGATGACCGCGCGCGATCTTCAGCCGGCGGATTGCCCGCTTGCGGGCGTCCCCGGGCATGGACAGCCCGGGGTGGCAAGTGAGGTCAGGCGCGGGGCTGGGCACCGTAGCCCTCATCGGTCACCGCCGCGACCAGGGCCTGGGGGTCTGCTGCGCCTTCCACAATAGCCGAGCCCCCTTTCAGGTCCACCTTGACGTCCTGCACGCCTGGAACAGCTTTCAATGCATTGCGTACCGCTGTTTCGCAGTGCCCGCATGTCATTCCCGTAATAGTCAGTTCTGTGGTCATGGACTTATTCTGCCCCCCACCGGGGGATAAGGTCAATAACTTGGAGTCGGAAGGCATCTAATTTCCCAATAATTGGGACAGGTACGTTGCAGACTGACTCAAATTCTCCTATGTTCTATCCATACCCCCCTAGGGGGGATAGGAGAAGCCATGAGCAAAACAATGGAGCTTGGGGTTCAGGGCATGACCTGCGCGAGCTGCGTGGGGCGGGTGGAGCGTGGCCTGACCAAGGTGGAAGGGGTTGAGCAGGCCACCGTGAATCTCGCCACCGAACGTGCGACTGTTCAATACGACCCGGAGCAGACCAGTCCAGCTGCCCTCATCGAGAAGGTCAAAGCCATTGGGTATGAGCCGGTCACCGGCACACTGGACCTCGGCATTCAAGGCATGACCTGTGCGAACTGCGTAGGTCGCGTTGAGCGGGCTTTGAAGAAGGTGGACGGTGTACTGGACGCAACGGTGAACCTCGCGACCGAACGGGCGAGCATTCGGTATCTGCCCGCCAGTGTCAGTCCCGGACAGCTGAAAGCCGCCGTCGTGTCTGCTGGCTATGGGGTGCTGGAAGCGGAAGCTGGCCAGGACCGGACCGACCAGGAACGCGAAGCCCGGGAACGTGAGGTGCAGGCCTTAAGACGCGCTGTCACCTTCAGTGCCATTTTCGCCGTGCCCCTGCTCATTCTGGCCATGGTGCCGATGCTCTACATGCCCTTCCACATGTGGCTGACGAGCTATATCGACATGAAGACCCTGAACTGGATCATGCTGGCCCTCGCGGCGCCCGTGCAGTTTGGTCCTGGCCTGCGCTTCTACCGCCTGGGTTGGAAGAGCCTTGTGCACCGCTCGCCAGACATGAACAGTCTGGTCATGATCGGCACGTCGGCAGCTTTCCTCTACAGCCTGGTCGCCACCATGGCCCCGCAGCTCTTTCCTGAGGGCACTGCGCATGTGTATTACGAAGCGTCAGCCGTGGTCATCACCCTGATTCTGCTCGGCAAATACTTCGAAGCCATCGCCAAAGGCCGCTCCAGCGAAGCCATGAAGAAGCTCCTGGGCCTCCAGGCCAAGGTCGCCCGCGTCGTGCGGAACGGAGAGGAACTCGAAGTCCCCACTGACGAGGTCTTGATTGGTGACCTGATCAGCGTGCGTCCTGGCGAAAAGATTCCGGTCGACGGCCAGGTGGTGAGCGGCAATTCCTTCGTGGACGAGTCGATGATCACAGGTGAACCAGTCCCAGTGAGCAAGCAGGCCGGAGCGGGGGTCGTGGGCGGCACCATCAACCAGAACGGCGCCTTCGCTTTCCAGGCCACGAAAGTCGGTGCGGACACGGCCCTGGCGCAGATCATCAAACTGGTAGAAACTGCGCAGGGCAGCAAGCCACCTATTCAGGGCCTGGCCGATAAGGTGGTCAGCGTCTTTGTGCCTGTCGTATTAGGTATTGCGGCTTTGACCTTCGTCCTCTGGCTCCTCTTCGGAGGTCAGACGGCCCTGAGCTTCGCTCTCGTCAACATGGTCGCGGTGCTGATCATCGCCTGCCCCTGCGCCATGGGGCTGGCCACGCCCACCAGCATCATGGTGGGTACCGGAAAAGCGGCCGAACTCGGCGTGTTGTTCCGCAACGGTGCAGCACTCGAAGGCCTGCAAGGTGTGAAGGTCGTGGCGGTAGACAAGACTGGCACCCTGACCAAGGGCAAGCCTGAACTGACCGACCTCGTGACGACAGCTGGTATGGACCGTCAAACCGTCCTGCGTCTGGTTGCCGCTGCAGAAGGTCAGAGTGAGCATCCCATCGCGCAGGCCATCGTGGATGCCACCCGCCGTGAGGGAATGACTCTGCCTACTCCAGACCACTTCGAAGCGGTCCCTGGTTTCGGCCTGGAAGCGCGTGTGGACGGCCACCTCGTGCAGGTCGGGGCCGACCGCTACATGACCCGCCTGAATCTGGACACCAGCGCTTTCACTGCGCAGGCTCATCAGCTGGGAGACGAAGGCAAGTCGCCCCTGTACGCCGCCATTGACGGGCAGCTGGCCGCCATTATTGCCGTGGCCGACCCCATCAAAGAGGGCAGTCTGGAAGCCGTGCAGGCCCTGCATGCTCAGGGACTTCGCGTAGCGATGATTACCGGTGACAATGCCCGCACGGCGCAGGCGATTGCGCGGCAATTGGGCATTGATGAAGTGCTCGCCGAAGTCCTGCCCAGCGGCAAGAGCGACGCCGTGAAGGAACTCCAAGCCAAAGGGCAGAGCGTCGCCTTTGTGGGGGACGGCATCAATGACGCCCCAGCGCTGGCTCAGGCCGATGTGGGCCTGGCCATTGGCACTGGCACCGACGTGGCCGTCGAGACCGCCGACGTGATCTTGATGAGCGGCGATCTGCGCGGTGTGCCGAATGCCTACGCGTTAAGCCGCGCCACCCTGCGCAACATCCGCCTCAACCTGTTCTGGGCGTTCGCATACAACATCATCCTGATTCCAGTGGCCGCCGGTGCCCTGTACCCTGCCTTCGGTTGGCTCCTGAGCCCAGTCCTGGCCGCTGCAGCGATGGGCTTTTCCAGCGTGTTTGTCCTGACGAATGCCCTGCGCCTGCGTGGCTTCCGTCCGCCGGTGCGGCCAGGTCCTATCACTGTGGTTCCGCCAGTCAGCCAGCCTGCCCGAGCCTGAATCCCTTTCCCTCTTGTGGAGACCCCCGATGCCCAAACTGACTGTTGGCCCCTGGATTGCCGCCCAGAAACTTCCTTCCCGTGACGTGGCCCGTGACCGCTTCGCCTTCCTGGAGCGCACCCGTCTGCGGGACGAGACACCGACTGTGGCCGGGTTGCCCCTGGTCGGGATGGGCGGCTCCTGCGGCAAGCCGTGCTTCGCCCTGCCGTTCGTGCTGACCTGGACCGATGAGAACACCCGCGCGCTGGAAGACGTCGCCAGCAGGTACGGCTGCTATGTCGAATACGGCCTGTATCCCCACCTGAAACTGCACGAGAACGATCAGGAGGTGGCTGCCGTCCAGGATTGGACCACCTTCGGCATGGTCTACCTGCGCCCCGGGTACGAGAGGGCTGAAGAGGTACTCAGCGACCTGGTGGCAGCCCTAACGCCCGCGTAAAACGCTTCATCCCCCACCTGAACCGCCCGTGTCCACGTCACGGGCGGTTTCGTGTGGGTCTCCAAGGGGCGCACATGGGTGAACAGATGCCCAAGGATGCTGAGCGCTGGCCTACAGAAGTCCGCAGGAACCCGCGTGAGGATGATGCATGACGCTTCGTTGGCTGCTAGCTCTGTGTTCGATCTGGGGGGTTGCTGAGGCGCTGCCCGCCAGCGTCACATTGAAGAACATCCGGCATGAACCCCAGTCGCTGAACAACTGCGCGCCAGTGACCGCCATGACTCTCCTGGGGTACTACGGTGCTTCGGTGACGCAGGCGCAGGCAGCGGCCGTGATGAAGGACTACCCCGGTGATCCCCAGGTCACGAGCGTGGAACTCGCCAACTACCTGGGTCGTGCCGGCCTGCGTAGTGTGATCCGGTACGCAGGGGATGCCGAGTTGCTGCGCACCCTGGTGGCGAACGGCTTTCCAGTGGTGCTGCAGCAGCGCCTCCAGCAGGGCAGCAACGTGGCGCACTTCCGAACTGTGTACGGGTACAGCGCAGGCTATTTTCTGACCAGTGATCCACTGCTGGGGCCCTCCCTACGCTTGACGCCTGCACAACTGATGTCGCTCTGGGCGTACTACAACGGCGAGTATCTGGTCGCCTATCCGCCGGCAAAAGAAGCGCAGGTGCAGGCGATTCTCGGGCGTGATTTCAGTACGGCGGCCAACTGGCAACACCTGAGGACGCACGGCGAACAGGACGTCAAAGCGCGCCCGGGGGACCCCTACGCTTGGTGGGGTCTGGCCAAAGCTACCCTGCGCCTGGGCAATCCGCGCCTCGCGTCGGAGTATTTCGAGCGTGCCATCAACCTGGGCGTGCCGACCATGTATTACCTCTACCGCCAGGAAGCATTTGAGGCGTGGACGCAGGCTGGGAAGCACAGCCGGACGCTCAGCGTCACGCAGCGCGCCCTACAGACATTTCCACGCAGCAAGGAGCTGCAACACTTCCGCACACTGGCCAGCCGGAGCTTGGAGAAACCTGGGTCATGAACAGAGGAGATGCCCCACAGGCACTTGGCCTGAGGCCTTAATAGTTCGGCGGGTCAGCATTTATTTACAGAAACTTAATCATGTCTGATTACGCTCGCCTGGATGTGGCGTTCCCTGATCCTCTCCCTGGGCCTAGCTGGCCTGAGCTTCTGCGCAGCGGCGACCGTGACCGTAAAACCGGGCGACACCCTGTACGGCATCGCGAAGCGTCAGGGCGTCACGTTGAACGCCCTGCTGGCGAATAACAGAGGCCTCAACCCGCAGCTCGCGCTGAAAGTGGGGCAGGTCCTGCAGGTGCCCAGCCGCGCCCCAGCCCGACCCCGCGTTGTAGCCTCAATCGCCCGAAAACCCCCGTTAAGGTCACACGGGTGATCTGAAGAGTTCGCAGAATGGCCATACTGCGAACTTTTCTGCTGTTTTGCTGGTTTGCAGCGAGCTCTACTGGCGCTCAATGGGGAAAAGTTCGGGGTCAGATCGAAAGTACGAACTTCTCCCTCGCCCTCTGAACATTCTTGACTATCCGCGTCCATACCGACTGGAACGGCATCAAAGCTCTTAACGGGGGTTTTCGGGCGATCGAGGTTATAACGCGATATTCCGGGTCTGCTGACCATCAATGAACTGCTACTCAGTGATCTGACGGACTACCCCACCACCACGCTGGTTGAACGGGAGGCCGGTGAGCAGTTCACCCTGGTGATCCGCGCTGATCTGAACCGACTGACACGCTTCGTGGAAGAGTCCGACTGACTGCTGATGCCGTGTCCCTCCGGATTGTTGACGGCCTGAGTCGGTTGCGGGCTCAGCTCTCTTCCGCGTCGATCAGACCCAGGAGCCAGCGGGCGTCGACGTTCAGCGCGAGGCACAGGGCCACCACCTCGAAGTCGTACACGCTGCGGGTGCCCTGTTCGATGCGGGTCAGGGTCGGCTGGCTGAGGCTGAAGCCGCTGACGGCCTCAATCCGTTCATCCAGCGCCTGAAGGGTCAGGTTCTGTTCGGAGCGTGCCTCGCGGACGCGGTCACCGATCACGTTGCCCCTCGGGAGGCCGCTGCTGTTGTTCTGCCGTCGCAGCGCCGTTGGCTTCCGCATCACTGGACAGTAACACGGAGACTGGCGGCGCGTCGGGCAGAAGCAGGTGCGTGAGGGGGGTGTCGATCAGGTCGATGCGTCCCTTCCACAGGCAGTCCAGGGCGGTTGTGCCCTGCGCGGCGTGTCGGATGGCGGCGGGCCAGGGGCGGCGCAGCAGAGCCGGGATGAGATTGACAGGGAGAAGGAGTTGCAGGGCGAGGTACAGGTCACTGAGGCGGGCAATACACAGCCCGGGTTCCACTGGGGCGTGACTACGCAGGAACTGCTGCAGGTCGGCGGGTTTGATGCGCAGCTGGTCTTGGAGGACCTGTTCCGGGCGTACGTCCAGGTACGAGTGCGTGTGGACAGGTTGATGGCTCAGCAGAGGGGCGAGGGGCCGGTACCGTCGGGCGCTGGGGAGGAGGGCTAGGAGGCCAACGGGGAGTGGGCCAGTTGGGGCGAGAGCGATGGAAGTGATGTCCAGGTGGGCGCCCCCTGGCCAGTAAATGTGGCGGGCGTCCTCAGTGACGCGCAGGGAGCGGACCAGCGAGGGGAGGCGTAGTGAGTGGTGCGTGGAGAGTTGGGATAAGGGGCGTAGATCAATGAGGCGGGTCAGACCGTCGTCAAGGGTGACCCAGGCGGCATGTTCGCCTTCTGGGAGGGCTTCGGTGATGCGCAGGTTGCTCACTGGTAATCCGTGTAGAGGTGGGTGAGGGTGCGCCAGAGGTGTTCTGGGGCGCAGCTCCAGTCGCCAGTCAGTCGGAGGGTGATGGCGTGGCTGGGACGGGTGGTATGCCGGCAGATGACCTGCGCGCGCTGGTCGTGAGTCAACGTGGCGTCACGGATGGCCTGCAGGAGCCGGTGCGGTGGATGATTGACGGTGCAGGGCAGCAGGATCAGCAGCACCGGCCGAAAAGGGTCAGGTGGCGCGGGGTTCATATGGGGCTCGTCCTGCCCGGCAGTTGAATGACGTGGGACGCGTCTGTGCGCAGGGATGGGATGTGGGAATGGGGTCGGCACGTGTGGGAAACCGTGGCGAGGTGGGTCGAAGTTGAGGCAGGTGTGACAGTCAGTGGGCGTGGTTGTTGCCGGAGGCGCCTGGGTTGGGAATGGGCGAGCTGACCGTTCATACGGACAGGTTATGCTAAATAGACATAATTTGCGCCTTTCCCTCACTGGGAGAAGGCACCGTTGTCATGTGTGAAAGGAAAGTGAAGGCGGTTCAAAGTGGAGAGGGCGTGGCAGCAGTCGCCCGGCTCGGCGATATCCGGCCGCTCACCACGTTGCGGGGAAGGTAGCCAGCAGCCTGCGGGATGTGGACTGGACCTGGATCAGGGCTTCAACGACGTCCGGGACACGCTTCAGGGTGTCCCGGTGGAGGAACGCCAGTCGTGCTTTCAACAGGTCAGCCAGATTGGCGGGCTGTTCCGGAGTGGGATCGTGGAGCGTCGCAGACCAGTGATGCCGCTCTTTTGCTGCCCCGGCTGTGACCTGACGCAGAAATCATTAAACTGCGTCTCAGCCGATCAGAAATCAAAGATGTCCGGCACTGAATCTTGTTGGATGTGAGCACTAAATGCCGACTCAGCCGCCATCCATCGAGAGGGTCCCCGTATTGTCCTCAATGAGAGGTGGGAGCTCAAAACTGGTCACGAAGGGTTGATCCACGTTCCCGAGAAGGTTCGACCCCGCTGAGAAGTGACAGCCGCGAATGTGCACGGGGCCTGGGTACCAGCAGTCGAAGAAGTTGACGAAATGGCTGAACGTACAGGCGTTCAGGACGAAGGCCGCAGGTGGTTCGTTGTGCCCGCCACACTCGAACGTGACCGGGCCGTCGAACGTGCACTCGATGAACTCCGCCCCAGCGAGGAAGTACGTCGCCCAGCAAAACGTAGTGCCGAGATGACACCGTTCAAAGACGACGGGGCGATGGAAGACCAGCGAGGACGTGTCGAGGGCGTCAATTCGGCTGTCTCGAGCCGTGATCGACACGGGCACCTCGGTCTGGTCGGTTGCCAGACTGTGGAGGTCGAGCTTGTCCACGTGGATGTCCTGGAGCGGCTGCTCGGACCTGAGGAGTTCCAGCGCATGTGACGCGTCGATGGCGTTCATCACGTCAAGCGTAATGCAGAGAATGGCTGCACAGACCTTAGTGGGACGTCATCGATCACGAGTACGTGCTCGTCTGGCAGCGGGAGGGGAGGGTGTACGCGGCGCTGGGCGCGTCCGTCAGGCAGGCATGCCGCTTGGGCGCTCCTGAAGCCAGCAGCGCCTCACGGCCCCTTGGGGTGCCCTGGACGTAAGGTCAGCTGCTGAAGGGTGTCCTGCCGCCGGATGATCCGGAAGACCTGCTCTGAATGGGCGTCGCCTGGTATCCAGGGCAGGGCCAGGTGCGCCAGGGGTGAGCGGCCTCCCAGTTCGGGGTGCGGACGGCGCCACCACTTCCTCACGCGCGCCGCGGGCCCGAGCGGCAGTTGCAGGGCGATAGCGGCACTCACTGCTTCCAGTCGTGCCTGCACGTGAGAGGGGAACGTTCCGCTGCTGCGGGTCAGGGCGAAGGTCGCGGCGGTCAGACCGGAGAGTCGGCTGAGGTCCTCGTCGCCCAGGAGTGCGGCCAGAGCGTCCACGGGAAGGGTTTGTGATGTTGGTGAAGCGCCAGGCTGGAGCTCGGCGGAGTAGGGGGTTAGGCGGCCAACGGGCCGACCTGCGTCGATCAGGAGAAAGTCTTGACCGTCAGCCAAGGCCCGCAGGATCGCCCAGGGGCTTGATTTGAGGTCAAAAACGGTGAGGGTCTTGGTCATATGAGTTCACATCAATAAATATGTCTATTAAGCATAATTGTTGAAATGCAGAACAACGAGACAACCAGTGTGCGGCGACCCTTCGGCCTTGCTGTGCCGCTCGCCCGCGCACTACAATGGAGGCCCGTCCAACTTGCGTCCCTCCTTGCCAGGAGCGGAATCTGCCCGCGAATGAACAGAATCGCCAGTAGGTGCCTTCCCTTCGACTGCTCCACCCGGACGCACCCGCTCTAAGCGATGACGCCACGTCAAATCGGGGGAACCATGTCCGTAGCCCAACTGCGTCGGCCAGACCAAGCGAGCCACCTCATCATCCGGACCAAAGGCGAGCTCTACGCCGTCTATGAGGGCAATCGCTTCCTGCGAATCCTCAGCCGCGTCACGACGTACCTGGCCAAGAAGCATAACGGCAGGTTGGCCAAGCAGTGCACCCGCCTCCTTCACCGCGTCAACCGAGTGGGAGGCGCCTGGGACCTCGCCTGGTCCGCACCCAGCAGCGCCGTCCGGCAGGCTCTTGAGCAGCTCTTCCGAACCCACTACGGCGTCCACATCAAAGCTAGCGTCCAAACTACCCAACTCGTCTGCCAGCCGAAACCGGCCAGTCCGGCGTCGACCGTCATCACGGTGCTGTATCAGTTCAGGGTGGCGTTCGACGCATTGATCTCCCTGAAGCTCCGCATAGATCATCCGTTGGACACGGTCCGCTGCGCCACGCGGCAGTTGCGGCAGCACCAGAGCGTTCTGCGTCAGGGCGTCCTGTACGACGGCACCCAGTCACGCACGCCAGTCGGGTACTACCGGATTCAGAACGAAGGGGTCACTCCACAGGGCATCCTGGACAATCCGGGGTTACCGGGGCTTCTCCGCCAGGCGGCCCGCGCAGGCGGATGGCAGTCGCGTGACCTGGCAGTTCTCGAACTTCTGCTGTGCAGCGGCGCGCGCGTGGCCGAAGTGTGCGGCATGACGTGGGCGAGTCTGGCCTCAGCGGATGGGCATATCGATCTGCGCCTTCACACCAAAGGCCAGGGCCTCGTCCCACGAAAGCCGGTGGTCCTCAGCAGCGAAGCGAAGCGGGCTCTGCTCACCTACCTGCAGCGCGAACGGCCTACCTATGATGAGCATCACGGTGGTTTCACCAGTTGGCTCGGGCGGCGACAGTGGACGCCAGAGCGCTACCTGGAGTACCTGCGTGCCCAGCAGATCGATCCCGCGACCGTGCCAGTCTTCCTGACGCACCGCAAAACCGCCCATAACCCCGATGCGTTCCAGAAGGCCGCGTGGTCCAGACTGCGTCGGCCCAGCGCCCGGGGCACGGCGTGCGGTCAGCTGCTCATCTCCCCGCATCACATCCGGCACTGGGTGATCAACGCCGATCTCGACCGAATCTGGGCCGCCCACGGTCAGGAGGAATTCCGTTCCGTGGAGGCGCTGCGTGCGTACGTTCAGGACATGGGCTGGCGGTCCTGGCGCTCCCTACAGCATTACGACCACCGCGGCGCCGTGACGTTCCTCATGCAGGCGTGGACGCGAGCCCTGGAAGGCAAAGCTGCCCCGGCAGTGACGATGAACGGCCTCCTTGATCAACTGCAGGCTGACGGAACGCTCCCCCCGCCCGTGAGCTTCGCGTGATTCCCGACTTGGTCTCTCGCCTCGACCCACTGCTGGGTTCCCGCGTGGCCGCCTGGACAGCACCAGGAGTCCCCGTCCCACCGTCCGAACTCCTATCCCCTCTGCATGAGATGGTGATCGCCGACGAACCCTGGGCTGCCGCTCTGGTCACCTATGTTCTGGACAGTGACCCTAGCCAGTGGTACAAGCGGCGCGTTCAGGTGCGGAGGTTGAGGAAAGTGTGGAGCCGGGCCTGGGAGGCGCAGGGCCGGACAGAACATTTTGCCGATCTCGATCTCAGCGGCGACTGGATGAACCCGTGGGACCGGAATCAGAGCGTCCGGGTAGGTTGTGCGCTTGACCGTGCCCTGCAGGGTGGCATTGCACCGGCAGATCTCCTACCAGTGGCGCAAATGCTCCTGCCAGACCGCTACCTCGAAACCCTGGGTTGGGCGAATCTGACGCACTTGCCCGAGGCCGTCCTTTCCCTCTTGGTGACCCGCTCGGAATCAGAACAAGGCATGAACCCCCGGTTCAGGGATTTGGCCTATTGGCTGAGGGGTCAGCGTGATCCATGGCTGGCTGCCACCTGTGGCTGCATCGCCGCAGCCATGATGGGTGAAAGGAACGCGCATGGTGAGGAACGTAACGCGCCAAAGACGATCGCGGACACTGTCGCCAGCTTGGCCCACCTTCTTCGTAGCCCTGAGGCACCCCTGCTGACGGAACACACTGTCCGCCACTTTTTGATCAATTACACCCAGGGCGGAAATGAGAACGTCAGCTGTTCCATGGCCGCAACACGGGTACAGAACCTCAAATTGTACCTCGTGGCTGCGGGCGCTCAAGGCAGGTTGATTGAAAATGAGCCTCAACTGGAGGCCCGGCTTGCTCCGTGGTTGCTCCCGCCCGTCTCGTTGACGCTGGACATAGATGACCTGCTCCGTCAAGCCCGCGAGGAGCAAAGAGAGCGCCGCCAGCGCAGGCTAGACGCTCTGATGCCCAACATCCTCCCCCTGTTGACCGTGAATGAAAGCCGCGCCGCTGCATTTCAGGCTCTGCACGCTGCGGCGAGAGAAGCGCACTCGCGGTTTTCTGAGGGGGCGCACCAGCCTCTGCGGTACGACGTCATTCTGCCCGATTGCTCAGCCACTCTTTCGTTTCGAATAGCCACCGTCCGTCAACTGGATGAGGAGGCGAGGGCTGCAGGCATTGCCCTACCCGTTCGGAAAACTCTTCTCGATGATGTGCTCACCGAATACGTGGGAGCTTGTGACGCGAGCGGCACACCCCTGGAGCAACCTTTTTTCGCTGATTTGCACGACGCCTGGTATGACGCAGCGTGTCGGGAACGATTCCTAGAGGCTGGTCACCGAATGCATGACTTTGTCGATGCAACGTATGGAGTTATGAAGCCAAAGCAAGGCCTGAATATTCGCTGTCAGCTGCATTACACCTGTGCGCGTGCGGCAGGTCGACGGCCACGCATCCTGCTTGATTGGAGCGCGCTCACTCTGGGAGTCGCCTACGGCACGCTCTTCTTCATGCTGGCTTTCGCAAACGCAATGCGGATCCACGAAATCCAGCAGATGCGAGTCGACAAGAACTATTCACACAGAAGTGAAGGGCGCATCTCCTTCCAAGTGTTGCCGAAGAACGGGAAACGCGCCCCTGGAAAAGCAAAGATTCATCAGATACCGGATAGACTCCACTCGCATGTCATCCGTCTCATGACACTGCACGAGGAGCGATGGCCCGGATGGCCGGTACTCAAACCATATAAGGCGGATGCAATGGGGTATCAAGGCGGGAAATACCTGTTCTCAACTGGCGATACTTGCCTTCGCCAAAACAGCCTACGCGGCTTTGCACGTCATACCTCAGCGGGTCTCGAAGTGCACGGAATGGAAGACTTTTTTGCCAGCCATGACCTTCGGTATGCCAACGCTCTTGCCAGATTGGAGAAAGAAACGCCACTTCCAGTCATTCAAGCGGAACTTGGCCACCACTATCAGGGCACCACCCTGACGTACACGTTTGGGCAGACGATCGGCACCACGCACCACCTCCAGCCCAGGGGTCGGCACCTGACTCTCTGGGAAGCACTCCAGGCTAAAAGGTCAGCAGATTTATGACTGCTTCGCCAACAAGCAGGGCTGATGCACCTGTCTCGCGCAGACATTCTCCGCAGGAGAATCTGCGCCTGATCAGACAGGCGCTGGCCCTGCTCGCGGAACAACAGGCGCAACTCCCCTCAATGAAGCGAGACCTTCGGGTTTCCACTGTCCTTGCCACAGTCCGGCAAATCAACCCGGACGCGCGCATGCACCGCTCCATTTTCACCAGTAACCCGGAAGCGAGACGCTTGTTGGCCGCGGCCCAGGAGAGGGACGTCAAGTCCGAGCTCACCCCCGACTTCTCGACATTCAACAGGTGGGCACTCCCACGTAGTTTTACTCCCCGGGCCATCAATGACCGAAAAGAGAAATACCTGTCCAGAGACACCCAGCACAAAGCGCTGGCAGAGTACGTGGTCTATCTGGAAGAACAGGAGTGGTACCTGGTGCGCCGACGTCAGAAGTTCGAAGCGACGGGCTGGGTGTCAGGAGCTTGGCCACTCGACCAAGTTTATCCGGACGACGAGCTTGTGCCTTCGCCTGGAGCGCAGCGTCGCTACTGGCATTACTGGAGTTCACCACAAGAGTCTCTCGCCCGAAAAGCCGTCCGCCTGGAAGCTATAATTGCCGAACACCAGAGCCACCTCGAAGCTTTGGATTTCGAGATCCTGAAAAATGACATGGTGAGCCTTGAATGACGCACAACGGTGTTGCTACGCGGATAATCTGTGCAGCATATGTTTGCTCTGATGAAACAACGATTCTAGATAAACGTCCAAAATCCCGACTGTATAAGAAGCATTATTTTTCCGCTCTGGGATTGCGTGCAGCCCTAGCAACAAATTAGGCATAATTGGTTTGAGTCCGTGTGGGACGTCGTAAATACGCTTATCGGTTTGATCAGCGGGCAGAACGAGTTCTATCCTACGGAGATGACAGCGTAGATCCATGACAAGCCTAAACTCACGCCGCGCTCAATAGCCGTCTGCGCCGGAACGCTCAGCGCTTCAACCGTCTAAAATGCCTTCGTGCCCAGGCAGAAAATACCCACCGCTGAGGAGATGGCCCGCTTCGTGGTGGAGTTGTCCGAACGGTACGCCACGTCTGAACCACTGCCTGACCCTCTGCCTACCCGTGGTCCTGAATTCGAGCGTCTCAAGGCGGCGTATCAGGGCTGGGCGGCCGTGCAGTGGGTTGAAGATCATGGGCAGCGACTCGGGCCGGACGAGGTGGCGGCGCTGCTGGGGGGCGCGCGCGTGCGGGCTGGCAACAGCGCAGAGAAGCAACTGTGGCGTGAACGGACCCTGTTCGTCGCTCCGCTGGGTCACCACTACCGCCTTCCAGCGAGAATCTGGCAGTGGGTGCTGCGCGCAGGCGTCGCCGCTGGGCACTTCCCGGCCGTGGTGGCGCCCGCCGCCGCTCCTACAAGCGCCGCCCCCGCCGCCCAGCCGTACCTGTTGACACTGGCCAACAAACCCAGCGTGCTGATCGACCGCGCTACCCGAGGGCCAGACGGCTGGAACGACACCACGCTGCAGTACCGCGAGGCCTTCGAGGACGGCCTGACCCTCAACTACTACGAGGAGAACGCCGGCGCGGACACCCTCCGCCAGCAGCTACAGACCCTGGACCCCCGCACGTCCGACGTGTGGCGCCTCCTGACCGCCAAGGCCCTGGAGCAGGACCGGTACGATCTGTTCACTCCCATCACCATCAGGCCCGGCGAACTGGCCCGCGCGCTGGGCCTCAAGCTCCACCCGAACGGCAGCGTGCGCCCCAAGGACCTGCTGCGCTGCACGCAGAGCCTGTTCCACCTGGAGCGGTTGTGGCTGACCCTCCCGGACGCGGCGCCAGGAGACGACGAGGGGTCCCGGCAGCGGGTGCTGGCCGTGATGGCCCGTGGGCGCTCACGCAAGATCGAAGGGCAGTCCGTGCCCAGCTCCTGGACGCTGGTACTCGGCAACTGGGCGCAGTACTTCCCGCGTAGTTTCGCGCCGATCTTCCGCGGACTCGTGGAACTCCCCGCGAACTCTGCGACCAACCTCTGGACCAAGCAGATTGGCACGGAACTCTCCTACTGGCTACGGGAAACCGCCGGAGACCTCAGTACCACCCGCTCCATCTCCGTGCAAACACTACTCCAGCGCGCCAGCGTCATGCAGGACGTGCTGGGCTTGAGGGAAAACAAGAACCAGAACCGCGCGATCGAGCGGTTCGAAGCGGCGCTGGAGCAGCTCAAGCATCTGGGGCTGTTCGACCACTGGTCGTACGAGATACGTAGCGCGGCCGCCATGGACCTGCGGCAGGGAAAGCCCGAGTTCTTCGAAACGTGGCTGGTCAGCCAGGTGGAGCTGCGGGTGCCGGAACCGTTCCTGCGTTCCATCGCGGAACTGGCCAGGGAAGAGAAACCAGTGGGCAGTAAAACAAACCGACACCTGACTGCCGAACGGCGGCCGTAAACACGCCGCAAAGAGGGAGCGACAGGCCCGGGTGCCGTCGTTTTCCCGACACCTGACTGCCGAAGCAGCGATGGTTCTTCCCGCAGGCGTTTTTCCGACACCTGACTGCCGAAGAGCAGGCGTAAAAGCGACACCTGACTGCCGTGGCTTGACGTTTCCACCGACACCTGACTGCCGAACCACGGTCGTTATTCCGACACCTGACTGCCGAAGGCCTGCCATTTAGAACAGAGTATTTCCGCGTCCAGGACGCGGAATGCCTTCCCAGTTCCCTTGAGAGCCGGACGTTCTCTGTCGTTCCCAACCGGTTCTGAGGTGCCTGAAACGCGGCGTTACAGTGCTTTCAATACCCGCGTCCCTGTTACCCCTGTCCTGCTGAGCGCGTTATTCACGGAGGTACTGTTTCACAACTCAACCCCACGTGCGTTCACAGGTCATCTGAGCCGTTCAGCGTTCACCTCAGCCCGTCGCTGCCTTCCGCCATGTCTTGGCGAGCGGTGACCGTCATCCCTGTTTTGTCTGTTGGAGTCCCATGATTGCCCACACGACGACCCCATCCACCACGCGGCCGTTCACCACAACCGAGCAGGAGCTCAGGCAGCGCGCCCAGCAGCAACTCATCCAGAAGCGCCTGAATGCCCACACCCTCGAGGAACAGGGGCAGAAGGCCTTCCGCCGCGCCCTACGCAGCACGGAGCAGCCTCCATTGCTCCCGACGCCTGCCCGGCCAGCACGACCGGCGCCTCCTCTGCCTGGCTCGCGCGAACAGATCATCCCGGCCTCGCTGGAAGCCGCCATGGACCGGATCCGGCACCCTCGCCCCGGCACGCCGGCCGCCTGGGCCGTCGAGGCCGTGGAGCGTGCCCGGCCGATCATCGAGGCGCAGGTCAAACGCCGTGACGCCCGGCACAACGCATTGATGGTGTACCGCGCCCTGGCACAGGCCGCATACGCGCTCATTCAGGTCAGGGCGCAGCAACACGCACACACGACCACCTACACCTTCTTCACGGTGCTGGACCTGCTCCCCGTCGTAACCGGCCTCTCCAGTGACCAGTGCGAACGCGCCACCCGGCGCCTGCAGGACCTCGGGCTCATCCACAAGACCTCCGGTGCCCTTCCCACCCAGACGGGCGGTAAGCGCCAGTACCGGGGCGGCACGTGGGTTCCGACGACCTTCCTCAACGCGGAGGGTCAGAAGGTCACCACGCAGGCCTGCGCCGGCACGTGGGTGGCCGTCCTGCTCCGCCCCGCCCCAGGCATCACCGCCAGGGTCATCAGCCATGAACTGCCGCCCTGCCCGCGCGACCTGACCACCGACCGCAAAAAGGGCCGCACCGCCTGGCAGCGCCTGCAAGAGGCGAAGAGCGAAGTGCGGGAGTCATTCCTCCTGACAGGGGATGAGTTTAATATCACCCCCCTACTACAGTGGTCGCTACCAGAAAACAACCAGAAATCCCTGGGTACTGTAGATTCCCGCACTTCTATCTTCAAGGATGCCCAGACCCCGCAGGAGCTTCTGTGGAGCCTCAGCCGCGTCGCCAGTACCCACCCGCATCACCGCCGCGAAGCAGTGCAGGAAGGTGCGGCCCGCCTGGTGCAACTCCTCGACGACGAAGGATGGGAGCAGCACTACTACCGCGTGCTGTGGCGCGCCACCGAAGCGGAATTCCGCGGATGCCCAGCCTACGCGCAACTCGCCGCGGCCTTGCAGCGCACCCTGATCTCCAAAGCGGAGCTCGGCCTCTCGCGGCCAGGCGCGTGGCTCACGCATCAGCTCCGTGAATGCGGCTGGATGGACAACGTGTACCACGTGAAATCTGCGTAAGCAGCTGTGGCAGGTCACGGATTGCCAGAGGTGCAGCCTGGGGACAAGGGGAGCGAGACCACAGCACACATGGACTAACATCTTTTACCTTCCTGGCCGCAGAGTTGCACTCCAACACGGTTTGGGCAATCAGCAGTCAGGCGTAGCTTCGCCTGTTCTGAACCTTCCGAGCTCATATGCGTCTGTTATGCGTCTTCACGTGGGGTAGGTACAAGAAGTAGTACATCGTTCACCATAGAGGTACATCATGGCGAATATGAGTTGCATTATTTCAAACTCACAATGTATACTCGTTTTGCTGGTGGCAGAACGTGTTCGCCGGCATATGCTAGATCACTAGAAGGAGGTGAACAACATGGCGAAGAACACCGGTAACAATCACCGGAACGGTTCCATTCGCGGCCGCAGCCAGAGCCAGAATCCCACTACGGGTAACTGGACCAAGCGCGATACCGCGACCGGCCAATTCAAGGACGTGAAAGTAGACGGGAAACCCTTCAAGGGGGTCCGCCGCGAAAAGTAAGCCGCACGGGTCTGGACCACCCTGCGGCTGAAACCGTTGAAGCCCTATTTGTATTGACTCGTCGGTGGGGTCACTGTATCTCACCGGCGAGGGACAGGAGCCCCATGATTCGAACTTCCGTATCCTCCAGTAATCTCCGCAGCGTCGGATACGACGTCACCACTCACACCCTGGAAATTACCTTTCACTCCGGGGGTGTGTACGTCTATGACAGCGTGCCCACTGAAGTTCATGCCGGCCTGATGAGTGCTCCGTCCCATGGCCGGTACTTTGACCGGCACATCAAAGGACGATATGCCTTCCGCAAGGGCATGGCATGACGACCCGCTCTGTCCTGACAGGTCGCCGGATCCGCAATTTGGCGCGCCATTTAGGGTTCTTCGAGCTGGGTGAATCCGTTTCGCTTGGGCTGCTGGTCACGGCCGAGCGGTTCACGGCGGTGGAGCGAATTGGGCTGACCCCTGCCGAGCACGGCCTGACCCTCCTCCCAGTAATACGCGGACCAGTCAGTCGCTTCAATGCTGAAGGTCGGTATCTAATTCGCCGCGACGAGTCAAAGGAAACGGCATATCGCACGGTGCGGTGGAAATGGATAGAACGGCACGGCGACGAGCGCATCGAGCGGGAAGAATGGAAGGACGTGCCGTATCTGAGGTACCCCCGTATCTTCGTGTCACCCCCGAGCGTCGAACTCAGCCTCGTTCAGGATGATGCGGGTGCCTTCACTGTTACAGCGCCGTCCCTTCCGTATGATCCGCAGTCCGCTGAGCTGCTTCACCAGGTGAACCTATTCCTGGAGCTGTTTGGCGAAGTGCACGTGCTGGGCGTGGGCAGGGTGCACCTAAACGCGGGTGACGAACGCCGCGTGAACTGGCAGCTTCTCCCCCATGGGGAAGTTCCCTGGGACGTGCTGCGCGCTCACCTGACGCCGGTGTTTGAACGGGCACGCAGCCAGCAGAAGCGGGCCTTTCTCAATGAACGGCTTGAAGCACTCGCCGCTTACGGTCCTGAATTCACGGTCGTCGGTGCAGGCGGCTTTACCGGGTACGTGCTATTCGCTTTTCCCCAGCGCAACTTATTCGTGCTGGAAAGCGCGCTGTACGGCAACGCGACGTACATCCTACGCGGCGATTGGGAGCACCTAGCCACCCTGACCAAAGCGGACTTGCTCCGTGGTGACCTGCACGAAGCGCGAGTGCCCCATCAGGCGACTTGGGGCGAACAGCTCAAGGCGTACCTCGCGTGAATCGTCATGTCGTTGGAAGCCCTGTTCAAGTGCACTGAGCCGATCAAAGAAGTGATTCGATTGAGCAAAGGCGGTCTTCAATGGATTATATGCCACACAATCCACGTCACGGATCAATATGTGATTCTGGAACAATAACGGACTGCCGGTAGTACGGGCGATAGTTGATCTGGAGTCACGTATTATGCTATAAACGTATTATGTCACTCCTCTTCCGGACTGAGCATCCAGAACAGCTCCTCGCAGCCCTTTGGGACGGCGTGGCGTCTGGTGAAATCACCGAATGGCGGCGCGACTCGCGGGGCTGGCTGACACAAGCCGCCCCACGGTGGGCCCGTCAAGCTTGGCTTCGCCCCATGCTCGTCACTGGTGGCCTAGAGTTTGAAACGATCGCGCCTCAGGACACAGAGCTGACGAGGGCCACCTATGCCCACTACCACGCCAGCCTCGCCGAAACATTCATTCGCTCCCTCTTCGCGTTCTACGACGAAGTGCACATCACGACCAACGCCACCCGCCTCGAAGCGGCCTAGCTCACGTCGGTGCGGTCAAAACGACCACCTGCCATCCCAGTTCTTGGAGCTGCGCCTGTTCCGGTGCGGTGAGGCGCGACGAGTGAATCGCTAGGCACAACAGGTGGGTAGGACGCGTCATGGCGACGTACGCCAGCTTCAGTTTCTTAATCGTTCTCAGGTTGATCTTCTTCGGTCTGGGCTTGTCAAGAAGGTACCCTTTCAAGCCGTCCAGATCGCTGCCGTACCAGGAGCTCTCCATCAGAAGGGTCGAGTGATGGGTCTGACCCTTGACGGAGTGAATCGTGCCCAGGTCAATCTCCACCTGTTGACCGGCCACACTCGCCTTGAAGCGGTGCCGCTCGCGCGCGTCCGCGGCAAGCACCGTGGACGGGTCGTTTTCGAGAAACTGCTGGAATCTGCTGAGTGAACTTGGCCGCTCACCGTTCGGGAATAACAGTCTCAGGACGTCGTCGCGGACGGCCCTGGTTTGCGGGCGCTCGCCGGCGGCCAGCAGCCGAAGCCACTTGAGCAGGAGTCGGCGCGCCCTGCCGCCGTCACCGTCCAAGAGGCGTTTGAGCGACGTCAGGGAATGAGACCGGTTCAGCGGATCGCCCGTGCGCTTCATCTGTAGTTCCCGACTTATCTGCAACAGGGCCGCGTAGAGCGTGTCATAAGCCTTGCCTGCGTATCCGTAATCTTGGAACTGGCGGGCCGCGTCATCCCAGAACGCCTGGAAGCTGCTGTGCTTGTGACGCTGGAGGGACGTGGCGTACGCGGGAAAGTAAGAGGCTACCGTAAACTTGAGGTCCTCCTCCTGGGGCTTGCCGACCGCCGCTACTGCCACGCAGCGGTGGCCGGCGAGACCGTGCGCCGCCACCAGGGCCGCGTAGGCGGGCAAGACCGACTTCGGGTCATCGAACACGAAAATGGAGTGGGGTAAGGCCGCGACGCCCGTGGTGCTGACCAGCGTGGGCTTCTCCAGGCCCATCCGCTCGGCCAGGACCGCCACGGATGAGCTGAGCCGATGCGTGGACGCCAGCGTTAGCGAGTCGTCCGCCACCCAGGGGGCCTTCACTTCTGCATCCGTGAGGCCCGTCGAGTAGATACTCTGATTCCGGTCGCCGAACCGCTGCACCCGCGAGCGTCCGTCAAACACCTGTCTCAGGACATTGATCTGATACTGGTCCGTGTCCTGCATCTCGTCAATGAATACGCACGGGAATCTTCGGGACAGGATGCCGCAAATTTCTGGATGCCGTTGGATATATGCGTTCGCCAGACTGTAAGCATCATGAAATGAAAAACAGCCCTCCTGAGCCACCTCAGATTTGATTCGAGCTAATTCCTTGAAGGTCTCGGTATGAGCCCCTTGCTTAAGTGCCGATTCCTTGTCCTCCCTCCAATGAACGATCTGTTCCGGATCGTCAAAGGACAGGGCAAGCGTGGACAGGGTATAGGCGACGTCGTCAGTTCCGAACGATCTCGCGTAGTAGGCGCGACGCTGGAACGTCAGGGTCGCCTGTTTGCGCCGCATCAAGGCGTAATGTGCGCCGTCATCAAACGCCCAGGGCCGCACGCCGAAGCGCTCAACCGCTTCCTGTGTCGCGAGAAACGCATTGATGAAACTTTGAATGGTTCCGATGAAATGCGGTCGGCGCAGCAGCGCACTACCCTTCGCCCCGAGCTTCTTGATCACCTCATCGCGGGCGGCGTTGGTGTGGGAGAGGACGCAGATGCCCCGTCCGTCCTCCGGCCATTGCTCCAGCAGAAGTTCCAGCTTGGCGGTCAGCAGGGTGGTTTTGCCACTGCCTGGGCAGGCCTGAACGTCACATGAGCCCAGTTGACGCAGCACCACGCGGCGCTCCTCGTCAAATGCGAAGGGTCGGGTGAAGGTGCGGCTCCAGCGCGCCTCAAGCCGCGTGATGGCCTCATCCGTCACCTTGACAGGAAGTGGTTTCATACCGAACCTGCCACAGGCGCGGCGGCCGGTGGCTGAGGCAGGCGCGTGGTGTAGAAGATGGCCTCCACGAGGTATGCCGGGAGTTTCCTGGCCAACTTCGTGGTGTAGGCGCCTTCCGTACCGGCCCGCTTGTGCTGATCAAAGCCCCGTTTGAACAGCCAGGCCAAGTAGTACGCTGCGGCGGTCTTGCTGGTCGTGCGCGTGAGTGGGGCGTACGCGAAGCACGCCCACTGGGCCCTGGACGCACGGGGCGGCCCGTGGCTTTTCCATGCGGCCTTGTAGCGACCAACGATGTCAGGCAGCAGCGCCTCGCACTCGGCATGGGTTAGAGCGCCTTTCTGCTGGGCTAGCTCACAGGCCACAAACAGGTGCAGGGCAAAACCGTGGAAGGCCAGGTCATATTCGAGCGTCCACTCAGGCGACACATAGGCCCGCACGGGCCCGCCCTCATGCTTGGTTCTCGACGCGATCCGCTTGGTGATCTCATCCGCTGTGTAGCCAGTCAGCGTCTTGCTGTCGGGCTTCACGAGGGGAGTCAAACCGTCGAGGGGCACTTTGGCCTCATCCGGCGGGATGTCGCGGTCCGTCAGCGTGGCCACCCGGACGTCCATGTTCGGGCCCGAGTTCCGCTGAAAGATGGTGGAATACCGGAACAGGCCGATATGCCCGACATTGACCACGGATACGCCGTGCCGGGACAGCGAACGGCCCAACGCCTCGGCCAGCGCCGGCAGCAGCAGGTTTTCCGCCGGGCCTTCCACAATCAGGACGCCCCGGGCAAAAAACAGGTTTGATTTCGTCGCATCGAGGAAGTACCGCAGATGCTCGTAATCGCCCGGGGTCAGCTGGGTGCACTTCGCCGCCAGTGAGAACGCCTGCCCGCGCCGCATCAGGGTCACGTTCTCCAGATCCACCTTGGACGTGAGGTTCGGGCTGTGTGACGTCAGGAGCACCTGTACCGGTTTGGCGTTCGCGCCGGAGAGCTGAGCTTCCAGGAACTCCACGAGGCGCAGTTGCAGTTGCGGATGCAGGTGTGCTTCAGGCTCTTCAATCAGCGCCAACCGCAGTGGCGCCTGAGGGCCTTGCAGCAGCAGGAACTCCGTGGCGATGAACAGCAGGTTGTCCAGGCCCAGGCCATGCCGGACGTCTTCCAGTTCTTCATCCGCCACGGACAGCGCCAGTCGTTCCAGAATGCCGCGCAGGGACACGGGGGCGATGTTGATCCGTGCGCTGAGCGGATCGTCGCCCAGCGTGAGGTTTTGGAGGTACTGACTGTTTAGGTCGTCGACCCTGGACTTCAGCACGTCATGTCCGCGCAGCTGCGTGTTGGCCAGGTGCATGATCCCGGACA
Organism: Deinococcus aquaticus; assembly: GCF_028622095.1. Lineage (NCBI taxonomy): Bacteria > Thermotogati > Deinococcota > Deinococci > Deinococcales > Deinococcaceae > Deinococcus > Deinococcus aquaticus. The sequence continues at coordinate 118,656 of NZ_CP115167.1, read as the reverse complement.
GCGAGGCGCTGTCGGTCTTGTCATCCTGGAATTCAAACGCCGGGTGCTTGCTGAAGATCTGCGAGAGCCGGGAGCCCCGCTTGGCACTCAATTCCTGCTCTGCGTCCCGGAGGGGTTTGAGGTACGTCGTTCGTAAACTCTCCCGAGCGCTTCCATCAAACACTCGGCCTTCAATGTCCGGACCGGCCTTCCACTCCAGGGTGATGGGCTTATCAAACCGTCCAGTACACTCTTTTTCATCTTTCCGGCGCGCTTCGAGGGTCACGGTCAGTGAGCACGTCACCGTCCCATCAAGACGCTCTATGTTGAGCCACTCCACGAAGGCCGCAGCTTCATCCTCGTCTAGGTCGGTGAACGTGCACCGGATCGTGAACTTCTGTGCTGCCTTGCCGCTTTTAATATGAAAGTCATAGGGCGTGACCCGGACAGTTTCATGATCCCGCGTACCCAGCGCGAGACGAAGCGCATCCATAAGGGCGCTTTTGCCTGAATTGTTCTCTCCCGCGATCAGATTGATACCGGCTCGCAGTTCCAACGACAATTTCTCTGAATCCTGACCGTAAATTCGGAAATTCTCTATCTCAACTCGGGAAAGATACATGATTTTCTCCATTAGAAAGGTGATATGCATAGATATTCTGCTGCGTCACCAAGTTAAAAGCGAAGCTCAAAGATTTGCTTATCCTAAAGCCATATTCGTAACGAAAAGACAGATTTAAGTTAACTTTATTTTTCAAAAGCAATAGAAGCAGTGATTGTAGCTAATATCTCGAACATTAAGCACATTACGAGAATAAAATTGTATTGCACTGAGATAAAAGGATTAAAAATCCATACGAGAATAGTTGGCTGTCAGGTGTGCTGGGTTTAAGTGTCCCCTCCAAACGGCGTTCGGTGCATGATGAGGAAAGATATATTTCTCGTGATTGAGATCTGCAGTGGTAACACTTGCTCATTGGTCAACCCAGTCCGAATGAGCCCAGGGTACTTCAGTCCGTCAAGTAGCGAGGGAACTTTTGAGGCATGAATGTCCTGAGTGAGCGGTGCGGCCGGACAACGTTAGATTTCCTGCGAAAGTCCTGGCACGCCGACAACTGGGGCGTTGCGCAGTCTGTTGCCGGTTGCGATGACGCTCGCTTCGCTGAATAGAGCGAATAGAACTACTGCAAAAGTTCCCCTGAATACCGAACTCCCGGCCGGATTCCTCGCTGTAAGCAACCACACTGGAGAGGCGGTCTGAAAATCCACTTTCGCGGAAGGTCCAGTAGGGCGAGGAGGCCGATGGCCGTCCGTCCTCATAGGCAGCCGTCATACCTCCCACCAAGGGCAAAGGGACGACGATAGTGTGCCCTCTTACTCGAATTGACTGACATCTTGCAGTTTAGGGGGCGGGAGCAGAAAGTGCGTCCTGGAAGGCATCAAGCTCAGAAAGTTCCAGTTGAAGCGCTCTACGACGCACTTCTGGGATCAAGAGTTTCCAAGCGGCACGAGATGCGCGCCAGGACGCTGACGACCACGGCCCTACACAGGTTTTTATCGGTTAGTACAGCATTCTGTGCGTTTCTGTTCCCTGTACCCCGCACCACACGACATCCAGCTTCTCCCGCCTTCTCGTTCTCCGATCGCTAGGCGCTCGTTTCCGGGCTGTTCAGGTGGAGAAGAGCCTGTCACGGCCAAAAATCCCCTCCAGAGCGCAACGGGGAAAATGACGTGCTGACCGACGTTTCCCCTTCTCTGTGCTGTCATGACGTCGTGTGGCACACAAATCCAGCAGGCGTGGAAACTCTTGGGGATAAACGAGAACCGAACGGTTCTCGCTAACGCTCCCCAATCTGGCCATGTTCCCGGTGGTCTGGGCGGAACATCCTGATCCGCCAAGTGGCAGAGCAGCTATGCCAGCCCTGAGAGACACCACCACCGCATCACACCTGTTTTGCTGTGCTGCGCGAACCGCTCCAGGCCGAACCGCCCCTTGATGGTCTTGAAGAACCCCTCAATCCGCCAGCGTCGCTTCCCGACTCTGGCCAGGTATTTGCCGCCCAGATTGATGTTCGACATGACGAAGCGCTGCTCTGGCTCTTTGTTCCGGTATAGCCATGCCCACGAGACGTACATGGTGGGTTTCAGACCCTGGAGCTGTGCCCTGTACCCGCGGGTCATCAGCTCGTGAATGGGTGTCCCATTCGCGAGCGTTCTGTTGCGCCGGACACCGATCACGATATCTATTCCTCTGTCCAGGACGGCCTCAATGAACTCCGCACTTTCGAAGCCCCCATCTGCATGCAGACGGGGGCGGCGCTTCCCCTGCAGCATGACGGGCGGAATGGTATGGAGCAGTTTGAGGGTCAGCGCAGCAGGTGAGGACGTGCCCTTAGATGAACGCCGCTCACGGCGTTCAGGACGTGCATCCAGTCGGAGAGTCTGGAGAACTTTCCTGCTTTTTCGAGACTGGTGAGGTCGACCAGGAATTCGACCCGGGGACGCTGGTGTGGAGCATGTTTCCACGTGTCATTGAAGAGTTGTAGTGCAGCCTGGCGCATGAAGCGGCAGAGCGTCCGGAGATCCCAGCTCGTGTGGTTGAGGAAGCGACTGATCGCAGAGGGCGATTTGACGGTTGCGCGAGTGGGCAGGGGACGGCCGGAACCGTCGAGGAGGAGGTCCAGGAAGACCTGAAAGGAGTCGCGATGTTGTTTGCGCGAGAAGCAGGTGAGGATGTCAGAATAGAGCCGTCTGGCACGTGCATTCTTTGGGTTCACACCTCATTCTGAGGCCAAAGTGTCGTGCCAGACGTCCTTTTCTCAAACTGTAAGATGTCAGTCAACTCCGATGCCTTCGTGATCCGAACACCCTGGCGGCCTACTTGGAACAGATCGAGTTGTGATCCAGGCCGTTAGGGTGGTTGGCTATTCCTGCTCTCACGTGACCCCGTCTTCACGGACTGAGCGATTTAATAGAGCCTGGGGCAGGCAAGCAGTCCCCTGCTGTAGCCGTGGAGCGCAGACGTGGGGATACACTCACCAGAAATGGGGGACAGCGAACCATGAAGATACGACTCAGGTGGGCATGGCTCGTGGGGGGAATTTGTGTCTGTGCGCTGTGTGTGTGGAACACGCGGTATGACCGTTACACCTATGAGGGTATGACGGTACTCCGGGATCGCTGGGGGGGCTGCGAGAAGATTCTGACGCCAGTAGGGCCGCGGTCGATCGGTGGGGATGAGCGGTGCTTTCTCGCGGGCGAGCGGAAGTCCGCGGCAGTCATTCCTGTATACGCGGACATGGAAGTGAGCGCTCCGGATGACATTAATCGGATTGTCGATGACACGTTGCGCGAGGCGGGGGTGCTTGATCTCACGTCCGAACGGCAATTACGTGTGATGGAGCGGCTGGAGACCACAGTGACGCTCTCACGACCGCTTCCGGTACTGCGGGTTGTGAACCGTTCGCCTTGCACCGTGGAGGAGGTGACGCTCCGGATTCGCTGGCGTGGGGAGGATCTGGGCGAGTCTAAATACCGTACAGGCAGCCTGGACCCTGGGGAGGAGATGCAGGACAGTGTGCCGCTGCGGATCTTTCCGACGCAGCCGCACATTTCTATGTCGAGCGTCCTGTTTCACGATGATGGGAATTGGATGGATTCGGCGTGTGCCGCGCGGAGGTGAGGATGGTTCAACTGGCCGCCCGAGCAGTCGCAGCGCGGTGATAGGGGGTGACGAAGCGGGCTATGGAGTGCTACGTGGTGTTTCAAGACGCAGAATCCTATCTGCCTGCAGGTAGGATTCTGCGTATAACATCCCTAGCGTGTTGGGTGGTACACCTGTCACGCTGACAGGCGAAGGGCTAAGAGGTCCGGCGCACATGGATTGGCATTCTCTGCAGCTGACCACACATCCTGGGCGGTCACGGCGGGTACCCGCACAGGATCACCGATACATCCATCACATGCCCCTACCTCATAACAGTTCGGCCGTGCAAGGCACGAGGGACCACAGGCCACACTGCCACTCCCGGAACAGCCCCGGATGTTTCCGGAGGCGCATCCCCGCTGTGCGGGGTGTGACGCCGCCCAGTTCTGCCAGGGTAGCTACGGGGACAGGTCGCCGGGCGCGGGCGAGATGACGCGCAGCGATAATTCGGAAGTCTGTCGCGCTCTCCCACGTGGGGAGTTCGCACCAAGCACGCAGGGCCCGGTCGTAGGTCTGCTCCTCTAACGTCTGCTGGATCTCCATGGTGTGATCCAAGTAGGCGAGTAGGCTCCGTGTGAGGCTTGTCCGGGAGTCGGTCGGGAAGGCTCTGAACGCGACGGTCCCCAGGGCGACCCCGGCGATCAGGAGGAGCGCCGGGTGGACCTTCGTGGTGCGGCTCAGCGCGTGGATGCCTTCTTTTACGGCCGCCGTGACAACCGCTGGGGGCAGGGCCAGGGTACTTGTGTATTGGTGGACGCGACTCTCATTGCGCCACGCGGCCAGGATATTTAACACACCGGGGGAAGACTGACCACCGACATGCTGAACACTCGGGAGCACGGGAAGGAATGTGGGGGCGAAGGCCCGCCCGTCGCGGGAGAGGAAGGCGTCCACGCCCAGCATCTCGGCGATCAGGGCGAGGTCCGCGTCGTCTGCGTCGCGCATCATGACGTCGGCGTGCACCTCCGAGGCAGGCATACCTGTGGGGTCCAAGACGTGCATCCAGGGCCGCAGGTGCGTGCGCCATGCAGTCTGCCAGTCTGAGGCAGGGCGGGGTTTCAGACTGGCGACCTTCTCCATGCTCCGCTCAATGCGCTCAATGGTCACTCCCGGGTGGATTATGGACTCGACGGGCTCTACGTCTTGGTGGGAGATGAACACCCGGATGCGCCCGGCGTGCAACTGCTCCAGGAGGGCGGACTGTTCGGCGCCGTTAGCTTTCGCGCATGACTTCGCGAGGTCCACGAGGACGTTAGCGTCCATGGCCACCACTCGGATCTGGTGAAGATCCAGCGGCCACAGCGGCTGTCTCAGCTTTGGGAGACTCGACGCATGATGCGTCCTGTTATCTGGTTTACGAGGGAGTGCCAGCACCGCATCAGTCACGCTCAAAGCATAGGCTCATCCCGGATTCCGGGGAGCTGATACGGACTCCATCGGTTTCGCTGACAACCCGGAACATCGCTGATTTGCCAACTTTACGCCCGGAACCCGTTTCTCTCCTGCTCGCATCCGCTCGGATTGAACGGCTTTGCCAGCCACTCAATCGGAATCCGCATGAGGTCAGAAGTAGGGTCAACATTGGCTTCAACCGGAAACCCGCGGCAATGGGTGTTGTGCATCGACTACATGTGTTCCTGCGGAATTTCGCTCTGACCTGACGTTTCGCTCTGCTGAGCGACCTCACCACTGACCAACCCGTCTGCGGAGGCTGTCATCGCTCCACTTGGCGTAGATCCGGGCAGTTTCCAGTACGGCGTGCCCGAGGTGCCGGGCGACATCGTCAAGTGACGCCCCTTCTTTCGTCAGGCGGGTGCCGGCGTAATGCCTGAGTGCGTGATACCCGCGGTAGGCCACCTCTGCTCGGAGGCAGAGGCGATGCAACCGCTCGACGGCGGCGGGGTAGCTGCCGCCGATCAGCGACCCCTGTTGTTCCGGGAGGCAGTTCAGCGCCCGAATCATGGTGTCGCCGATGACGACCCGTCGCTGCTTGCCGCCCTTGCCGTGTCGCACCGTGAGTTCCCGCCCGTCCAGGTTGATGTCCGCGCCTTTAACGGCCAGCGCTTCACTGATCCGGAGTCCGCCGTGGGCGCACAGCAGGATCAGCGCCTGCATCCGCTCGTCGGCATGTTCCAGGAGGGCCTGCACCTCATCGTGGGTGTAGGGACTGCGCTTGTCCCACGCAGCTGTTTTCTCCCGCACAGGTTTGACATCGTTGAACGGGGCGGCCTGGGTGGCGTCGGCCCACCGCAGGGCGGCGTAGAAGAGGCGGACCCCGGCGAGCTGCACGCGGGTGCTCGACGCACTGAGTCCTTCTGCCTCGACGGTGCGTACGAATCGGACGCCGTCACTGGAACTGGCGCGCAGGAGGTTGACGGCCTGCGCACCGGCATAGGTCAGGTAGCGGTTGACGGCCCAGCGGTAGGCCTTGAGGGTCCGGGGGCTGATCGCGGTGCCGCTGGATCCGTGCAGGGTGAGGTAGGCCTCGGTCAGAGACCAGAGGGTGTCTGCTTCCTGATCCCGGACGGCGAGGACGGCCCGCCTCTTCCTCTCTTCGGGACTGAGGTCACTCCACGTCTTGGCCCGGTCGAAAGTGGTGGTTCGGAGGACGTCGAGGGCGAGGGTCATACCCTATAGATAACATAGATTAACTCTTGGTCACGCCAGAAATCGCCCCTGAATTTCTCCTGTTTCGTTCAATTCATTCCTTTTGCCTGTTTCGTTTATTTCGTAGAATGAGGTAGGAGGCTCCCATGTCTGTTCCCTTCATCCCCACCCCCGCTGACACCCAGGACGCCCAGCGCCAACTTCAGCAACTCCAGCGCACCCCCGCCACCGGCCGACTCGCTGGTCTCCTCGAAGATCTCCTCGGGCAACTCGCCGCCGGCAAGGCCGTTCAGGTCCTCACCCTCGACCGGGAGATCAGCACCCAGCAGGCCGCCGAACTCCTCGGCGTCAGCCGCCCCTACCTCGTCAAACTCATCGAGGAAGGCCAGTTCCCCCACCGCAAGGTCGGCCCCCGCCGCCGGCTGTATCTCGAAGACGTCCTCGCCTACGAAGCTGGCCTCGACGCCCAGCGCCAGGCTGCCCTTCAGGCCCTGGCCGACGACCTGCAGGACCTGGAGTCGGATTGACCCCGAGGTACACGGCGCTGTACGACGCGAATGTCCTGTACCCGTCTCTGCTGCGCAACCTGCTGATGCACCTCGCGGTGTCCGGCCTGGTCGCCGCCCGCTGGACCGACGCCATCCACGACGAGTGGAGTCGGAACCTGCTGCTCAACCGTCCTGACCTCGGGGCGCCGCGAGTCCAGCGGATCCGGGCCCTGATGGATCAGGCGGTCCCCGACGCGCAGGTCACCGGATATGAACCGCTGATCGAGACACTGTCGCTGCCTGACCCGGATGACCGGCACGTTCTGGCGGCCGCCATCCACGCGCAGGCGGACGTGATCGTCACGCTCAACCTCAAGGACTTTCCCCGCGAACACCTGGAACCCTACGGCGTGTAGGTGATGACACCCGACACACTCCTGGAAGCGCAGCCTCTGGCCACCCGGGACGCGCTGGAAGGCCTGCGGAGCAGTTTCCGGCGACCACCCGGCACCTGGGCAGAACTGATGGAGCGACTGGCTCAAGCTGGCCTGATCAGAAGTGTGCCTGAAATCAGGAATACCTGAAAGGTTGATTTCGGTCATTCCTGATTTCAGGTTTACCGATAATCCATTGATTTCTCCGATCATTGCGTCCTACACGGAGTGAAGGCGGATATCGACGATCCTCTCAAAACACGTGATGAACGTCAATCCTGTCCAGAGTCAACGGAGTACCAATAGGTTCGGGTACTGAGGGGACGAATGCACCCTGACCACCGGCTTCACGCCAGTTTGAGGTATGGAAACGAAAAGCCGCTGGGCCGCCACTCTTGCACCTGAGCGATGTGTTCAGCGAGCGGCTCAAGGGCGTGATCGGGCAGCAGGGTGGACAGGATGTGGCGCTCCCAGGAGCACCGGATTCCCGGCCGGAACCTACACCCACCGAGCCCGCCTCGCTGGTCGTGACGACCCAGGACGAACTCGGGGCCTTCATGATCGTCCGGGTGATCGTGGCGTCCGAGACGGACGTCATGCGCGTGGTGATGCGCGATGTGCAGAGCTACTGCGGGGTGCTGTTCGACGATAACAACCGCAAGCCGGTGTGCCGCCTGTATCTGAACGGCAAGCGCTGGCAGGTGGGGCTGTTCGATAACGAGGAGCGCACCGAGACCCGGCATGACCTCACGTCCGTCACGGAGTTATACCAGGAGGCGCTGCGGGTAACGGTGAAGCGGTGCCTGCCGGAGTCCCAGCCCGGCACCAGCGTGGTCAGTTGAGAACCCAGCGCGGGGTTGGAGGGGCCACGCATGACGCTGGGTAAAACACACACAGTCCTGCGACGTTGAGCCATGCTGCGCCTGCTTCCCACGCTGCCTCTCGCCTCGAGGGTAGGGTGCGTGGCGTTCAGAGCCCCGGCCCCGGTATACCCCGGCTTAACCTGACATGGGCATGCTGCGCGGCATGATGACCACACCCGTTCAGACGCCTCCCGCGGCGAAGCGCCCACCATGGGTCTGTCCCACCGTCGGAGCGGCCGTGCCTGCCGCCGGCGTGCTGGTGCTGGGGCAGGAAGTCCTGGAGCGCCAGCCGGTCATGATGGATGTCAGTGCCATGACGTGGCTGCATGCCCACACAGGGGCGGGCCTGCAGATCTTCGGGCAGGTCATGAACATCGTGGGGGGCCCGTGGGTCACGACGCCCCTGTTCGTCCTGCTGCCGCTGCTCCTGTGGATCCTGAACCGCCGGTACCTGGCGGTGTTCGCGGTCGTGGGTCTGGGGCTGGCCGAGGCGACGCAGTGGCTGCTGAAGGTGGCGTACGGTCGTCCGCGTCCTGACCTGTGGCCGAGTGACGTGTATGTCTCGGGATTGTCCTTTCCTAGTGGACACGCGACCGCCGCTGCGGCTCTGGCCGCCGTGCTGGTCGTCCTGGCGTGGCGATCCCGCTGGCGGTGGTTGGCGGTGGGTGCCGGGGTCGTCTACGCTGCGCTGATGGGCCTGTCGCGGGTGGTACTGGGCGTGCACTATCCCACGGACGTCCTGGCCGGGGCGTTGACGGGGCTGGCCTGCGTCATGGCCACGCTCGCGGTTCTGCCGTTCCTGAGGCGCGCCTGATGCGCGTGCTGGTCGTCGAGGATGACCCGCACATCGCCGAACTGCTCCGCGACGGGCTCGGCGAGGACGGCTATGAGGTCGACGTGGCCCCCAGCGCCACCGTGGGCGCGGAACTCGCGCAGCTCTTCCCATACAGCCTGCTGATCCTGGACGTGATGCTCCCCGAGGGCATCGACGCCGGGTACGCGCTCGGCCGCCAGCTGCGCAGCGCCGGCGTCGTCACGCCGATCCTCTACCTCACGGCGCGTGGCACCGTCGCCGACCGCGTGCAGGGCCTGGACGCCGGCGGGGACGACTACCTGCTCAAGCCGTTCGACTTCACGGAGCTCAGCGCCCGGGTGCGGGCCCTGCTGCGGCGGGCCAGTGGCAGCGCCCAGAACACCCTCACGCTCCCCGGCGGCTGGGTGATGGATCTGGCAGGCCGGGAACTGTACCGCGCCGGCGTCCGCGCCGACCTGGCCCGCCGGGAGTTCGGGGTGCTGGAACTCCTGGCCCTGCACCCCGGGCGTGTGTTCACGCGGGACGAGATCATCGACCGGCTGTGGGGCGGCGAGGCGGGCGTGGAGGCGAAGGTGATCGACGTGTACGTCAGCATCATCCGCCGCAAGACCGACGACGCGCTGATCGTCACGCTGCGCGGCACCGGGTACCGTCTGGGGGACGGCGGGTGATCCAGAACCTGAGCCTGCGCGTCAAGCTGACCCTCGGGTACGTGCTGGTGTTCGCCGTGACCATCATGCTCGGGGGCGGGGGCGTGTACTTCGCGTCCGAACAGGCCCTGGGCACGTCCCTGGACGAGACGTTGCAGGAGACCGCCAGCGTGGCGCGCGCCAGCATCGAGCGGGCGGGTGGACAGGCGTCGTTCACGCCGGATCTCAAGCCCAGCGCCGACCTGAGCATCGAACTGCTGCGGCCCGATGGTCGGGTGGTCGCGCGCGCCGGGAACGCCTCGGAAGGCGCACAGGCGCGCTTTCCCGTCACATCCGGCCTGACCACCGAAGATGCCCGCCGGGTGCTGACGCTGCCGGCCGACGGCCTGGTGCTGCGCGTGTCACGCTCCACCGAGGCGCTCTCGGGCTTCCTGGAGACACTGGCGAAACTGCTCCTGATCGGCAGCGTGTTCATGATCGCTGCCGCGTGCGCGGCCGGGTACTGGCTCGCGGACCGCGCCCTGCGCCCGGTGGACGCGGTGGCCCGCACGGCCGACGCGATCGCCCGGCGGGGCGATTACGCCGAGCGCGTGCTGCAGGCTCCGGGCAACGACGAGATGGCCCGCCTGACCAGAACCGTGAACTCCATGCTCGACGGACTCGCGGGCACCATCGAGCGGGAGAAGGCCTTCGCCCGCACGGCCGCCCACGAGCTGCGCACGCCCCTGACCGTGCTGCGCGGCCGGCTTGACCTGACGCTGCGGAAACCGCGCGAGGCGGCCGAGTACGAGCGCGCGCTGCACGGCATGCGCGGCCGGGTGGAGGAGCTGCAGACGCTCACCGAGGGTCTGCTGGCCCTGGCCCGCACCGAGGCCCCGGCGACGTTGGAGAGCGTCGATCTGGCCGCGGTGGCCGTCGGTGTCACCCAGGCGCTGGAGGACACGGCCGCCACGCACGGGAAGCGCGTCGTCCTGCAGGTCGAGCCCACCCACATTCACGCGGAGCCGGACGGTGTGGCACGGGCCCTGACCAACCTGCTGGAGAACGCCCTGAAATACGGTGAGGGCGACACCGTCGTCCTGCGGGCCGCCGGGCATGCGCTTACGGTGGAGAGTGCAGGCCCCGGCCCCCTGCAGGAGGACTGGCCGCGGCTGCTGCAGCCCTTCGAGCGTGGTGCCGGTCAGCAGGCCGTCGCGGGCAGCGGTCTGGGCCTGGCGCTGGTCGACGCCCTCGCCCGGCGCTGGCAGGCCCAGCTCATCCCGCAGTGGACGGCGTCCACCTTCCAGGTTCATCTGCGGTTCCCGGCCCCATGACGGCGCCCCCGCCGCCCGAATCGCTGTGGCCGGCGCGCCTCGCCATCCTGGCCGTCATGGGCCTGAACCTGGTGCTGAGCGAGCACCTGACCCTGGGGCCCACCTGGCTGCTCCCCAGTCTGGAGGTGCTGATGCTCGTGCCCCTGGTGGTCGTGCGCGGCCAGGCCCGCCGTCACCTGATCCGGCTGGAAGCCCGTGTGACGCCCTGGGCCCGGGACAGCCGCGCCCTGGCCATCGCCGTGATCGCCCTGCTCCACCTGACCAACCTGTCCTCGCTGGCGCTGCTGGTGCTCAGCCTGCTGCGGGGCAGCAGCGCCAGCGGGGTCAGCCTGCTGGCCGGCGCGCTGAACATCTGGGTGACCAACGTGCTGGTCTTCAGCCTGTGGTACTGGGAGCTGGATCAGGGCGGCCCGCTGCGCCGCGGCCTGATCGGCAAACCCCCGGACTTCCTGTTCCCGCAGATGACGCTGACCCCCACCACGCCCCCGTGGCGGCCAATGTACGTCGACTCCCTGTTCCTGGCGTTCACCAACGGCTCGGCGTTCAGCCCCACCGACGCGCTGCCGCTGAGCCGGCGGGCCAAGGGGCTGATGATGCTGCAGGCGGCCACGTCCATGCTGACCGTCGTCCTGGTCGCCAGCCGGGCGGTGAACATCCTCAAATGAACCGCCGGACGCTTCGCTCAATCGCCGTTCCGCTGACGCTGCTGGCCCTGCTGATCCTGGCCGTGTGGATCAACTCCCCGCAGGTGGCGCAGATATACGACGCCGGGTCCGACCGGGTGGCGGCGCTCCCACCAGCGCCGGCCTTCACCCGTGGTGAGCGCGTCCTGGTGCTCTCGCCGCACCCGGACGACGAGACGCTGTGCTGCGCCGGGATGATCCAGCAGGCCCGCGCGGCCGGCCCGGACGTGACCATCGTGTGGGCGACCGCCGGGGACGGCTTCGAGTTCGACGCCATGCTCACGCGCCGGGTGCTCGATCTCAGCGCGGCGGACATGCGCGCGCTCGGCAACGCGCGGGTTCTGGAGGCCCGCCACGCCGCCTCGCTCCTGGGCGTCGACGCGGCCCATACGGTCATGCTCGGCTACCCGGACGGGGGCCTGGAGCGGCTCTCCACCACGAACTACGCGCAGGCGTACACGGCCCCGACCACGGCGGCCACGGCTGTGTACGTGACCGGGGCGCTGACGCCGGGCGCGCCGTACACCGGGCAGGCGCTGGAGGCCGACCTGAACCGCGTCCTCGACCGGGTGCGCCCGGATCTGATGCTCGCACCGTCCCCGCACGACTTCCACCGGGATCACCACACCCTTTCGTTCATCGCGCAGCGCCTGCTCGCCCAGCGCCACCAGACTGACCGCCTGCGCTTCTGGATGGTGCACGGCGGCGTGGAGTGGCCACTGCCCAAGGGCCTGCACCCGCAGCTGTCGTTGGCGGTGCCGCCGCTGGCCTCCCACACCCCGTGGCACCGCGTCGAGTTGAACGCTGCCCAGGAGGCGACCAAGCTCGCGGCCGTGAACGCCTACGGCACGCAGACGCGGATCATGGGCCGCTTCATGCGGGCCTTCGTGCGCCGCAACGAACTGCTCAGCGCCCCCTGAGGCCCCCGGTGTCCGCGCCTATACCAGGGCTCAATCCTGGCACCCTACCCTCGTGACATGAAGCGACGGTGCTGGATGCTGGGTCTGAGTCTGATGGTTGGCCTGGGTGTCGGAACCGGATATCACGCCGAGGTGAACTGGCCCCTGCGTCAGGTGCGGATGCCGCACCCTTCTCCTCACGCCGCTGTGATGATGGTGGCGGTGCTGGACAGTGGGATCGGTATCCAGCCTGCCCTGGGGGGCAGGCGGCTGCCCGGACACGACTTCACCAGCCGGGGACTGTCCCCTTCGATCCCGGATTGGCACGGCACGGCGGTGGCTGGTGTCGTCCACAGTGTCGACCCGCAGGCCGCCCTGCTGGACGTCCGGGTGCTGGGGGTCCATGGGCAGTCGTCGCTGGGCGCGGCCATCCGGGGCCTGCGGTGGGCGGTCGGGTTGCCCGTGTCGGGTGTCCCCAGGAACGTCCGTCCTGCCCGCGTGATCACGGCGTCCTTCTCACTGGCCGATGTGCCCCGGACCGGCTGCGACCCCGCCATGCAACGGGCCGTGGATGAGGTGCTGCGGGCTGGGAGTGTCATCGTCGCGTCTGCGGGCAACATGGATGCTCCGGCTGCCCGCAACACCCCGGCCGGCTGCCGGGGAGTTCTGGCCGTGGCCGCCACGGATCAGCGCGGCGTCCGGGCGTCCTACTCGAACTGGGGAGCGGCCGTGGCGCTCGCCGCCCCCGGAGGGAGCCACAAGGAAGGCGTGGATGTCCTGAACGTCGGCACCGGTGAGCGTGAATCGATGGGTACCAGTTTCGCGGCGCCGCTGGTGGCTGGGGCCGCCAGCCTGCTGCTCAGCGCGCAACCGGGGCTGAGTCCGCAGGAGGTGTGCCGCATCCTGCAGCGAACCGCCCGGCCATTTGCAGGTGGCCGCTGCGATCCGGATCCCCGGCGCGGCTGCGGCGCGGGCGTCCTCGACATCACTGCGGCCCTCCAAGCCGGAACCGGTGTGTCCCACGGCCCCTGATACGGACTCGGATGGAATGGTTTGCAAAAACCATTCCATCCGAGCGGACGCGAGTGGGAGAAAAGAGGACTGCCGGACGTGGAATTGGCAACCCGGTGCTGTCCCGGGTTATTAACGAAACAAACGGAATCCGTATGAGGGGCGTCACGGCGCCCGCCGTGGGTGTGGATCACGTTCAGTGCAGGACGCCTGCCGCAAGCAGGGCCAGGATGACGGCGCCCATGACCACGCGGTACACCGCGAAGCCCCTGAAGTCGTGCGTGGACACGTAGCGCAGCAGCCACGTCACGGACACCAGCGCCGTCACGAACGCGACGACCGTGCCGATCACCAGGGTGCTGCTGCCACCGGGAATGCTGCCCAGCGCGTGCCGGGCCTTGTACAGGCTGTACAGGCCCGCCCCGCCCAGGATGGGAATGCCCAGGAAGAACGAGAACGCGGTGGCCGTCACGCGGTTCAGGCCGGTGAGCAGCCCGCCGACGATGCTGGCGCCGCTGCGGGACACGCCGGGAATGATCGCGACCGCCTGCGCCACCCCGATCAGTGCCGCCTGCCGGGTGGTGACGCTGTCCAGGTCCGGCTCGGTTAGCTCGACCGTGACCTCGTGCCGCCGGGTGTCCACCCACCACAGAATGACGCCGCCCACGATGGCGCTGATGGCCACTGTGAGCGGGGAGAACAGTGCCGCCTTGATGGCCTTCTCCAACAGCAGGCCGAGCACGGCGGCCGGGATGGACGCCACGATCAGGTTCAGCCAGAAGGTGCGGGCCGGCGCGCTGCCCCGCAGCAGCCGGGTGAGCTGGCCGGTCAACTGCCGCCAGTAGTAGAGGATCACAGCCAGGATCGCGCCGAGCTGGATGACGACGGTGAAGACCTCTCCGGTATCACGGTAGCCGATCAGGCTCTCGGCGACGATCAGGTGACCGGTGGAGGAGACGGGGAGGAACTCGGTGAGGCCCTCGACCACGCCGAGGATCACCGCCTGGAGTTCTGGAGTCATGGGCGCGACCGTAGAGAACGCAGGTAAAGCCGGGGTATACCCACTTCGCGGGCGACGTGAACGCCCCGAAAGTCGCTACCGAGGACGCGAGGAACGACAGCGGGAACCGGCAGTTGCCCTGCGGTGAACGCCCACCCCGGCGACCCTGCGGAAAACGGACCGCGCCTGAACGATCTCCTGCGCCGGCCCTCCTGTACCGATCCTGGATATACCTGCCCTTAACCCGCCGTCCATACGCTTCCGACGCGCTGCCCGCGCCGGAGGCTCCATGAATGAAGTCCTGTCCAGCCTTGTTTCCGCCACCCCGTCGTCCGGTTCCGCCGCGGGGCGGTCATGACGTCCACCCTCACCGCCCAGTCCGCCTCGCTGCGCACCCTGATCAGCAAGGTGCCTGAAGTCACGGCGTTCTTCTGGATCATCAAGGTACTCGCAACCACCGTCGGCGAGACGGCCGCCGATTACCTGAACACCACACTGAAGCTCGGCCTGACCGGCACGACCCTCGTGATGGGTGCCCTGCTGATTGCCGTGCTGTTCGCCCAGTTCCGCTCCAGCCGCTACGTTCCGGGCATCTACTGGGTCGCCATCGTCCTGATCAGCGTGGTCGGCACGTTGATCACCGACAACATGACCGACAACTTCGGCATCAGCCTGTGGACGAGTAGCGCCATCTTTGCCGTGGCCCTCTCGACCACCTTCTTCGCGTGGTGGCGGCGGGAAGGCACCCTCTCGATCCATTCCATCTTCACGGCCCGGCGCGAGGCGTTCTACTGGCTGGCGGTGCTGTTCACGTTTGCGCTGGGCACTGCGACCGGTGACCTGGTGGCTGAAAAACTGCAGCTCGGGTATTTTGTATCTGTCGGGTTGTTCGCCGGGCTGATCGTGCTCGCCGCACTCGCCCACCAGTTCCTGAAGCTGAACGGCATCCTGACGTTCTGGACCGTGTACATCCTGACCCGGCCGCTGGGCGCGTCCATCGGGGACTCGCTGTCGCAGGCGAAGGCCGACGGCGGGCTGGGCCTGGGCACCACGGTCACCAGCGTGATCTTCCTGCTCGCCATCCTGGGGGTCGTGAGCTACCTCGCCGTGACGCGTCGGGATCAGGTGGCGCTCGCGCCGGCGGACATCGAAGCGGCCTGAGCACAGGCTCAGAAGGAGATCCCGGACACCCGTGGTGTCCGGGATCTGTTGCTTCGCAGGTATACCTGCCCTTTACCTGCGGTCAGTACGGTGGCGTCATGTTCGATCTCCCGCACCTGATCCAGAGTGTCTCCTATGCCGGCATCTTCGGCATGGTCTTCGCCGAGTCCGGCCTGCTGGCCGGCTTCTTCCTGCCCGGGGACAGCCTGCTGATCACGGCGGGCCTGCTCGCCAAACAGGGCACGCTCAACCTGCCCGGTCTGATGCTGGCGGTGGCGGCCGGAGCGATCCTCGGGGACAGTGTCGGGTATGCCATCGGCCGGAAATTCGGGCCATCTGTGTTCAACCGCGAGGGGAGCCGACTGCTTCGGCCCGAGTATGTCCAGCGCACCCAGGTCTTCTTCGACCGGCACGGCAGCCGCGCGCTGATCCTGGCGCGTTTCGTGCCGGTGGTGCGCACCGTGGCTCCGACCATGGCCGGGGTGGGCGGCATGTCATACCCGAAGTTCCTGACGTACAACGTGATCGGGGGCCTGCTGTGGGCGCTGACCGTGCCGCTGCTCGGGTACGCGCTGGGCGGCCTGATCCCGAATCTTGACCGTTACATCCTGCTGCTTGTGGGCGTGGTCGTCGTGCTGAGCTTCATCCCTGTGGCCATGGAACTCCGCCGGGCGCGCACAACCGTGGAGTGAGAGCATGGACAGTGGGGACAGCCCACCTCGGCTGTCCCCACTGTCCATGCTCCCGCGGATCAGTCCACTCCAGCGCGATCTTTACCGCACCTAAACCTCCCGGTTCTACGGTCACGGTGGAGGTTCACCATGACCAAGATCCTGCACACCACCGCGCTGCTCCTGACGGCGTCCCTGGCCCCCCTCGCTGCCCACGCCCAGACGTCCACCCAGGTCGCCCCGGAGACCCATCCGGCCGGCGACATTCCCGACAATCAGGCCTTCGTGCGGTATGCCAGTTCGGCCGGCGGTTACTCGCTGGAAGTGCCCGAGGGCTGGGCCCGCACCGTCAGCGGCACACACGTGACTTTCACGTCCAAGCTCGGCGCGGTGGAAGTCTGGACGACCGGCACCACCGGGACACCCACGCCGGCCAGCGTGCGGGCTGGAGAACTGGTGACGCTGGCGAAGACCACTCCGAAGCTCAAGGTTACGGTCGTGAAGGCGGTCACGCTCCCGTCCGGGCCAGCCGTCCGGGCCAGCTTCACGTCCACCGGACCGGTCAACGCTGTGACTGGACGCGCCCCGGCACTGGAGAACGAGCTGTACGTGCTGTCCCACGCCGGGAAGCGGGTGCTCCTGCGGTTCTCGGCCCCGCTGGGCTCAGACAACGTCGACGCGTGGAAGCAGATGTCCGACTCGCTGAGGTGGCGGTGAGCGGCGCGCCCCTGCTGAACGCGACGGACCTGTACCGCTTCTACCAAGTGGGTGACGACGAGACCCGCGCTCTGCGCGGGGTCAGCCTGGAGCTGCAGCCGGGCGAACTGACCGTACTGCTGGGCTCCTCCGGCAGCGGGAAGAGCACCCTGCTGGCCTGCCTGGCCGGCCTGGACGACCCGGACGGGGGGTGGATAGAGCTCGGTGGCGAACGGCTCTCCCGGCAACCGGAGGCGCGCCGGGCCCGGCTGCGCGCCGCTCACCTGGGCGTGATGCTGCAAAGCGGCAACCTGATCCCCCACCTGACGGTGCTGGACAACGCTCTGCTGACGGGCTCGCTGCTCGGGCGGCGGGACGACGTGCGGGCCCGGGAGCTCCTGGGGCGGGTCGGGCTGGCGCCGCACCTGCACGCCTACCCGGCCCAGCTGTCCGGCGGGGAGACCGCGCGGGCTGCGCTGGTGGCCGCCCTGGCACACGATCCCCGGATCCTGCTGGCCGACGAGCCGACCGCCGAGGTTGACGCTGATACCGAAGACCGCGTGACGGACGTGATCGGCGAGTTCGTGCACGGTCAGGGCCGCGCCGCCCTGATCGCCACGCACAGCCAACGCCTGGCCGGGCGGGCGGACCGGGTCCTGTACCTGAAAGACGGGCGGTGGGCCGATGCGTGATGAGATCGAACGGCCACACGAGCTGACCCCCGACCTGCACACGACGCTGGTCTCCGGACAGGCGTTGACCCGCGACTTTCAGGTGGGCACCCAGACGGTGCACGCCCTGCGGGGCGTGTCCGTGGGAGTGCAGCCTGGCGACCGGATCGCGCTGCTGGGCACCTCGGGGAGCGGCAAGAGCACCCTGCTGCACCTGCTGGGCGCGCTTGATGCGCCCACGTCCGGCTCGCTGTCCTGGCCGGCCCTGGGCGCGCCAGAGAACCTGCGGCCCGGCCTGGTGTCCTTCGTGTTCCAGGCGCAGAGCCTGCTCGCGCCCCTGAGCGCCCTGGAGAACGTGGCTCTGCCGCTGATCCTGAACGGCCAGGACACGCGCAGCGCCCTGCATGAGGCGCTGGAGTGGCTGAAGCGGCTCGACCTCGGGACACTGGCCGACCAGCTCCCTGAGGAACTCTCGGGTGGGCAGGCGCAGCGCGTGGCGGTGGCCCGCGCCCTCGTCACCCGGCCGCGCCTGATCCTGGCCGATGAACCCACCGGGCAGCTCGACTCCGTGACCGCGCAGCACCTGATGGACGTGCTGCTTTCTGCCCTGCCACCGAACGCCGCGCTGGTGCTCGCCACGC
This sequence comes from Deinococcus aquaticus, assembly GCF_028622095.1. Taxonomy (NCBI): domain Bacteria; kingdom Thermotogati; phylum Deinococcota; class Deinococci; order Deinococcales; family Deinococcaceae; genus Deinococcus; species Deinococcus aquaticus. Next base: position 100,369 of record NZ_CP115167.1, on the reverse strand, counting down.
ATGACCCGGCGGTGGCGGCGCGTCTGAATGCTGTCTGGCACCTGCGGGACGGGGCCGTGTCTCTGATCACCCGCTCGGCCCGGAGGACAGCGTGACCGGCACGTGGCTCCGTGGTCTGCTCACCCGGCGACCACTGCGCGTTTGGGGCACAGCTGCGGGCGTGGCCTTGACGACCGCCTTCTTGGCGCTGCTGCTGGCGTTCATCGCGACGGGCCGGGAGAACATGACCGCGCGGGCGGCCGCGTCGGTGCCGGTGGACTGGCAGGTGCTGCTGGGCCCGCAGGGTAGCGTGCCGGCGGCCGAGCAGGCCATCCGCGCCGCGACGCTGGTGAAGACCCTTCTCCCGGTCGGGTACGCGGATGTCGCCGCCCTGAGCGCCGTCACCGGGCCCGCCGGGCAGATGACCACACAGACGACGGGGGCGGGCAAGGTGCTGGGGCTGCCGCCCGGCTACGCCGCCGCGTTCCCGGCTGAACTCCGGGCGCTGGTCGGGGCGACCCAGGGCGTACTGGTCTCGCAGCAGACCGCCGCCAACCTGCACGCTGGCGTCGGCGACCGCGTCATGGTCACGCGTTACGGCGCGCCGCCGGTGGCCGTGACGGTTGCGGGTGTGGTTGACCTGCCAGCCGCCGACTCGCTGTTCCAGGCAGTTGGGGCCCCGAAGGGGCTCGCTCCGCAGGCCCCGCCGGACAACGTGCTGCTGCTGCCGCGCGCGCAGTTCGAGCGGCTGTTCGCGCCGCAACGCGCGGCCCGGCCGGACACGGTGCGCACCCAGCTGCACGTGCGCCTGGCCACCACCCTACCGGCGGATCCGGGACAGGCCTTCGCGCTGGTCGGCCGCCTGGCGAACAATGTGGAGGCCCGCCTGGCTGGCTCGGCCGTGGTCGGCAACACCCTGGGCGCCACGCTGGACGGCGCGCGTGAGGGCGCCCTCTACGCGCAGGCGCTGTTCCTGTTTCTGGGCCTGCCCGGCGCGCTGCTCGCTGCGGCCCTGACGGTCAGCGTCGCGGCGAGCAGCGGCACCCAGCGGGCCGGCGAGGCCGCCCTGCTGGGGCTTAACCTAGCGAAGGACAAAAATTTGTCCAACTCGCCTGTACCCGCTAGACCCTGAGTGGCAGCCGCTCATGCATATTCAGCGTGAAGGTGCCGTAGGGATTGATGTGCTGCCACTTCAGTGGGGTCAAGGCCCGCAGGTCCGCCCCGGTCAACTGCCCCTGCCACTCCGGCTCTGACAGCACCTGCTGCATCATCAGCGTATTGACGTAGACCAGGCTGACCTGGAGCAGGTGCAGGCCCAGCATCTGGATTTCCTGCTCCTCGATGCGGTTGCTGGTGAACTCGCCACCCTTGCCGTACAGGATGAAGTCGTTGGCGCTGTTCCACGACTCGATCACCTGCAAGCCCTCGTGGATCTCGCGGCGCAGGCTCTCTTGGCGCAGATAGTCGCACAGGAAAGCGGTTTTCACCGCTTTCCCCAACTCAGCCAGCGCCCGGTACGTCGGGTGCTGCACGTTCTGGCGGGTAAAGCGCCGCAGGATGCTCTCGGCGTCCGCCGTCCCCAGCCGCAGGGCGGTGGCGAGCTTGATCATCTCATCGTATTGCTGCTCGATCAGCTCCCACTGGATCGGGCGGGTCAGGATCGCTTGCAGGTGGACGTATTTTTCTGGCTCGCCCTTATTGGGGCGGTACAGCTTCTGGTGCTTGATGTTCTTCAGACGCGGCAGAAGCTGAAAGCCGAGTAGCTGACAGAATGCGAAGCCCACCTCGCTCTGGCCGTGGGTGTCTACGTAATTCTTGTCCACCGCCATCTCGGTGTCGTGCCGAAGCACGCCCTCGATCATGGCGGCCACCTCGCTGCTGGAACAGCTTTTGAGCTGGCTGTAAATGCACACCGAATGCTGCTCGACGTGCCAGTACACCATCACGCCGGGACCGCCGTAGCGGGCGTGCCACTCGGTCATCAGGTTCTGGTCCCAGGCCCCGAACTTCTTGCTGTCCGAGGCGCAGGCGGTGGTGGCCTCGCCCCACAGCGTGGCGTCCCTAGCCTGAAAGATGGCGTTGCACACGCGGCTGATCGCTGCCCGGAGGTGTTCCTTGTGGACGTAGCGACGACGGATGTACTGGAGGTCAGCGAAGCTGTCCTCCCCGCCCCCACTGCACATCCGCTTCAGGCCCGCGTTGGTGCCGATGCCGTGCAGACACAGCAGCAATCGGCGCTGCACCACCTCACGGCTCAGCACCTCACGGGCTGCCACCGAATGGAAGGCGGTGGTGAACCCGGTCCGCAGTTCCGTTTCTTTCAGGACATCCAGCAGGTTGGTCATCGGCCAGCGCTGTACCAGCGCCGCGGCCAGCCGGGTGATGTTCTGCGGTTCGGGGAGGGCGGCCAGCGGCGAGATTGACAGCCGCCCCTTCCCCTTCTTCGACGTGACCAGCTTGACTCTGGCGTTGGTGGGAAGATCGGTGTTCAGTGCGTCCAGCGCGGTTTCCATGTGGGTGCGAAGCTGACGGGTAAACGTCTGAGCTTCACCCGGTTGGGCCAGGGCCGAGTAGTACTCGGCCCGTTTCTGCTCGAAGTCGCCGGGAAGGTCCTCATCGGGATTGCGGAAACGCCCGGCTCCCTCGACCCAGACCTCCTTGCAGCGGATCTTGTCACGCAGCGTGGTCAGGACGCACATCTCGTAGGTGACGCGGTTGACCTTGCGCCCCTCGACGTCATCGAGGACCAGGGCCTGCCAGTCGTCCTTGACGACACCACCCAGCGGCACGTCCTCGTTCAGGGGAAAGGTCAAGGTCCGGCGGTCCCGGTATTTCGCCAGCAGCTCCAGCGCCCGCATGATGGGCCGGTGGCGGTCGTTATTGCAGCGGAAGGTCAGGGCGTCCAGCAGCAACGAGATGGCCCGGCGATAATGGTGGCCGTAGGAATTGCGCGTAACCAGGCGCACCTGGCGGTCATAGTTGCCCTCGGCCTCCATCTCGCGGATCAGGTCATCGAGAACCGGCTCCGGCACCACCGGATAGATCACTTCCCGTACTGCTCCTTCCGGCTGAGCGCGGGCGGCCTTCGCCAGCTTGAACAGCAGCGCACTCTTGCCCCTGACCCGCCGGAGTTGCCGCAGCAACTCCGCCTCCACCTTGCTCTCGGCGTGGGTGCCGATGTGGTGGGCCACCCGGATGAGCAGTTCCACCAGGTCATCGGTGACTTCGGTCTGGCGTTGCCAGCACAGCGCGGCCAGCAGGACATGGCGCAAGGGGGCGGGATGGCGTCGCAATTCGCGGGGCGGTTCGCTGGCCGCCCGGCGACGGTACTGCCCGACGACTCTGGGCGGAACGCCAGTGAAAACCTCGGAAGTCAGCCCCAGGGCGCGCAATTCGTCGAGCTTGGCGAGTTCTTCGAGGACGGTGTCCACCTTGACCCGCCCGGCGGTGTCCTTGAGCGCGGCCAGCGTGGAGCGGATGACCAGAAGGGGTTGCAGGTCATCTGCCGCCGCGTCAGTGCTGATCAAAGCGTCCAAGGACTGACAGGACTGGGGCTTGAGGCGAGCCTGAATGCCTTGCAACCAGCGGGCTTCCTGCCTGTTCACGGCAGCGCGCAGGCAACGTCCCAGGCGTTCCGCCGTGGGCGGAACGAGGCGCTCTCCCCGCAAAAACTCTCGTCCCTGCTGTTTCAAGGTTTCCGAGTCTGAATTGAGATCGGCGATCAGAGGCATGAGATGGGCGATCAACGCGGTTTCATCCAGCCCCCGAAAGGCCCGGAAGCCACAGAAGTGTGCCACCTCATCGCGGTAACGCCGAGCGGTTCGGGTGGACCAGTCCACCTCCGCCCAGCATGCCGGGGAGACCGCAAGCTGCTGGGCCAGGAAATCGACGACCACACCGGGCACCCCTTGGGGATGGTCCAGAAACTCGCCCTGGAGCTGAAAGGTCTTGAGCAGCGCAGCCAGACTTAGCGAGGCCGCCTCGCCCTTGAAGCCCAGGAACGCCCGTTCTGGATGGGTCAGGGTGAACTGCCCAGCCAGCTCTTCGGGGGACCAGTCGTGTTTCACGCGCCAGCTAACGCCGGAGCAGTCGGGTGATGGTGCTGGGATGGACCCCGAATAGGCGGGCACACTGCGCCGCTGTCCGCCGCCCGGACCCCACCGACTCGCGGATGTCCTGTTCCTGATGGGGCAAGAGCTTGCGTTTGCGGCCTCCAACACGCCCTTCCAGCCGGGCCTGTTCCAGGCCCGCGCGGGTTCGTTCCCGGATCATGGCCCGCTCGAACTCCGCGAAGGCCCCCACCATCTGCATCATCATTCGGCCCGCCGGGGTGGTGGTGTCGATGGCCTCCGTCAAGCTGCGAAAGCCTACGCCCCGATCTCCCAGCAGCTCCATCAGGTGAAGCAGGTCCTTGAGGCTGCGGCTGAGTCGGTCCAGCTTCCAGACGATGACCACATCCCCTTCTCTGAGCTGGTCGAGCATCTTGTGGAGTTCGGGCCGGTCCCAGCGGCCCCCCGAAGCGTGTTCGGTGAACACGCGCTCAGCCCCACCGTCCTTCAGCGCCCGCAGTTGCGCGGCGGTGTCCTGTTCGTGTTGCTTGCTGACGCGGGCATAGCCAATCTGCATGGGGCCTCCAGGGTTGCGAAAACAGGTTGCCAATTCAGCTCATTGTGCAACATAGTTTCGCAATGTGGGAAGTAGCCTGCCATCAGATGGTCCAAGACATTGCACAGACGGTCGTTTCCGCAAGCTTGGCGCACAGTCGCGGTCCAGTCATATCGTGGCTTTCGCTTGACGCCTCACCTATTGACCCCATGTAGGGCTAGCCTTCTGAGCTGAAGCTGTGAAATCTCAGAATATTTTTTCAGGGCTGGCGGTCATATCTGCGTGCCGTACCAGGCAAGCCCCCGTATGATGCCAACGAGCATCCCCAAATCTCACTGGTTGCTCAAAGGAGCCGTATGCTACACAAACAAATGCTGTGCTGGGCAGTCATCGCTGCCGCCCTGACCGCCTGTGGACAGTCCCAGGATGTGGTCGAAGCGCCCACTGCTGAATTCACGCAGCAGCAGCTTGACGCCACCTACGACCAAATTGTTACCCAGCGGCCCGAAGTACAGTCAGCGCTTCGCAAACTCGGGCTGAACTCGATTCAGGATATGAAGAAGGATGTACTCTATACGATCCTGCCGACAGGCGAGGTGCAGGAAACCTCCGTTGTGGATCTCCCCAAGCTCGGTGCTCAGCAACTTGGGGTGGGAGTGCCACGAATTGCCGAGGAAGTAAACGGCATCGTTGCGGGTCGTCTGGACGCCTGGTCACGAGCCAGTATTAGCTGCGTCGATGCCAGCCCATTTGACGGCATTGATGCTCGAGCAACCGTCACCCACAGCATCTCCGTCGTTGGCCCAAACAACCGTACCTTCGGTCCGTACACTTCTACGACTGGCACCGGGTATGGCTTCGCTCAGACAGCACGCAAGTTTATGGGCGGAAACACCACAGCGACCGGACGCTACGCATTCGCGTACTTTCTCGAGGCGTCCTGTGATGGCGCACAAACTTTCGGTCGAGGCGAGAGTATCTGGAGCGTAGCCGCCAACCGCGCTAGCGTCGTGCAGCCCCTCGTGCTTCAACCTTATTGAGATGCTTGTAGGAACAGAGGTGCCTCATGGCACCTCTGTTATGGTTTTGCCTATGGGGATTGATGTGAAGGCGTTGATGGATCTACTTGCTGTTGCTAGTGGACTTGGAGGTGATCTGTGCGTCGCATCCGCCGCGTCCGATTTCAACTGCCCCGCACCACTTCCCCAAGCCGCACTTGCGCATTTTCAGGGAGCTTACTCGACCCAAACAGTCAACGAGTCATACCAAGCAATCGTGTTATTGGGGACGAATGATCCGAGTGTCATAGCCGACCCAGGGGCATTTGCAACCTGTGGATGGCAACCGTTGTCTCAGCTCAAGCAAGCACCAGCAAGTCCGGTTTTGGCGTACTGTCATCCGGCATATCAGTTGGTCTTACGCATCAATGTAGGCATCCCGGGTGAAGACCCCTCCTGGTGGCGCATCGATGGTGCCCTCACCTATGTCCGCTTGGTGACGTGGCGCTCAAGGTGAAGTTCGCAGCTAAAACCTAATCTCAGGGGCAGCGATGCCGTCGATTGGAGGACTCCCGGGCTCCACTCTGGAGACTTCAACGACTTGGCCAAAATATTGGCTTTCGCTAGGTTAAGCCCAAGGAGTTACGCGATGACCCACGCACAGCACGTTCCGGCCACCCCTGCCATCAACATGCCCAAGGTGTACCCCAGGGGTTCAGGTCAGTCCATCCTGGTCTGCGATGGCTGCCAGACCGAACAGGTCACCCACCCCGGCTTCTGCGCCCGGTGCCGCCCGCTGACCCGGTGCCACCAGGGCACCCTGCGCGGCGCCGCAGGAATGCTGCTGTTACTCGCTGGCGGCGGCGTGGCCAGCCTGGCCCTCTGCGCACTGATCATCGCCACCGGTTTGCTGCTGCTGTGCTGGGGAGCCGCGCGCCTGGACGGCCACCGCACCACCGACCTGCTTCGCAACGCGCGTCACGCCCTGCTGGGAGCGCGCCCCCGGTGATGCCCCAGCAGATCAACCAGCGCGAGGCCAAGGGCCTGATCCGCGCACGCGCACGCGCCCTGCAGCGCCCAGTTACCTTCCTGCGCGCCCAGGCGCAGAGCGGCGGCCTGATCACCAGCAGCGGCTACCTGACCCACTGCGGCGCCAGCTACGTCATCACCTCAGCATGCCGGTGCGTTCGCCACTGCACGCCAGAACTGAACTGCCGCGAGTGCCGCGGCACGGGGCAGGCATGAGCGCCGTGACCCACCGCGCCGGACGCATCGCGGAGCTGCTCAGCCAGCACCCCGGCCGGGCCTACACCGCCAACGAGCTGAGCGCAGCGTTACAGGACCTCACGCCTAACCAGTGCCGCGTCGCCGCTGACCAGTTGGTCGAGGAAGGCCACGCCGCGCGGCGCCTCAGCACCCGCGCCGAGGTGCGTCGCCGCAGCTCCGAATACCTGCAGGAGGTACCAGCATGACGCTTGCCACCCCCATCACCCCGACCAACCACCCTGAACATCCCCAGACCAGTGCGTGCTTCGGGATGCACAGCGTCACGAGCAGCTGGTCCGTTCACGTCACCAGCACGGCGGAGCACGCCGGTTCCGGCGAAAAGCGCTGCGGGTGCGGCTGGCTCAAACCCGAGGGGCACTCCCTGTGCCCCTCCTGTGATGGCCGCCGCTGAAGGAGCCCATCCATGAACGACGTGACTGCCGCCGCGCTGTTCCTCGCCGCCTGGGTGACCGGCCTGTCCCTGCTGCTCGCCTGGGCGATCACGCTCCTGCTCACCAGCACGCCTCGAAAACCTGGAAAGGCAGCGGCTCTGGACGACGCCACGCCGGACCCCTCCGCTCACCCGCATCCCCCCGCCCCCGAGGTGACCTCATGACCACTCCTGCCCTGCCCGACGCCGCCATCTACCGCGCCCACCGCGCCGACCGGAAGATCCGCGAGCTTGCCGACTCCCCGAACCTGCGCGTGCTGGAGATCAGTACGAACAACCTGGGCGGCGTGCCGATCGCCGCCGTGGTCCTAGACGGCCAGGGCGCGGTGCTGTACGAGACCCTGATCCGCACGGACCTCCCCATCGACGACGGCGCGCAGGCCGTGCACGGCATCAGCGCCAGCATGCTGCTGGGAGAGCCGAGCTTCGCCGAGGCGCACGAGATCCTCGGGCAGTTGCTCGTGCCGGGCCTGGACGTGCTGGTGTGGGCCGCGCCGTTCATCCAGGCCAGCCTGAACCGGGGCGCGGCGGCCGAGGGGCTGCCCCGCCTGCCGTTCCGGCACTGGCAGCCCGGCCTGCAGATCCTGGTCACCGAGGCGCACGGCACGTACAGCCACCGCCGGTTCGACTTCCTGGACGTGTCGCGCCGCAAGGCGCTCGAAGGCGTGACGCTGCCCGCCGACGTCGCGCCCGAGGGCACCGCGCTGGGGAACGCGCAGCGCACCCTGGCCATGCTCCGCCACTACGCGGTCGGCCGCGTAGCTGTTCAGGAGCCGGAACGGATCGTCGAGCTGAACTGCCCGGGCTGCGGCGCTCCGGAGTCGCTGTGCGAGTGCGACGGCAAGGGGCGCGCGTGACGGAACGTGAAGCGCTGCTCGAAGGCATCACCCTGCTTGCCGCGCGGGGCCCGGTGACCCTGCCCGGCATCGCACAGCGGTACGGGCTGCCCGTGTCGCGGGCGTGGGCGCTGGTGCAGACCCTGCTGCGGCGCGGCGACCTCATCCGGGCCGCCCCGGTCCCCGTGCCCCGCGGACGCCCCCGCACCGGCTTCACTCGCCCCGCCGAACCATGCGCCCTGACCGAAGGAATGACCCGATGACATCCACCCCAATACTCACCGAGGAAGGACTGACCCAGCTGCTCCGCGAAGTGCAGGCCGCACAGGCCCAGGTCGACGCGTCCCGCCCGCTGCACCACAACCAGACCAGCGGCATCCTCGGCTCGTTCGCCGGATGCATTCAGGACGTCCTGCGAGGCGCGCTGCCCGCCCTGATCGACCTGGACTCCCACCAGGGGAGAGTGAACAAGTGAAGGCCATTCTGCTTAAAGGGGACGGCGACTTCGAACTGAAAATCGAAGCCGACTTCAGTAATTCATTAACCGGCGAGGCTGGCGACGTGCGCGTCCAGGCGGAGGGCATCGACGTGGACACGCGCGAGGACTTCCCCCCTGCCGTGGTATACGGCTGGTTCAGTCCTGCTCAGGCTCGCGAAGTCGCCCAGGCCCTGACTGAGATGGCCGACCGGGCCGAACAGGGGAAACCCTGATGGGCCTCTCCGTGAGTAGCGCCCTGGCCGCTCCGAACCCCACGGCTGCCGAGATCCTGCGCCACGTGTACCACGGCAGTGGCGTGACGCGCGCCGAACTGACACGCACTCTGGAGGTACGTGCAGGCATCGTGGCGGCCGCGCTGGACGCCTTCAAGGACGCCGGGTTGATCCACTTCGATGATCTGCGGTACTACCCCAGCCTGAACGATGACACCGATGCCGCCGCCCGCCGTGAATACGCCCGCCTCAGTGGAGCCCGCACCTGCCGTACCTGCGGCTGCACCGACCAGTGGGCCTGTGAAGGCGGCTGTGAATGGATCGAAGAGGACCTGTGCAGCGCCTGCGACCCCAGCGTCGTCAGCCTGATCAACCGTGTCAGCTGCGTCAGCGCAGATAACGGCACCAGCAGCGTCTGGATCGACCTGACTGACGACGGCTACGTCCGCATGACAGTCCGGATTGGTGAGCAGGGCAAGCGGATCATCCTCGCGGCTGACGAGGCCACGGCCGTCGCCACGAACCTCCTGATGTACGCCCGCGCCGCCGAGCAGGACGGAGCACTCCTGTGACCCTGCCCACCCCCCTCTCCACCCCGCAGGAGCGCCAGCAGACGCTGAGCGAACGGCTGTTCTCGTACGCGGACCGCTTGGGCGTCCTGGCTGGCACGTGGCCGGTCGAGGTGCCGCACTACGTCAAAGTCGAGAACTACTTCGGCCGGGAATTCGAGAACGACGGCTGGCTGTGCGAAGCCCATGCCGAGGCCTTTACCGCCAAGTACGGCGGCGAGATCGAATACAACCCCTACTCCCCGAGCGAAGACACCGTCGGGCACTGCGGCGTGTGCGGCGCTGCCCTGAGAACGGCTCTGACGGACGAGGGCATCGAATATGAACTCGAGCACTGGGAACCTTGCCAACTCCGGGCTCATCCAGGGGAGCACTGGGAGCTGCAACAGACAGTATTCGCTGTCGCTTCCAGCAACGACGAGAACCTGAAGATTCGCACCCTCGCGCTGCTGGACGGCTTCCGCGCGGACGGTGCCCTGTGACCCTCACGGACGTCCTGAATCCCCTCGCGTGGCGCGAGGTGGGCGGCACCACGTACACCCTCGCGGGGGCTGTGATCGGCCGGAAGTTCCCGCTTATGGCCGTCGCGGACCGCGCAGAGCCTGTTCAGCGCAGTGAGGTGCGGTGCGTCCTGGCCACCAGCAGCCGCGCCTGCACCAGCTTCATCTACTACGCCAGTCTCACTGCCGCGTGGGACGCCTTCCAGCGCGCCACCACCCCACGCGGCGGCGCTCTGTGAACGCCGCGCAACCCACCGAACCGGCCGGAAACACCACCCTCGCGCAGTGGCAGGAGATCCTGGAGCCGATCCTCACGGACCGTGAGAGCCTGCACCGCCGTGACGACCAGATCGTCATCGCCTTCCACGACAGCTTTAATCACACCCCCCTCGAACAGCTGCCCGACGAACGCCTCCTGATCATCCAGGGTCCTGACGCCGACATCACGGCCGTGGCCAGCGCCCTCTACAACGTGGCCGCCCGCCACCGCGCCATGGTCGCCGCCCTGCTCAGCCCGGAATTCCAGGACGTGCGGGCCGAGGCGAACACGCCGGTCGCCCGCATGTGGTTCGTCGTGACCGCACACATCCACGCCATGCACGCCGACCTCGTCGCGATGCGCGATCAGGCGCTGCGCACCCAGTCCCGCACTCGCGCTGACGCGCTGGACGACGCCCTGCGCGTCATCAGCGAGCACCGCAACGCCGCCCGCCGCTTCGGGCCCCGCCCAGATACCGCCTTGCCCGCATCGGCACCCCGGAGGACCCCGTGACCGCACCCGCAGAAGCGACCCGCACCGACCCGCAGAACCCCGCCCCCAGCAACGGCTGGATGCACCCCAACAACAGCCCCCTCGCCCACTGGTTTGACGGCACGCGCGTCCTGTGCGGCCGCAGCATCCCCGCTGGCACCAAGGTGGTCAACACCGACCCGCACGCCGACGTGAAGAAGTGCCTGAAGTGCAGCGCCGCCGTCGCCAAGCTGCACCCTGCCGCGCCCGCCAATGCCACCCCCCGGCCCAGCACCGACCCTGCCGAGCTGACCACCCAGCTCCAACCCCGCCACTACGTCCGCGCCACCGTAAACGGCCAGGAGATCGTCGCCGGTGTCCTGATGGTCACCGACGACATCGTCGTCGTGATGCAGCCCAACGGCCGGCACGCGCAGGTGTCGCGTGCCGATTGCACCCCCACCACGCTGCCGCCGCGCACAGCTCTTACGCCTCGTGATCTGATCCTGAACCCGAGCAACTCCGGCGAGTGGATGGTCACTGCCGTAGACACGGAGACAGGGACGTTTGAGTGCGCTTGGACACAAGAGCCAGCGATCACCAGAACGCTCGATCAGAGCGATGTGCACGTAATCCAGCGCGACACACTCGCCGGCATGTTCGCGGACCTCGGCGTCACCTCCACCGAACCCGCCGCGCAGGCCCCCGCTGTCACTTGGGCGGTCGGCATGCCCGTGGAATTCACGTACGGCTTCCCCAACCCTGACACCCGCGCCACCGGCGTCATCAAGAAGATCTTCGAGAGCGGCCATCGCCTCTACAACAAGGACTGCCAGATCAGGTACGGCAAGGCCTTCTACTACCGCGATTTCAGCGACCTCACCCCCGCCGACGCCCAGGCGGAAGCTGAACCGGAGCAGCAGGACGCCCCCCTCCCCACAGAGGACCAGCCCGGCGACGCCGTCCGCTTCCAGGTGCCGGCGTTCGAACCCACGCCCCTGGGCCTGCAGCAGGTCCCGTGGAACAAGATCCTGCCCAGCCCCCTCAACCCCCGCAAGGCCTTCGACGCGGCCTCCCTGAAAGAACTCGCCATCAGCATCCACGCCGAGGGCCTCCAGCAGAACCTGGTCGTCCGCCCCCACCCTGACCGCCACGGCTTCTACGAGGTCGCCGCCGGCGAGCGCCGCTACCGCGCCATCGGCCTGCTCGTCACCGGCTTCGAACGCGAAGGGCACCAGTGGGTCGAGGTGCCGGACACGTACCCCGTCAACGTCCTGGTCCAGCGACTCACGGACCTGGAACTCCTGCAGGTCGCCACGGCGGAGAACGTCCAGCGCCGCCGCATGACGCCCCTCGAGGAGGCCGACGCGTTCGCCGCCATGATCGACCGGGGCGCCACCGTCCCGGAACTCCACGCCCGTTTCGGCTTGGGCCAGCGCACCATCGCCCGCCGCGTCGAGATCAGCCGCCACCTCATCCCTGACCTGCGCGCCCTGTACGACGCCGGGAAGCTCACCCTCGGGCAGGTCGAGATCCTCGCGCAGGCCACGCCTGGCCTGCAGGAAGACCTGCTGCGCCGCCAGCTGAAGTACACGCAGAGCACCACGCCCGAGCAACTCAAACTCCTGATCCACGACGCGGTGTTCCCCACCAGTCGCGCGCAGTTCCCCCGCACCTGGTACGCGGGTACGGTCACGGCCGCCGACTTGTTCGGGGACATGCCCGAACGCTTCGACGACTTCGATCTGGCGATGAGTCTTCAGGTGAAGCACGCCGTGGCGCAGGCGCAGGAGGACGTGAAGAACGGCGCGGTGTTCGCGGACGTCACTGAAGGTCCGGAGACCCAGCTGTGGCGGTACGTGAAGGCCGCCCAGGGCGACTCGGGCGTCGTGTACGCCGTCAACACCCGCACCGGCGAACTGGCCCGCCACACCGGGTACCTGATCAGCCCGTCCTACCCCGCCCCGCAGTACCGCTTCGAAGCGCCCCGCCGGGCCGCGATCCACGAGACGCCCGACCAGTCCGCCGAACCTGCACCGGAACGGCCCGCAGCGGCTCAGGCTCCGGCGGCATCCCAGGCCACCTCGGCGGTGTCAGGGACGCCCAGGTACACCCCGTACGGCCTGACCTCACACGTTGCCACGCAGCTCAGCGCTGTGCCCACCGCAGGCCTTGCCGCATTGATCTACGCGTGCACCTACGACGGGCAGGGATACCTGGAAACGGAGGCCAGTCGCACGGCCGCCCAGGAACTGGTGCGACTGACCGGCGGCCTGATGGAGATCGAACGCGGTCATCACCTGAAGGTCGGCGTTCAGTACGGACTTCATCACGTCCTGCCCGCCCTGCTGGCCGCGCCGGAGCAGGTGCTGCTCGACGTGTGGCAGGGACTGGCCGCCAGCATGATCGAGATCGCGCTGGACGCCGACAGCGCCGGCCACCTCGTCCAGTCCGGGCAGGCCGGGTGGACGCTGACCGAGACGTACCTCGCGGGCTGCAACACCCTCGCCCTGCACGAGATCTGGGACGACGCGGGGCTGGGCGACCGGGCGAACACCACCGACGAGTACTTACGGGCCATGCTGCTCGACGAGGCCCCGAAACTGGCCGAGCGCCACTTCCTGCCCCGGCCGCTGCGCCCCGAAGACGCCGAGGGGGCGGCGCATGCCTGACCCGGCCCAGCCCTTCACCCGGACGGTCGACACGCAGTTCGAACTGGAGATCCACGCGGCCCTGGCTCCCCTGTTCGAACACCCCGACCGCTTTACCGAGGTGGCCTACTCGCAGGCGCTGCTGAACGTGTTCGGCCTGGCAGGGGACGAACCGTGCCGTCTGAGCGTGCGCTTCACGGATCGCAACCAGCTCACCGCCGTGAACGGCCGCATCGGGCGGGAGCCTGCTCCGCTGGAGGTCGGCGTGGCGCTGTCCGTGGCCACCGCCATCGTGCTGGCCCAGCGCGGCCCGTATGGCTTCGTCACGACGGTCGATCTGCTCGGGGAGCGCACCACCGATGCCTGACCTGACCCTTACCCGCGTGCCCGCACCCCTCCCCGGGCAGCCCGAGCGGGTGGGGCTGGCCGTGCTCGGCGGCGTGATCGTCGCGCACGTCGCCAGCGCCCACAGCGCGGCCCTGTTCGAGGCGGGCTGGCAGGCCCGGACTGAAGAACAGCGTCGCAACCAGCCCGGCACGCTCCGCCAGTGGCGGCGCGGCTGGGACCACGCCAACACGTACCTCGCCCACCTCGTCACCGCGCAGGTCCGGTGGCCGGTGAGCGCATGACGCCCCCCGACCCGCCCGCCGTGCTGGAGGTCAAGGCCAGGGCCCGCCAGATGAGCCTCCTGCTCAGGGCCCAGGGTCATTCGGACGTCGGTCACACGACCTGCCTGCATGAACTGAGCCTGCAGGCCGGGTACGAGAACTGGCAGACCTACGGCGCTGCCCTGCGCAAGGCGGCTGGTCTGCCCCCGAAGCGGCACCTCACCCGCGCCGCCCAGCAGCGCCGCCAGGAGCGAGCGTGAGCGCCTTCCACGTCCTGCTGCACTACATCCCCGCCGCGCTGCGCGCCGAGCGGGCCCCCCTCGCGGTCGAGCAACTGCCCGGGCGTCTGGCCGCCGGGCCGATCAGGTCCTCGGCACTGAGGCGAGCCGTGGATATGTTGCGAGCCCATCAGGTGATCCGCCGCGTGCCGGTCACGCCCCTGATCCGGGCCGAACTGACCCGGCAGGGCGTCGAGCGGCTGCCGCTGCACGCCTACGAACTCACCAGCAACCCACGAGGGCGCGAATTCACCGCCTGGCTGGACGACATCGCCGCCCCGCGCCACCGCACCGGCGTGGCGCTCCGGAGATCCGCGTGAACCGGCGTGTCCCATCCCGCCCCACGATCATGCCGTCCCTGTTCTGACCCCGCCTGGAGGCCTTCCATGTTCAATCTCAGCAGCCACAAGCCGTTTCCCGTCGTCAGCGACACCCTGAAGGAATTCCTCGCGCACAAGAAGGCAGGCGCCCCGTTGGGCAGGCCCGTGCAGGAGGTCGTGGCGCACGGCATGACCGTGCCCGTCCCGCCCGGCGTGAAGGAGGAGCACGTCGCGGAGGCCGCCGCACTGGCCCGCAAGCTCCAGAGCATGCCGATGCGGGACAAGGGCATCCTGACGCAGCTGGCCAGCCAGTTCACCGCCGAGTACTTCAAGGAGCACGGCCAGGGCGCGACGGGCACCCTGCTCGAAGTCGCCATCGACGCGTACGTCGAACTGATGTGTCAGGTCGGCCTGATCCACACCATCGGCCAGTCGGAGGAAACCACCCGACGCCGCCTCGTGGGGCAGTTCCCGGAGTTCGTGACGATGTTCCAGGACGTCGAGAAACGCATCGGCAGTCTGATGGCGCAGCTGGTGAACGACCAGCTCGGCGAGGAACTCGTGCGACTGGACGGCCTGCTGAACGACGAACGCGAACTGATGAGCGGCGCGGCCGAACGCGCTCAGGCCGACGCGACCGCCGAGCGGCGCCGCGCCGACACCCTGCAGACCAAGCTGGAACAGGTCAAAGCTCAGGCCGCGGCCCGCGAGGCGGAACTGGAACGCACCCTGGCCAGCGAGCGCGCCGCGATGGTCGCGCGGGAGCGCACCTGGAACGAAACGCGCCGCCGCCTGGAGGACGACAAGGCCGCCGCGCAGCGGGTCGCGGCGCAACTCAACGCCGAACTCCAGCAGCGGGACGAGGCGCAGGGCCTGACCGACGTGCAGGAAACCATGACGCTGGGCAGCGTCCTCGAAGCCATGAGCCTGCGGCGGTTCCTGGTCGACCAGGGACTCGCGGCGACGGTGCAGCGGGCCGTGGTGACCTGCCCGGCCGGCATCTCCGCCGCGGCGGTCGAGGCGTGGCGGGCGCTGTTCCCCGACGCGGCCGCGCAGCGCGCCCAGCTCCGCGCCGTCGTCGCGCAGATCGCCGCGTGAAGGGCGGCCCGCGCGGCATAGACCGGGAGAGGTCCGGGTGACGGGGCAGCCGCTGGAGTTGCGGTGGGACACCGCCGAGGTGCTGCAGGCCTGGATCGAGCAGCTGCCGGGTGGGTACGTGTTCACCGTGCAGGACGCTGTCTCCACTCTGGAGCTGGCGGGCCGGTCGGTGAGGCGCCAGCTGCCCAGGTTCGCGCCGGATCTGGTGACCATCGTTCCCGGCACGGGCCGAAAGGCCCGGCCCCTGCAGTTCCAGCGGGTCGCATCACTGGCCGTCCTGCCGGAGCCACTACCCGCCGTGCCGTCCATGCCCCTACCGGAGGACGAGCAGGACCGCGAGGAGGAACCCCCTGCGGATCTCCCGGAGGCCCCTGCCCCTGCCCCTGCCCCAGCGGCCGCTGTACCCGCCGAAGTTCCCACGCAGCCTGACCCGGCCGGGGTGCCGTCACCCCCTGAGCCTGACACGCAGCCCACCTGGTCATTATCCCCGCGCGCGCAGGTCCTGACGCTCCTGCAGGAACGGCCGTCGTTGCAGTGGTACCCCGAGGAGATCCATGCCTGCACGGAACTGACCCGCGACGTGGTCGACCGCACCCTGAACGCCCTCCTGATTGCAGGCGTGGTCGCTCGTACGGGAGACGCGCGCGATCCGGCCTACAGCCTGAACACGACCCCGCCGCAGCCGCCGCTCTCCGCGGAGAGTCGCCCGCCGGTGCCACTCCCGGCCCGACTGACGTTCGACGAGCGGTGCATGTTCGAAGCGCTGCGCCGCGAACCGTGCGGCCTCTCCCGACGACTGCTGGGCGCCCGCCTGAACTGGTCGAACAGCCGCACCGACCGCGTGATCGCCGCCCTTGAAGCCTTCCATCACATCGAGGAGGTGGGAGGCCGCCTGCAGGTAGTCTCCCCTTCCGCCTGACCCTTCACCTGGAGATGTTTATGCCCAACGACACCGTTCCCGCCCTCCCCAGTGCGCAGCTACCCCGCCCGATCACTCACGTCCTCCAGATCACGATCGGTATGGTCAACCCGAACGACAGCGACGCCCGGTTCCTGCTCAACCGCGCGGTGTTTGGCCTGCTGCATGGGGCCGCTGCATCCGATGTTGTGCCGGCCTATGTCGGCCATGCCAGCGCCACGCGAGCAACCGACGCGCCTCAGGACATGTCCTGGGAGGCGGCGGTGGACCGCCTGATGAACGGCGGTAATTTTGTCCTGGCGGCAAGAAGCAGCAACTACTACCAGATTGCGCGCCTCCTCCGGGATGCTGCAGAGCGGATCGAGAACGGCGAGTGGGAGCATCACGACGAGTCGGAGGACGAAGGCCTGTGGTTCCGGTTCGCGCTGATCCCGGCCCGGGCTGCGGCGCCCCAGGGGGGGAAAGGCGAGTGAGACCCGATAACGGCATTCTGTTCGGCGTCCAGCGCGCCACGCGCGAAATATCCACCGTGTTCCTGGAGGATGTGCTGGACCCGGTGCTCGGGCGGGACTACCTGGTCGATGCGTCCGGCCAGCGGATCACGGCCGCGCCAGCGCAGGTGGCCTGAGCGATGCAGCTCACCCGGCCGGAAGTGATCGCGGCGCTCGCGGATTCAGCGCGGGCCAGTGGGCAGGCGGCGCTGTGCGTGTTCGAAGGCCTGCACCTGAAGGTCGTGGTGCGGGGTGAGCGGCTGCTGGTCGGGGTGTGGGTGGAGGACGGTGGCCGTCTGGGCGCGCTGGAGTGCGAGGAGATCGGGGAGGACGCGGGTTTCGTCGATCCGGTGGTGCGGCCGTTCGCGTTCACGGAGTGGCCCCGGGCGCACCTGATCGCGGAAGGGTATGCCGGGCCGCTGTGCGAGCACACGTTGCCCCCACCCATTCACGTCGACGGGAAGCGGGAGTTCGGGGAGCACTGGCGTTGCTCGCGGTGCGGCGTGACGCTGCTGATGGTGCAGGCCCGGCGCGGGCGGCGGCAGGTGTGGAGTTACGACCGGTGGCAGGTGCGGCCGCACGTGTTCCAGGCGTGGGCGAGGCGGGGGCCTCCGCCGGGGGCGCTGCAGGCCAAGTCTCACCACAGGTAAGGGGGCCGTTTCGAGCGGCCCCCTTACCTGTTATGGGAGGCGCGGGGGGTCACGGCAGCGTCATGGTCCATGCTTCATTTTTTGCGTCTGAGAAGGCGTTATCCGCACACAAGCCACACACCACACCCCGCGCATGAAAAACCATCATAGTAGGTATGGAAACCAACCTGTCCGACCGCCACGCCCACCTCGCCGCCGCCCTGCGCGACCCGCTCACCCGCGCCCCTGCCGGGCTGCCCCGCCTCCCCAGCGATCAGGCCCGCGCCAAGCGCCTGCTGCGCGAGGTCCGCGCCGCGTACGCCCTCACCCACGACCACCTCTCCCAGATCGCCACGGCCGTCCCCGCCGGGCAGCCCGTCGCCCATGACGTCATCGGTGGGGCGCGCCGCTTCATCCTCGAACAGAACCTGCAGGACGCCCTGGCGCTGGCCGCCCGGGCACGCACCCTGCCCCTCACCCGCACCGGCGTCGCGGTCCGGACCGCGGCACTGGACAACGTGTCCGTGGCGCAGGAAGCCTGCGACGTCGCCCAGGCCCACCCCCTCGCCGCCACGTTCGCAGACCTGCTGTGGGAGATCCGGCTGCTCTGCCCAGCGGTGACGCAGGTGGCGCTCAACTGGACGGGGCAGGCCGACGAGACCCCGGTGTTCGCGCGGCCCCAGCGCGATCGCCGGATGATCCTGCTCGTGGCGGGCACGCAGCCGGTCGGCACGGTCTGGTACTGACCAGCGGGGGCCGGGGCGCTGACACCCCGGCCCGCTCCCACACAGGTTTGACACACCACATCAGCCGCATTTCACAGCATCATAAATCCATGATTCCTGCCCTCGAATCCGAACTGACCCGCCTGCTCACCGCCGCCCGCAACTTCGACTTCAACGCCTGGGTCGACACCCTGCGCCAGCGCGACCGCCACCTGATCGTGCTGCACACCCTGATCGCCTCGGTCGGGAACGGCGGCTTCGCCCAGTGGGTGAACTTCGGGTACCGCGACCACCAGGAGGCGGTGCTGCGCGTGGCCCTGTCCCGCTTCGCCGAGCACTGCCCCGCCCAGCGCGCCACCGTGACCGAGATCCTCGCGCTGATCGATCAGACCCACCGCTTCGCCCCGCCGTCGTTCCACCTGCTGTCCGACGAGCAGGCCGATGATCTGGCCACGCTCGACGACCGGTTCTATGCCCTCACCGACGACTTCCGCACGGCGCTGGGCGAGTACCTGCTGCGCTGGCAGTGACCACCCCCCGCAGTCCGCACCGGCCCTCCCATCCAGGGGGGCCGGTTCCCGTGATGCCCGCCGCGCCTCGCCCGCTGCCCGCTGCGGCCCCAGCGGACCTGCCGGGGCGACTGCGGGGCGCGGAGCGTCGCGCAGTCCCCTTCCTGGCCCTCTGGTGCGCCCCCCCTGCCAGGGGGCCGGTTCGTTAGGCCCCAGTCAGGGCGTCGAGGCGCGGCCCCCTCGCCCGCGCCGGCGCATCTGCACACGGCCTCTCCGCACACATTTTTTCCGCTTCAGAACAGGGAAAACGCGCACGGCAGCGGCTTTTTTCCACACACGTTCGACACACCACGCGGCGCGCAAGAAATAACAACATAGACCCATGAACGAAGTCATCAAGACCGCCCTCGCCGAAGCCCTCACCGCCGCCGAAGAAGCCGAAACCGCCGCCCAGGCTGGCCAGTTCAACGAGGCCCGCGCCCTGCTCGAAGTGGTCGAGACCGGCCTGACCGCCGGCGAAACCCGCAACCCCGCCCTGATGAACCGCCGCCTGAAGATCATCCGCATCCAGGCCCGCGTCGAGGCCCTGCTGCCCGCCGCCGAAGAGCCCAGCACTGAAGAGCCCGCCGCCGAGCCCGTTCAGGAGCCCGAGGCCGCGCCGGTCGACGAGCCCGTCGATGCCCCCGCCCCGGTCGCGCTGCCCGAGCCCGCCGAGACCGAGCTGCCCCCGGTCGCCCAGGTGGACGCCCCCGCCAAGGTGCGCGGCGTGGCCGCCCCCCACGCCCTGCCCGACGAGGGCTGGGACCGCGTCGCGGCGGCCCTGCGCGCCCAGGGCACCGACGCCGAGGCCCGCGAGGCCGACGCCGCCCGCCACGGGCGCCTCCAGGGCGACGCCGAGGACGCCCGCGACACCTGGCGCGCCCGCGTCGAGGAGCGCTTCGCCCTGCAGGCCCAGCTGGAGGTCTGCGCGCTGCGCGGCGACTACGCCGGGGCGAACGCCGCCTGGGACCGCCTGTTCGATGTCGTGACCGCCATCCGCAGCCGCGAAGGGGCCGCGCGCCGCCGTGGGCTGCCCGGGGCCGCCGCGATGCGCCCGGTGTACGACGCGGCCAATCAGGACAGCCTGCAGGTGCGCCGCTGGGCGCGCGGCATGAAGGTCGACGCTGCCTGAACCCACTGTCCGGCCCCCGCTCTGTCTGGGCGGGGGTCTGCCGTCCCACACACATTCAACACACCACGCGGGGCGCATTAAGCGGCATCATATAGCCATGAACGAAACGCTGACCCTGACCGCCCTGCGCGCCCACCTCGCCACCGAACCCCGCACCGCCACCGTCACCCTGCTGCTCCCCTCCGGCGACACCGGCCGCTTCGACCTCGAAACCACCCCCCAGCACGCCACCATCGTCGCCCAGCCCGCCGCTCCCAGCTGGGACGCCACGGTCGAGGACGTTCTCGCCGCCATCGACAACGAACTGACCCTGCTGGCCGCCCCAGACGCCCTGCCGGTGTACGTGTGCGCCCCGGACGGCGGCCTGTTCGGCGTGTCGGTTGAAAGCGGCGTGGCCCTGCGCGCCGTGCCGCTCATCTGGTAACCGCCACGGGGGGCGCGGGCAGCTCTGACTCGCGCCCCCACACACCGCCCGACCGGCCCACCCCGTTCCTCTCCCCCAGCCTCCGGAGGCCCCCCATGCCCATCCTGTTCCCCGTCCTGACCCCCGTTGCCGGTTCGTTCTGCGCCGCGCCCGGCGAGCCCCTGCGCGGCGTGACCGTCACCCACGAGGGGGGCCGCGAGGTCGCCTACCTGATCGGCGTGACCAGCCACCGCGGCTCCCGCCTGGCCGTGCTCGTCCCACTCGACCTGCCCCGCTCCCAGATCGACGCGGCGCTGCGGGTCAGCCTGAACGCGGCCTTCCCTGGCCTCGGCGACCGGCCGGGTGCCCTGGCGCACCTCTCGGGTCTGCTGGCGTTCTGCGCGGCGCAGGGGCAGCCCGGTGACGTGCTCGACGTGACGGCGGGCTTCGTGAACCTGAACGTGTCGCTGACCCCGGCGACTCCGGCGT
Source organism: Deinococcus aquaticus (assembly GCF_028622095.1). NCBI lineage: Bacteria > Thermotogati > Deinococcota > Deinococci > Deinococcales > Deinococcaceae > Deinococcus > Deinococcus aquaticus. The sequence continues at coordinate 79,433 of NZ_CP115167.1, read as the reverse complement.
CGCTGGCGCTGGTGCCGGAACTGCTGAACGGCGCGCGCGAGCAGCTGCTGAACCTGATCGGCACGCCCGCCTGCGCCTGATCCTCTCACCGACCCGCGCGGCCCCCATGCCAGGGCCGCGCCCCCAGCCCCTGGAGGCCCCCGATGCAGATCCTGTTCCTGTCCATCCTGACCGACGCCCTGAGTGCCCTGCCCCGCCTGCGGGACGTGCTGGGGGGCACCTTCGACACGTCCGCCGTGCAGGAGCGCGGCGGCGCGCATCGCCCCGGCACGCGGGTGCTGGCGGCCACGTGCGCGGCCAGCAGCCTGACCGTGTCGGTGATGGTGCCGTTCGACGATGAGCCGTCGGATGAGGGAGTGTTGCCCTCACCGGAGCGTTACTACCTGGAGGTCGATCACGTCCACTTGGGGGCGGTGTTGCATGCCGTCCGGGAGGCCCCGCTCCCGGCGGAGCTGGCCTTCGAGGATGGGGTCGGGGCGTTCCTCGCGTGGCGGGCGGATGCGGTGGCCACACACTTTTGACACACCAACACTCACGCATTATGTGGCATCATACAGGCATGGAAGACACCCTGACCGTCCGCGACATGATCAAAGCCCTGCAGGCCCTCGACGCCCGCGGCCTCGGCCACGCGCCCGTGCTGCTCGCCCCCACCCACGACGGTGCCGACCACGGGGTCGCCGGGCAGCCCGAAGAAGGCCTCGCGCAGTGGGCCGGGTACGGCGAGCAGCTGGACGGCGAAACGGTCGCCGTCATCATCACCCTCGCCTGAACCGTCCCCCGCCCCGGTCAAAGCCGGGGCACTCCCCACTCTGGAGGTCCCGATGTCTGTCCCCACCACTCAGCCCGCCCAGCCCAGCCTCGCCCAGCAGCTCGCCTTCACCGGCCCGCTCTCCGACGCTGTCACGCACGTCCTGCGCTTCGCCGACCCCCAGGCCGGAGAGCCGACCCTGCTGCTGTCCACGCCCGCCGACCTGGGGCAGCCCGTCACGCTGCACGTGACCCGCTACGCCGCCGACGACCTGGAGATCTCCGGCACGTACCGCGGCCAGCCCGGCGCTCACCTCGGGTTCTTCACCGTGCCCGGCCTGCGTGCCCGCCGTCAGGCCGAACTGGACGCCGCCACCGAGGCAGGGCGCCAGGAGGAACGCCTGCGCCAGCCCTGGACGTTCATCCACCCCCTGACCCGCTGAGCCCAACGCCGCGCCCCCGCCAGCCCTGATCAGGCTGGCGGGGGCGCGGTCGTGTTCCGGGCCAGGGTCAGTCGCGGTGGCCCAGGCGGGCGGGTAGTTCGGCGATGATCCGCTCGACACCGTCCTGGTCGAGCAGGGGTTCGAGCAGCAGCTCCACGACGTGATGATGATCCACTGGCCAGCCCTGTTGCTTCAGGCCGTACACCAGCTGGTCGAGGGCCGCTTTCAGCTCCGGTCGCACACGCGTCCCCAGGTTCGGATTCTTCCCGCCGTTCCGGCTGGCCGTCCCGCCGTCCCACGCAGGCAGGGTCACCCCACCGGCCGGGCGGGCCGGAGCTGCAGCCGGTTTCTGGGCTGGAGTCGCCTTCGCCGGGGCTTTCCGGGGCGCGCGGGGCTTCGCCGGGACAGGCTCGGCCTGGGCGGGCGGGGTCTGAGTCTGCGCGGCCTGCTGCTCGCCGCCGTCCTCGTCGTCCCGGGGCCGGTTCTGCCGCAGGGCGTCCAGCCCGCCGAGCAGGCCGCTGCGCTTGCCGCTCATGCCCGCGCCCCGATCCGCGCTTCGAGTTCGCGGGTCACGTCGATGTAGTCCTGCCAGCAGCTCTTGGCCAGTTTGTTGCCCCGCACGTCCCGCACCAGTACCCCCTCGTTCGCCGCGTCGATGAACGCGTCACTCTGCCGGATCTTCCCGGTCAGCAGCGGCATGCTCAGGCTGCTGATCGCCTCGCGCCCCTCGCCCACCCGTTGTTTCTTCACGCGGGTCAGCATCACCACGAACTGCTCGTCCCGCACGCCATGCTCCCGCAGGACGTTCACGGTCTGCTGCGCTCCGTCGATGCTGGGAATGTCCGCCTGCACCGGCAGCACCAGCTGATGGCAGGCCTGCGCGAGTTCCACCAGTTCCACGGTCTCGGGTCCGCCGCGACTGTCGATGATCACGACGTCGTACTCGGCGGCGCGCGCGAGGCTGCGTTCACTGCCGACCGTGAACGGCAGGTGCCCGCGGGCCGCCCAGGTGGTCGCGGTGCGGATGCGGTCGCCGTCCGCCAGGAGGACCTTCCGGCCCTGCTCGGCGAAGCGCCCAGCGATATGCACGGCGCTGGTGGTCTTGCCGACGCCACCTTTCAGGCTGGCCATGCCGATGAGGATGGGACCGCGACTCACACGCGCTCCAGACTGCGTTCTGCCTCGGAAATCTCGGGTATCACGCGGCCACGGTAGCACGCGTGCGCGGGGGCTTGCACCCGTGTGAGCAGGCTCACGCCTTCCCGCTGCGGGTCTTGCGGGGCGCACGCCAGACCGGCTGAAGTTCCACCAGGCCCAGGGCGCGCAGCACGTCCAGGCCATTGCTGGTCAGCAGGCTGGTCCGGCCGGTCATGTACCTCGTCGCGATGGCCCTCAGGGTGTGGTCCGGCGGTGGCGGGTCGCGGTCCAGGTCGACCAGGCCGGCGCGGCGGGCGAGTTCCTCGCGCGTCATGCCGATCTCCACGGCGCGGCGCGCGGCGGCGTAGGTCAGGCGGCCGCGGATGCTGGTGTCGGTGCCCAGGCGCAGGTCGGTGGCGGCGCTGAGGTTCGCGGCCCGCTGGCTGGGCCCGGGGTCCACGGGACCCCAGACGGGGCGGAGTTCCTGCAGGCCGAGCACGTCGAGCAGTTTCAGGCCCGTGGCGGCGAGCAGGCCCAGGCGGCGGCCGTTCAGGATGCGGTCGAGGTCGCTGATCTGGTGACTGGTGGGCTCGCTGGTGTCGTGGACGCGGCGGGCGAGTTCCACGCGGTCCAGGCCGAGGGCGGCGGCGCGCTCGCGGGCGGCGGCGGTCAGGGTGGCGATCAGTTGGTCGCGGTCGGGTGGGGCGGCGGGCGTGGTGGTGGGCATGTCCGTCATCATGCGCACCGGGCGCATGAAAAGCAATCTTACACAGATGAGACACACCTGTTTCCATCGTGTCAGAGCAACAATCAGGTATGAGAAACAGCGATATTTCCCGAGATAGAAGGTACGAGCTGGTCGGTCTGGCCGCCTGGACGGCCGTGTTGCCGGGCGGGGAGGAACGTCCGGCGCGGGTGATCGGGGCGGAGCGGGCGTGGCCGTCGATCTGGGTGGAGGGCTTCGCGCCAGTCGAGTACGCCTGGGTGACGGTCGAGCGCTTCGCGCAGGCGGGGGGCCGCTTTCCGTTCGAGCCGGACCCGTGGGAGCACAGGTTATTCACACCAATACACGCGCACAATCTGCCATCATAATTAACAAGAGAAGGGCGCGGATCGTCCGCCAAGATTCACCGCGCCACCTCAAACCCCACCCCCATCAAGGAGCAAGGCCATGCGCAACCATACCAAACCCCGCCACATCACCCGCACCTGGAACGTCACCCTCTACGGCCGCTACGAGTCCGGCACCGCCCCGGTCATCCTCGGCCAGCACCGCGTGACCCTCGCCGCTGACGGCCAGGGCGTCATCAGCGCCAGCGTGGACGGCCGGGACGCGACCGAGGCGGCCGCCGTCGCCATCCTCAACCGCGCCAAACGCGACGGTCAGGTGCAGCTGCGCGAGGAGGTCCGCATCGGGCTGCCCAAGCCCGCCGCCAGCCGCCTGCACCGTGACCTCGCCCTGGCTGGCATCCTGGCCGGGAATCACTACGCCGTGGCGAGCGCCGCGCTGGGCCGCGTGATCAGCAGCCTCACCCAGGTGCAGCCCCACGAGGCCGAGCAGGTGCGCGGCTACGCGGCCCGCCTGATCCGGGGGGCCGCGTGAGCGGGCGCTGGGCGCACCTGCACCCCGTGCAGCGCAACTACGCCCTGGCCCGCGAGGAGGTGCGGCGGGTGGCGGTCGACGTGGCCTTCGTGCAGGACCTGCTGACCCTGCGCCTCGATCACGGCGACTGCACCGAGGACCAGTGGGCCGAGCTGATGGATCAGGCGGACGATGAGCTGGGTCTGACCGCCGCCCGGGCCGCGCGGGACGAGGCGCTTGGAGCCCTCCTCGCGTGGGGTCGGGCGCACACCGCGCAGCTGCTGTGGGTGTACGGTCCCCGCTTCACGCCCGACGAGCGGGCCGCGCTGGACCGGATCTTCGACGTGTTCACGCGGCGGCGCGAGTTGGGCGAGATGCTCCTGCGGCTGCGGGTGGCGGCGTGACGATGTACCTGGTGGCCACCGGCAGCCGGCTGGGGGGCGCGTCGCCGCACGTCGGGGTCATGGTGGGCCCCCGGGTGCGGGGACTGGCGCCGCTCGCAGAGGGTCGCTGGTGGGCGAGTGACAACGACGGGTTCACCGGGCACTTCCAGGCGGCGGCGTTTCTCGCGCATCTGGAGCGGCTGCGGCCGTTCGCCCCGCGCTGCCTGTTCGTGGCCGCGCCGGACGTGGTGGGGGACGCGGCGGCCACCCTGGCGCTGTTCCCGCGCTGGCGGTCCGTGATCGAGGCGCACGACTTCCCGGTGGCGGTCGTGGCGCAGGACGGTCAGGAGGCGCTGGCGCTGCCCGAAAGTGCGAACTGGCTGTTCCTTGCCGGGTCGGACGCGTGGCGGGGGCGGCACGGCCCGGCGCTGATCGCCCAGGCGGGGGCGCTGGGGTACTGGGGCGTGCACGTGGGGCGGGTGAACAGTGCGCGGCGGGTGCAGGCCTGCGTGGCGCTGGGCGCGGATTCGTGTGACGGCACCTACCTGCGCTTCACCGGCGTGGAGCGGGGCCTGCGGGACGTGCAGGGGTGGGTGGAGGCGGGAGCGGGGCAGCCGGGGTTGTTCGATCTGGCACGGGCGGTGTAGGGCGGCGTTCTCGCCGTGCCACACACAAACGACACACCACATGCACAGCATAAAATGCCATCATTACAACGTGTCCAGCGCACCGGAGGTACCTATGAAACGCACCCTGATCACGGCCGCCCTGACCCTACCCGCCCACTGGGATGGCGTTCACACCATCCACGTCACCACCCCCGACGAGGTCGAGGCGATGATGACCGTCGCCCCCGACGCCCAGGCCGACCTGCGCGCCGCCGCGTACGGCCAGAAGTTCGGGGACCGCGCCACCCTGTACACCGACGAGGCCGGCCTGCACATCGTCGCGGTCCGCCGCGTGCCGGCCGCGCAGGTCCAGGCGCAGGCGCTGCTGGCCGAGGCCTACCGCGCGTCCCCTGAGGCCTGTGACGCGGTCGCCCGCCGCGAGGGCGCGCAGGACTGGGCGGACCTGACCCACGGCCTGGAGTTCGCGCCGCAGGACACCGGGGGTGGGTGTGCCGCCCTGGTCGCGCCGCTGCCGAACGGGCACGCCATGAGCCTGACCAACGGGGACTCGCGCCTCCCGGACACCCTGCAGGACTTCTACGTGGGCGTGGCCGACGAGTCCATTGCGGAAGAGACGTTCTACCTGTTCGTTCGGGGCGGTGAGGTGACCGAGCTGTTCCCCGCGGCCTGAGCCCCCGCCCCCTGCTGCCGGACCCGCGTGACTTGCCGGGTCCGGCGCTCGTTTGTCCGGCTCCGACACACAAGTGGCACACCATACCTCCGCATTAAATGAGATCATATAGCCATGAACGAACTCATCTCCCCCACCGGCCGCCGCACCATCATCAACGCCCTGCTCACCCTGCCCCACGACTGGGACGGCCAGCGCACCGCGCACGTCCGCACCACCGACGACGTCGAGGCGATGATGACCGTCGCGCCCGAGATCCAGGCCGACCTGCGCGCCGCGGCTACCCGCCACGCCCAGCACGCCGACCGCGTCACCCTCCACACCGACGAGACCGGCCTGCACATCGTCGCGATCAACGTCACGCCTGCCGACGAACTCGAACCACACGCCTACCTACTGGAGGCCAGCCGCGCCGCGCCCGCCTGGTGTGACGCGGTCGCCCACCGTGAAGGCGTGACCAGCTGGGCGGATCTCGTGCACGGTCTGAAGTTCGACATCCTCAAGGACGGCCCCCGCCACCTCGGACTGCACAGCCTCCTGCCCAGCGGCCACGCCCTGTTCATCAGCGACTCCGGCCAGGGCGTCCCGCGCAACCTCGCGGGCTTCCAGCTCACCCACCGGGCACTCCACCTGACCGTGCGCGACGGCCGCGCCGCCTGAACCCCTTCCCCTGCCCGCCCCGCGCGACCGGCCGGGGCGGGCCCTTCCCCAGGAGACCCCATGACCAGTTACCGCAACGCCACCGTGATCCTCCCCAGCCCGCTCGTCGAGGGTGCCCTCGCCCACCTGCGCATCCTCGAAGGCCTCGACCTGCACCTGCCCGTGGCCCCCGGCGCCGCCGCCCAGCTCGCCGAGGCCCGCGCGCGGTCCGGTCACCTCACCGTGTTCGTCCAGGGGGGCGTGATCACCGGCGCGCTCACCCTGCCCGGCGGCACCCCCACCGATTACGTGTTCCTGCAGGCGGCGTACAGCGCGGCGTTCTCTGACCTGCAGCTGTTCTCCAGCACCGAGAGCCGGGGCGCGACCTGGGACGGGCTCAGCCGCCAGTTCGTGCCGTTCGAGGCGGTCCGCGACGGGCAGGGCGAGCGGCTGGTCGGGTCGAGCCGGGACGGGAGCGTCACCGCGATCCTGGACGACGGCGAGGGCCGCCTGCCGGTGAGTACCCGCCGCTTCCGCCTGCAGGTCGAGGGCTCACGTGCCCGGTTCTGGGGCTGGTTCCTGGACGGCCGCTATTACGCCCGGCACGAGGAGGCCAAGGCGCGGGCGTTCGCGGCCGCGATGACCACGCTGGCGGAGCAGAGCACCGAGGTGCGCCTTGCGCGCCTGGAGGACGCCCTGGCCCGCCTGAGCCCGGACCTGCGCCGCCTGCTGCGCGTCCTGGCCCTGGATGCGGCCGGGAATCCCGAGGTGCGCGACGCGCTTCAGGCGGTCGAGCGGGGCGTGCAGCTGGTCGACGCAGCCGCGTCGCAGGCCAGCGTGGCGCGGCGGTTGCTGCCACAGAATAGACACACCACCCCGCCCGCATAAAGAGAAATCATATACTCATGCCTGACACCTTCACCCAGCCCGGCCCCCACCTCGAACCCGGCCCCAGCTGCCCCCGCTGCGGCCACCCCGCCTTCATCGCCCTGCACCACGACCCCACCGGCCAGCTCGAAGGCCACGAATGCCTGAGCTGCGAGCTGGAAACCGACGAGCACGGCCAGGAGGCGACCGCATGAACCCCGCCCAGGTCGAGCCGTCCCCCACCCCCGACGCCTACATTGCCGAGGAGTTGCGCGCCCCGCCCACCGGAGTGGGGCTCGTCACCCGCCCCGGCCTGCCCCCGGCCCTCACCTGGAACGGTCGGCACGTCGGCAGCGCCCAGGCCGTCCAGCCCGGCCTGTACCGCGCCACCCCCAGCCTCAGCGCCCGCTCCCGCCTGCTCGGCGCCCTGGTGAGCACCGCCCAGCTCACAGCCCTCGCCGAACGCTTCGCCCAGACCACGCCCGGACAGGATCTGACCGGGCAGCGCGACCGCCCCCTGACCAGCCCGCTGCCCCTCGGCGACTGATCACACGAAGCGCCGGGCCTCGAACGTGAGGCCCGGCGCTAGTCTTGCCGCGTTACAGGGTGTCTTTCAGGGCGCTGGCAACCTTGAACCCGACTTTCTTGCCGGCCGGGATCTGGATCTTCTCGCTGGTGCCGGGCTTCACGCCGGTCCGGGCGGCGGTCGCGCGGACGCTCAGGGTGCCCAGGCCGGGCAGGCCCACGCTCTGGCCATTCTTCAGGCCGCTGACGATGCCATCGATCAGGGCGTCGAATGCATCACCGGCCTGTTTCTTGGTCAGGCCAGTCTCGGCGGCGACCCGGTCGACCAGTTCGGTCTTGGCGATTTTGGAGGCAGTGGTGGCGGGTTTGGCAGTCGGGGATGGTTTCGGCATGCCCGCATCCTGGGGTCTGTGCAGCACGCACCGCAAGGTACTTTGCGTAGCAGTACCCAATCTCGCCCGCTCGTGTGGCACGCACCCCAGCTCCAGTGCCGGACGCGGCCTCCCCTCAGCAGCCCAGGCAGGGGTCGAACAGCTGAACGCTGATGCACTCCGGGCAGACCTGAAGGGTATGGCCCGTGCCGGACACGCCCAGCGCCGCTAGCAGCAGCGTGGCGCCCACCAGGAAGGCTCGGGTCGAACGGGTCAGGGTCGCGGTCATGCCCCTGGCGTACCCGCTCAGCGCCGCAGGTCCAGCTGCCACTGCGCCGGCCCGATGCCCGCCGTTCCGGTCACCCGGCTCGGTGTCACATGCGCCTTGATCGTGCCCAGCCCCACGCCCTGGTCATTCACCAGCGTGCCGGACAGGTACGTGCCCCCGCTCTCCGGCGTGACCTGCCCGTCCAGGCGGAATCGCCCCGCGGTCGGACTGGTCAGGGTGACCTGCTTGGGGCTGCTGAGCAGGTCCAGTTCCAGGGTCAGGTCGGCGCTGCCCAGTGGGCTGCTCCCCAGGCCCCGGTAGGTGCCGCTGGTCAGGGCTCCCGCCACGGCCGCCGCGCCACCCCCCTGCCCGAGCTGGCCCTGCAGGAATGGCAGGACGTAGAACGCCCCGCCCAGGATCACCACGGCCACCGCCAGACTGCCCAGCGCGCCGCCCGTCTTGGCGGCTGCGGGCGCAGCTGGCGTGGCGGCTGGGATGCTAGCGGCTGGCCGAAGGAACGCGCGGCGCATCGCGGCCTTCTCGATGGCGTGGCGGATCTCGTTGATGACCAGCAGGACCGCAAGGCCGATCAGGCCGTACAGCATCTGGTAGGGGTGGTCCTGCACGAAGCGCGCGGCGTCCGTCATGTGGGCAGGCTATACGCGCCGCGGCCCGCGCCCACGCTCATCTGCGCGCCGCCCCCACTGGGGGCGTTAGTCCTCAGTGGGCCAGTCCTCCGGGCAGGGCTGCACGAACTCGACGTCCAGCCAGTACTCCGCCTCGTTCACGTTGGAGCCGTGCGCAAACCGGTCGTCGCGCCACGCTGCCCAGGCCTCGGCCCGCAGGTTCTTGTCGCAGCTCAGGCGGTCGGCCAGCGCTACGCGAACGTCCAGATCCAGCGCGTTGGCGTCCTCCCCCTGATCCACGCGCCACGCGGCGTCCAGCAGGTCTGCGATCTACGATGGAGGTTAGGTCTCGGACGTCCCTGCCGCTCACCCTACGCTGCTGGTAAGCCAGCCGTCCTGACATGCAGGAAGACAGCGACCCCGAAGATGAGAAACGCAGCGAGAGCGACTACCATGATCCACTTCACCGCTTGATGCTGTTTTCTCACGCGCTTTTCAACCGCGACCAAATTAATACCCACCGCGGCGGGCACCAGCTGATTCGCCTGCTGAAGCTGTGTGCGCCGCTTGGTGGCCGCTTTGAGCAGGGACTCACCGGTTTTCATGTCGATCTGGATGAGATCAGCATAGTGCCCGGCTACGAAGGTGAGCGTGGCTAGGGCCACCCCCAGGCCAACGAGCAACTCGTACGGCTGTCCTTCGGTGACGGCGTACAGGAGCAGAGCGGGCAGCAGTGCCAGGTACGTGCCCCGGCGAAGGCCGAACCGAGCCCAGAATTGATCGACGCGCATCGCCTGAGTCTTCAGGTATTCCGCCGCAGTTTCCGCTGCTACCACATCGAATCCAGGGTCGTTCGCCAGTCTGTCCACCACTCTGCTGAACTGCTCTCCTTGAGCCTGCACACTTTTGCCATTCAGGGCGCCCTGTTGTGCGAGGCCAAGGGCCAGCATGGCGTGGTTGCTGCTGTTGTGAAGCTGGACCTCGGGAATGTCGGCTGGTGCGGTCGTGGTCACGCCGTCACACTAGCAGTGGGTCACGATGAGCGGTGACTCATATGAGCGCTCTCGTCACTCCCAGGCGTTGCCGTATGTCCCATCAATCTGGTCAAACGCCGCCGCGCTGGCGGTAGCGAAGCTCGTCCGCGTTAAGATGCAGCGCCACCTGATCCAGCGGCACCTCCGCGTCCACCAGACTGTCCGTCAGGGCCTACGCGCCGTCCACGCTGTGCATCTCACCCATCAGACTGGAGCTGCGTAATGGCTCAGTTCTCAATCTCAACAGGCACTGTCAAGGCTGTGGCAATAGGTGTGTAGATATCGATATCGGTCTCAGGCGCCCGCAGGCTCACCATCAGGGAATAGCGGGCATCCCTGTCCCAGTACTCTGGAGTGCCGCCGCGTTTTTCTCTCCACCAGCCACTTACTGGATAAATCAGAATAGACTCACAGCGCTGTAGCGACGCAATATCGCCTCGCCAACGGTCAGAATGCAGCGACCCCGATGTTCGGAGCTTAGGTCCCAGTTCCCAATATTCGTTTCCGGCATCCCGGATGCCTGCGCCTTCATCAGGAAGGCTTTCGTGTTGTATTCGAGCCTTGAAGGTCTCCTCGGTTTCCAGGGGACCTTTCACCGCAAACCGCAAGCCATGGGATGCGTAGCGGAAACGTTGGATGAATCCACGCTCGCTGGGGTTGGGTTCGATGAAGTAGGAGAGCGTGACACGCAACTCCATCTCTATTCCCTCTAAAGCAGTGAGATCCAGGCTGGACCACGGAAACCGGTGAATATTCATCTGGTTGGTCTTCGTTCGCCCATCCTCAAACTTGAAAGGGCGAAGGGAGTCCTGGATGACCATGGTCAGATCGTTGCTGGCACTCTGGAGCGCACGGTCGAGATTCGGAACACCATAGCCGTACCGCCGCAAGAGCAGGCGGTTACCGGATAGAGGAGGATGGACTCGGTGGCCCTTCATCGCATCGGTCCAGTCTGCTGAGTGGACCAGCATCCCGCGTACAGTTTCTGGCCAATAATGAGGATTCGCCGACGCCAAGCGAGCCGCCATCTGAGACGCGAGAGCTGCGGCGGCGCTGGTATCTCCAAATTCCCGGAACTGAGCCGTAGGTAAATCAAAGTCTGTCGTCAGCAGCCGCACGTCCGAATGCGGCGCGTGGGCAGCCATCGCCGCGTTAGCAATCAGATTCCCGCCCTCAAGGACTACATCAGGCTTTATGGGCCACTGCTCATGCCACGACTGCGAGGTGCTGCTGGTAGGAGAGAGATCGCCGAACGGTGCTACAAGAGACCAGTGGGCGTATCTAGCGTCAACCACGTTGGTTCTCTCGGTATAGGCGCCAACAGTCAGCGCATTCCAGGCCTGCGCTGGGCTATGCACCTGAGAGAGATCTGCAAAATCGAGATAATTCCCCAAAACATCCTTTGTCGTTGGCTGAGAATTACCCGCGGACACCACGATGAGGCGCTGCGGTTCATCATCTGCGCCACTAGCAAGCTGGTCAATGGCTGCGGACCAAGCCGTCGGGCGGCCTCCCTTGGCGTCATCAATGGCCGTGACCGCAAGACAGGTGACGCGCCAGTGCTCAGGATTAATGGCCTCCATCTGCAGGACAGCGTCCTGCGTAATCCGGCCGTAGAGATGCTTTGGATTGGCCCCAGCTGGAGGCAGAATTTTCACTGACTCCAACACATGGTTATGCTGCATGTGCGTGGTGGCTTTCAGAAAACCTTCGAGATCGCCGTGTAGTGCCAAACCAGCCATAGCTGTGCCGTGGCCCTCGTATCTCGCCATGTCGTCCGGACCCCAGGCTGGGTGCCAAGCGTCCCAGTGCTTAGGGTCGAGATAAGGTGCGATCAGCGGGTGGCTCCGATTGACACCGCTGTCCAGAATCAATACAGAACTCCGGACCATCGGATCTGGAGGCAGTAGCCGTTGAGCAGCTTCATCACTCCATTCCACCTGCTCGTCGTTGCGCATATTGATGAACGCGCTGGGTGTGTCCAGGGCAAGCCGCACTTCAGTCATCATCAGGGAGTTGACGAAGATCCGACTCAGCGTATCCATAGTGCCTTCAACAAGAAGAATTTCTCGATCAGGGAACGTCAGGGTGGTGCTTGAAACATTGAGTTCAGCCCGCCGTGCCAATTCAGTGAACTCCTCACGGGTATCTCGACGAATCCAGATTTCCCACCAGATTGATTCGTTCGGTGGCGGCAGCCTACTCCGATCCCCGACGAAGATGGAGAGCAGAGCAGCGTGGCGGATGCCTTCGATATTGGTGATCAACGGCGCGTTCTGTGGGTTTCCGCCTCTTGTCTCCTTGTCGCGATAGTCGGTAATTTTTTGAGTCAGCCTCGGAATCCAGGCGTCGGTGATCGCCACTGTGGCGCGAACGGTTCCAGTTCCGTCATCTTGATGTACCGAGGCGAGGTTCATACCTGGCCGTTTGGAATCCAGGCTTTTGAGGAGATCCTTGGCGGCGTCCCTGGACGCGAACTCAAAGTCAAGGTATGTCCCCTGTAGGCCAACCTGCATGGCTGGGTCGCGCTGGCCTAAAGAGGCTTTCACAGCTTGTGTCAGCGCAGCTTCCAACCGGGCGGCATGGCGTGCTCGGTCTCGCTCAACTGGTTCCGGTCCGCCTCCACCGCGACGCGAGAACGGAAGGGGTTTGCCTACTCGTTCGAGGTAGACGTGCTGGCGGTCGCGGGGAGTGTCTGACATGTGTTTTCGACGGCATTCTAGCGACCTGAAGGATTTTGTCGTGCAAGTTTCCGTTCTTCGATCGCTTCCAGAAGATCCTTCGTCGAAATCTTCATGCGACTGCTCAGCACCGCACTCTTAGCGGCTTCATCGGCTGCACGGGTAATTTCCGCGTGACTAAGGCCGTCAGCAGCCTCAACAGCTGAGGTCCAGGAGAATCGGCCGGGAGCAAACCTCGCGAGTCGGACTTTCAAAATACGCTCGGCGACCTTCGCATCTGGCAGCCCGTATTCGATCACATCATCAAATCGTCGGAATAGGGCTGGATCCAGCAGCTCCGGGTGATTGGTGGCTGCCATGATCAGGCTGGTGGATTCATCCTTTTCCAGGAACTGCAAGAACGAGTTGAGGACACGACGGATCTCGCCTACATCGTTCCCGCTGCTCCGTCTGGCACCAATTGCATCAAATTCATCGAAGAAGTACACGCCGCGCATGGAGGCCATGGCCTCAAACACCGTGCGGAGTTTGGAAGCAGTCTCGCCCATGAATTTTGTGATGATGCCCTCTAGCAGGATGGTCATGAGTGGCAGGGAAAGCTCACCAGCCAAGGCGTGCGCCGTCATCGTCTTGCCGCTTCCAGGCGGACCGATCATCAGGATTTTCCGTCGCGGAGACAGGCCGTGCGACCGCAGTTGGTCCTGCTGAGCGTATTCATGAACGATGCGAGCCAACCTGCGATCGGCTGATTCCTCGACGACCAGATCCTTCAGACGTTGCCGTGGATGCGATACTGAGAGCAGCGTCGCTAGGTCGCCTTTTGGTGGCGTGGGCTGGAAGGCAATCGGTAATGGTGTTTCGGGTTTAGGCAGTCCGTCGCGGGCCCGTGCCTGATCAATCAATTTACGCAGCTCTATGGCGACATTACTATGGCCTGATCTCGCTTCCCGGGCAGCTACCTGCAGGACGACCGACAGGAATGCATCGTCGTCTCCAGAAATGTGGCTCTTAACGAGCGCGAGAACGTGATTGGCCGTACTCATAATGCCTCCAGGGCTAGGGATCTACGCGTCACCCGTGGGTTAAGCATACGGGCTGGGTACAGGGTCGGTGTCCCAAAGCTGTGAAGTGGCCTTGAGATCCCCACTCAACCTAGCGCGAGGCGTCTGACTGTCCTCGCACACTGCTTGCCACAGACGTCGTTAAATTGCCTCCGAACCACGTGCTGTCGCGGGTTTTCCCTAGGAGTCGCAGGCTCCACCCCCATTCGGCTTAGGTCTCCTCTGCACCCTACCCACTAGGAGTACCCATGACCCAGTACCTCGGTCTGCACATCCACGATGGCGACGCCCACAGCGGCCTCATCCCCGAACTCCGCGTCACCGTCACCGGCAAGGATTGCGAGCAGGTGCGCCAGCGCCTCCAGCAGGGCGCCGCCCTCTCCCTGCTCGAATACGACCGGCAGGAGCTGCCCCGCCCCGAAGGTCAGTACCGGAGTGCGGACGACCTGCCCGCCGAGATCCTCGTGGACTTCCCGAACCCCGAAACCGAACTGATCGAACCGGCCGACGTGAACACTTACAGCCTGCACATCGAGCAGCTTGTCCAGGCGAGCGGCCTGAGCGACAGCGAGATTGCCCGGCGCATGGGCACCAGCCCCGCCGCCGTGGGCCGCCTGCAGGACCCCTTCTACTTCGGGCAGACCCTCGCCACCGTGGAGAAACTCCAGCGCACGCTCGACAAGGCGACCCTGGGCGAACGCCAGCGCGGCCTGTTCGACGAGCTGGGCCGCCTGGCCCTCGCGGTCGTACCCGCCGAGGATCGCAAGCGGGCCGGGCCCGTCAACCAGTGGGGACGGACGCCGGTGCAGTTCAGCGCCGTGGCGCACGACGGCCGCGCCGTTCACTTCCACAACCGCCTGTACGACGTGACCTACCAGGGCGTGCTCAGTGCCGTCGTGCACGTCAGGGGCGTGGATGACGACGGCCGCCCCACCATCATCAGTGGCCCGATGGACTCGTTCCAGTGGCGCGCGACGTACCTGGGCTTCCAGCCTGCCGAACCCCAGCGCGACAGCCGCCACCTCCCCGCCTGAACATCAGGCAATGAAACGGCCCGCCCGTAGATCCCGGTGCGGGCCGCCCTGCGTTCATCGCTGCAGCCACGCCTGCAGGTCATTCCAGCCGCCACTGCCGTACGCCTCCGGCCCTCCCCCACGTAGCTGCCGCCATTGCCACGTACCGCCCTCGCGGGTCATGCTGCCCATCTCTCCGGACTGCATGGGCGCGTGGTACAGGGTGCGTTCCTGCGTGCTCTGTGGGTCGGACGGAAGGGGGCGGCCAGGGGTGAATGTCATCGGGGCAGGGTACGCCCCACTCTCAGGACGCGTGCCCTGCCCGCTCCAAGTTCAGCGCCAGCAGCCGCGCGAGCACCTCGTCCTCGCTCAGCGGCCACTCCCAGCCATATGCGGCGGCCACTGCCTGGTCCAGATCCGCGTGGGCCTTCACGAGTGCCGTCACCGGGTGCGTCGCGTCCGGCTCGGCCCGAAGGCGGACCACGTCGTTGTACAGGCCCGTCAGCGTCGCCTTCGCGTCCTGCGCCAGCAGGTGCTCCCGCATCGTCACCACATACCGTGCCCACTTCTCGATCTCAGCGCGCTGCTCATCGGTCGGATTAGGAAAGGGGAATGTTTCGAAGCAGGTTGAGGGCGTATAGCGAGGGCGATCCTCCAATGCCGTTCCCTGTTTCAAAGCCCAGAAGCGATGAATGGTCGAGGCCAGCACTCCAAACGTGAAGTCGTCATCCCGAGCAATCGCGACTACCGCACTGTCAGGCAGTGTTTCTCCATCAACCCACACAGGTATAAGGTGTTTCGCGACTCTCGCTATGCCGATAAACCGTTTGAGGGGCGCAACGGCGGTTTTCAGTGCGCTTCCCGTCTCTCCAAGCCGCCACCACAAGCGGCGACGAACCTCACGTGCATTGTTCTGCCGTTCGGGCTTGACCTTTTCCAGCACGTACTGGAAAGGAGCGACGAAGCGTGCTGCCTCGACTTCATCCATGATGTCGAAATCAACAATCCACTTTCCGGACCGGCGCCGCGTCAGGTCCATGCCGTTCACCCACGGGCGCACCACGTTCCTGTTGTCCACTCCATCGGGATTCGGCTCGTTCCTCCATCGGGCGCCCACCTCGGCAGCAACCTCAAACGGGCCAATTTTGACCGGCCCCTGGAACGACAGCCCTCGATTCTCGGCGAGCACCACTGCGCGAGTCACATCAGCGTGTGCGGTGAGGTCGGGGTTGATGTCCGCAACGGGTTGCCCGGCCAGCACTTTGACCTGCTCGCTGCCGCCGTCGAAGGCGAACAGGCTCACGCGGACCGCCGCCCCGTCCTGCAGCCATGGTTCATCCGGCCACGCCATGAACAGGTCCCCACTCGCTTTGATGCGTTCCAGGACCACGCGGTTCTTCCCACCCCGGATACTGTTCGTGGTGACGAAACCCGCCCGGCGCGTAATGCCCGCCTCCACCATGGCGCGGGCCTTCTCCGGCCAGTAGCACACGAGGTCGCTCTGCCCGGGCAGTCGGTCCCCGTACACCTTACGAATCGCCTCGGTGATTTCGGCGCCCAGGCGGTCGCGCATCACCTTGTCACCCAGGAACGGTGGGTTACCCGTGATGTATGTCGCGGCTGGCCAATCCGCCTCGGTTCCGTCCTCGTTCAGCAGCGCATCCCGGTTCTCGATGTTCTCCAGCTGCTGCAGCACGGGCACCTGGTAGTACCCGCCGTGTGTGTGGTTCCACTGGATGTACCCGATCCACAGCGTCACGCTCGCCAGCTCCGCTGCGAACCCCTCAATCTCGATGCCCAGCATCTGGCGTGGGTGAACGATGGGAGGCAGGTCGAAGCTGCCCACGCCGTACAGGCCCGCCTCAGCGAGCACCAGCGCCTCCAGATCCATCAGGCGTTTCAGTGCGACGTACAGGAAGTTCCCACTCCCGCAAGCCGGGTCGAGGACACGCACGGCCCCCAGGTGCGCCTGGAAGTCCGTGACGAGCTTCGCTGCGGCGAGCCGGGCTTTCTCGCGGGTGCTCGCTGCTTTACGGGCAGAGCCGTCCTTCTCCTGTTGAGCTGCCTGGGCCTCTGCCGTGGTGACCAGCGCGCGCGCTTCCTCGCGCACGGCGTCCCACTGCCGCAGCAGGTCCACCATCACGACTGGTTCCACGATCCGCTCGATGTCCTGCACGCCCGTGAAGTGCGCGCCGCGCTTCCCACGCACCTCCGCTTCCAGACTGCTCTCGAACAGCCCCCCGAAGATCGCGGGTTCCACCTGCGACCAGTCCAGCTTCGCCGCCTCGAGCAGGGCCGTCGCGTCCTCGACGGTCAACGGAAAGGCGGGGCGGGCGTCGAACAGGCCACCGTTGAAGTGCGTGACGTCATGCCCCCAGAATTCCCCGCCGGTCGCCATGGCCGCGAACAGCTCAGTCAGGTATGACTCGCTCTGCGCGGGTTTCGTGACGCTACGTTCCAGCACCGCCGTCAGCAGGCGGTCCTTCAGCAGGCCGATGTCCTCGGCGAACATGGCGAACACGACGCGCAGCATGAAGTGCGCCACGGCCGGGCGGTCGTGACCACGTTTCACCATGGCGCGGGCGACCGCGCCGACCTGCCCGGTCGCTTCGGTGGTCATGCGCTCGCGGGTCAGGCGGGGGTCCAGTTCGGCGGGGGCGTGGAACACGAACCGCAGGACGTCCAGGGCGCGCAGGCTAGTGCCTTCGAGCACCTGGTTGTGCTCGATGTCGTCGAGGGTGATACGGAAGGTGCGGGGCATCGTGCCGTTGAACAGGGTGTGGACGCGGATCTCCACGAAGTCCGTCACGACGATCAGGGGCGGGCTGCCTAGGTCGTACGCGTACAGCATGGCCTGCGCGAGGGCCTCGCCGAGCTTCTTCGCACGGGCGCCCGCCGTTTTCTGGGCGCGCTTCGCTTCCCAGATAAAGTGGCCCGGCAGGTACACGTCGGCCTTCCCGAAGTCCGTGGTGCCGACCTTGCTCACCCCGGCCTGGAAGGTCAGGCCGTGTGGCGCGCCGGCCTGACCTGGGATAGGACCGCCAACGAGGCGGGCGACGTCGGCGTAGTGCTCCTGGTACGCCTGTTCCTCGGTGACCTCGAAGGCCCGCTTGCGCCACTTGGCCGTGAATTCCTGGGGTTGCATCAAGGCGCAGTATGCGTCAGGGCCACTCGTGCGGGTAGCGCATGTGGGACGGCGTGCGCGGCTGGTCCGGGTAGGCTGTGAGGCATGACGATGGATCGCGTGCGAGTCGGTGTGCTGCTCTACCTGCTGCTGATCTGCCTGGCGAGCGTTACTGCTTGCCTGTACCTGCTGTGGCAGATGGGCACGCAGCCGGAGACGCGCGGCCCGGAATGGGTCCTCCTCGCCTTCGGAGTGATCTGGGGCGCCGGGGTGCTGATCTACGTCCCGCGCCTGCTCCGGCCAGCAGCAGGGGAGGCCGTATGAACGAACCTGCGCAGCCAGGCGTTTACGTCACCGTCACGCACGTCGACACCGGAGAAGTCGTCCGTCACCTCGGCCCCTACGACACCGCTGCCGCCGCACGAACAGCCGCCGGCGAGCAAGCAGGCCAACCACTCACCTGGACCCGCGACCCGGAAACTTGGCGAGCAGAGAAGTACCCGCTCGCGTACCACGTCCCCGCCGATACCACTGCTCTCAGTTGAGATGCCCGACTTCAATACCCTTCGGCGATCCACCCGAGGTCGTCTGTCGGTCCGGCCTGACAGCTGCCCGGGCTAGTCCACCGAAAGCTGCCACCCATCTCGGCAGCATGTCATCCCGTAAAACGACATGCTTACCTTCGCGTATGTCTTGAAGCCGTTGCCGCTGGCGGCAGGCTAGGCACTTACTGATGAAGTACCCACGCCGCGCGTCTTGAGGCTTGAAGTACTCCACCATAGGGTAGAAAACCCTGAAGTTCTCAATGTAGCCCCGACTGTCCAGGCAGATGATCGGTTGCTGACACTTCCAGCATCGGCGAGCGATGAGGGTCTCCCCCGCCCACTCCGATATGCGCTGCCCAGCCCCTGGCCAGTATTGATGGAGGTACTGGCAGACGGCCCGCAGGACAGGTGCATGCTGTTCCAGATCGGCAGCGTACCAAGTGGGAAATGGTTCACTCAGCCAAGGTCCGAACACCGACCGCTGCTCTGCCAGATGTACCTCTCTCTGCCGCAAGCGCTCCTCCTCCTCTCTGGCTGCGCGTTCTGCCTGCTCTCGTACGGCAATGATCCGATTCTGTTCGGCCAGCAGAGCTGCCTGCGCCTGCTGCTCGCGCTTGGCCGCGCATTCCGGACACCACCAAGGGCTCAAGAACGAAATGCCCTCCTGTCGACTCCGAAAAAGCTTGTTGATTAGGCGGCCTGGAACGGCATAGCCATTCACACGAACATCCAAGGTGCATGCCAGTGCAATTCGTTCTTTAAGTCGTTGGGCGAGCTGCATACGTGTCACTCTGAGACTTTCCCGAATATCGGCTTCCTCATCGCCCGTCAGCAGGGAGTCCACGACTGGTTGAAGTACATAGGGGTCGCGGGCCGTTGCGTCAGCTTGTAATTCCAGCCAGGGGACAGTCAAATTCGCCGCTTTAACCGTGTCCACCCTGTGACTGACGTACACCTCAAATCCGACGCTGACAACGCCTTCATTGAGAGCTGCGACATCCAAGCGATACGTGCCCAGCACCCGCTCAGCTTCCGCTATCTCAAAGGGCGGCAATTCCCACGGTTCATCTTGCGTGACTTCACAGGCGAGACGCTGACATACGCGGCGAATCATGAATGGCCGCTCCCGAAGGGTCAGGGCTTCGAGGAGGCGCATCTTCGCGGCGATATGCAGCACACTCTCGCCCACGCAGGAGCTTCCAGACTGGTGGGAGAAGTGAGCTACAACGGTGCGGCCCTGTCGGAGATGTTCGCGTCGGTGAGAGACAGGCTCATGGCACTCCAGACAGAAGAACGCCCCTCGCCCCATCACCAGGGCGGGGTCTACGAGAGCGCCCTGAGCATCAGCGGCGTATGGGACGGCGCGGGGCATGAGCCAGCATACACAGGCATGGGAATCCCGGCTGGCCAGCAGCACAAAGGCTCCTCCCGCCAGCTCTCGGGCCACAGAAAGGATCGGGAGGGCAGGACGGGATCACTTGATAGCCGCCTATCCATCCGCTGTTGACGAACTCGCCGTCTAAGATGGATTTTCAGATGACACAGTTACCCATCAAGGAGCTTTGGCTTGTGGTTGTCCGCTCCTCGCCGGACACGCCTGAAATCTGCTATTCCGAGCCGGTGCCATACAACACGGCCCGGACGATGCTCGAAGAGGCCCAAAGGGTTGACAAGATCGAGAAGGTCAATGACACCTATCGCTTGGTGCGCGCGGCCGACTGGAAGTAAAAAAGGCCCCCTGCCTCACGCCACAGCGCGGGCAGGGGGCCGCATGTTAAGCGCAACGCGTCGAAGAGGCAGGCCGGGTCATGCTCCGTCGCCGACAGGGCTGGGAGGTTAGGTCACGGTGACCTAGCCAGATGCGCCCGGTCCCGGAGCAACTGTCAGTTTGACAATCATTTGGTAAACCTTTTACCATCCGGGCAACATGACCCATAAAAAGCGGTTCTCGGACGAACCGCCACCCAACCCTGTCCCACTGCGTGACATCCGTGCCCAATTACCCGACCTGCTCGACTACGTGGCGGCCACGCAGCACAGCGTCACCATCAGCAACTACGGCACCCCCGTGGCGCGCCTTGTCCCCCTCAGTGACCTACCCCCAAACCAGCCCACCCGGTCCATTGCAATGCGCAGATTCCGCGATGAACTCACCGCCACGCTCTGGGATCTGAACACGCACCGCGAGCCGTACCAGATCACCCACTACACCGCCCCGATCGCCGCTCTGATCCCCATCGACCCACCAGACCGCCAGGAGAGCCCCATGACCAGCCCCGCACTTCGCATCGCCATCTGGAACGAGTCCGGCGGCAGCGGAAAAACGACGATCGCCGTTGAAATCGGCTACCTCCTCGCGCAGCGCACCAATCCCGTCACCGGCGATCGCAACCGCGTCCTGCTGATCGACACCGACCCGCAGGGCAGCCTGACCCGCCGCCTGGGCCTCATGGACGATCCCACCAGCCCAGCCCACCGGATCAGTTCCACCGTCGGCAACTACCTGAACGACCCCGAAGAAACACCGCCCACCCCGATGACCGCGACGAACTTTCCGGAGCTGCAGGTCATTCCCTCCAACAACAAGCTCAGCAAGATCGACGCCACGCTCCTGATGAACGACGAGGACATCGGCAACCTCCGCAAGATGCTCGATCAGTTCGAAGGGCGGTTCGACATCATCCTGATCGACACGCCTCCCTCGCGCGGCGGCCTCGCCCGCGCGGCCCTCAGCGCCGTCGATCACATCCTCATCCCGGTCAACAGCTCCATGAAGAGCATCGAGAACTTCAACCACGTCCTAGAAGTCGTCGCGCAGTGCCGGCGCTTCAGCCCGAAACTGAAAGTCAGCGCGTTCGTCGTCACGTCCTTCAACAAGGCCGTCAACCACGACCGCGAGGTACTTCAGATCCTGAATGAGCACTACGTAGAACTGGCGCCCACCACATCACCGATCACGAACCGGAAGGCCGTCTTTAACGACGCCATGATCAGCCGCACGGTCGTCCCGTGCTGGAAGCCTAAAGATCCGGCCGTGAGGGAACTCAACCAGGTTACCGACGAGCTGCTCGGCTTCATGGGAGTAGGCGCGTGAGCGGCAAGCCAAAGCGGCCGAACATGCTGAGCGCCGTGGGGAACGTGGCCGTCATGGCCCAGACCAACGCCGGTACTGACGCCCGCATGGTGCAGGTGTCGACGATCTCGGTCATCCCCAGGCACAACCCGCGGTACAGCCGGGTCAACGACACGCCGGACGCCCCCGAGGACGATCTGGCAGACCTGCTCCCCAGCATCCGCAGTCAGGGCGTCCTCTCGCCCCTGCTCCTGCGTCCCAACTCCAACGCTGCGCCCGGACACTACGAGCTGGTTGCCGGGCACCGGCGCCTGCGCGCAGCCATCCTGGCCGGGCTCACGCAAGTCCCCGTGTACATCCGCGACATCCCTGACAGCGACCTCCTGAAAGTCGCCATCACCGAGAACAATGCCCGTCAAAAACCCGATCAGTACCTCAACGATCTCGCGGTGCTCGAGCAGATCAGCGCGACGTCGGGCGTGCCCCTGGAGCAGGTTCCCAGCTTCCTGAACCGCCTCAGAAACGGCACCGAGGAAGACACCCACCGCGTCGGCGAGACTCTGGCGAGCATGGGCCTCGGCGCCCTCGAAACCTGGGCACGCACCCGCTCCCGCATCCTGCTGCTCGAACAGGACGAAGTGGCGGCCGTCCGCGCCGGTCAGCTGTCGCTCAAGGCGAGCCTGCAGCTCACCTACATGAAAGATCACCCGAAGCGTCCAGAGGTGCTGAGGCAGGCCGTTGAATGCGCGTGGGGGGCAGACCAACTCAGGGCACACATCCAGACCCTCACGAAGCCCAGCCGCGCCCCCACCACGCCCTCACTGGATGACCTAAAGAGGCGGCTCACTCCGGAACGCCTGGACGAGCTGGGGGCGGCCAAACGTCAGCAGGTCGAGCGCCAGCTCGTCAAGCTCATGGCCCTGCTCGACTCCTGATCACGCTGCCCGGGAGGGCAATGCCCACAATCCAGGCACTGGTGTCCATCAAAAGCCTGAGCCCCAGCGTTTAGGTCACCGTGACCTAGAATCGTCGGACTCAACCGTTAGGTACCGGAAACGGCGCAAGTTGTCCGGCACTGATCAGGCTTCTCGACTCCTGATCACGCTGCCCGGGAGGGCAATGCACACGATCCAGGCACTGGTGTCCATCAGGAAAGCCTGAGTCCCAGCAGTTAGGTCACCGTGACCTAGAATCGCCGGACTCAACCGTTAGGTACCGGAAACGGCGCAAGTTGTCCGGCACTGATCAGACTGGGCGGGCCTGATCAGTGCCGGACAACGCGTCCTGCACCACGGTGAGCACCTGTTCCTGGTCCTCCGCGCTCAGGTACGCGCGGCCGTCCGCGAGATCCGCGATCACTGGCGCCAGCTCGACCGCGAGTTCCGACACCTGCGCGGCCGTCAACTCCTCGGGCAGCGACTCCGCGAGGACCTGGCGCAGGCTGGCCAGCACGGCCGGCGCCAGCGCCCGCTCCGGCGTCACCACCTGATCAGGCAATCCGCCCATCAGGCCCAGCGGGGCGCGCGCCGCTTCCGCCGCCTGGAAGGCCGAGGCGGGCGGCGCAGCGGGTTCACCCTCGCCCTGCCCCGCAGGCAGGGTTGCAGGCCCCGTGCTGCCCGCCGCGCCGGTCGGCCAGATCCACCCCAGGACCGTGCGCGCCCCGTCCCGTCCGGCGATCGCCACCACGCCCGCCAGCACCCCGTTCAGCAACGCGGTCGGCAGGTCCGCCAGGGTTAACGGTGCGCCGCCGGGCAGCAGGCCTGCCGCGCAGCTCAGCGCCACGCTGCCCCCCATCCCGATCAGGAACGCCAGTGTCCACCAGCGCCACGGCTGCCAGTTCAGCGGCGGCTCCCGCCTCGCCGCGTTCCGCTTCCACGTCTCCACCAGCCCGAACACCACCAGGCCCAGCGCCACCGGGTTCCCCGCCATCATCCGCAGCCACCCCAGCGGGTCCGCGCCCAGGTCCGGTACGACCGGCTGCGCGAACGCGTACCCGCACGCCAGCAGGAACAGCGCCAGCAGCCAGCGCGCCTGCGCGTCGACGAGCCGCACGGTTCCAGCCATCCACTTCAGTCCTCGTTTCATGTCACCCTCCCAGGGGTCGAAAGCAGGCGGCCACCCCGCGCTGGAGGTGGCCGCCCTGGTCGGTGAGGTTCAGCGCTCGGCAATCCAGATCCGGGCGGGGTCGGTCGCGTTGACGACCGTGCCGCCCGGCAGCGTGGTCCGCTGCCCGGCCACGTCACGCCAGCCGCCCGCGCCGTCCGGCACGAGGACGATGGGTGCGCGCGGGGCGGGCTTCACCACCGACACCGGAGCGGGTGCGGGTTTGGGCTTCGGGGCGCTGCCCTCCCCGCGCGCCATGGCGTCCCGCCACGCGGGCTGCGGCACGCCCGGCAGGGGGTCGGTCCACTGCAGGTGCATGCCGTCTTCGTACGGGTCGCTCCACAGGCCACCCCACTCCCAGCCGCATTCCTGGAATACCCGGATCACGTCCCGGTCGATCTGCTGCTGCGCGAGCGGCACCCCGTACGCGTTCCACGCCGCGTCGAAATCCAGGGCCGCGCCGAACGCATGCACGCTCAGCGGGCGGGCGCGGCTGTGCCCCATGTGCCGGAACGCGGCCGCCCCGTTGAACGTCCGCAGCCGCCCGGCCAGCCCGCGCCGGTTCACTTCCGCCCACGTGGCGATCAGGGGCACGGCCACCAGGCGGTGGACCGTCACCCCACTCACCGCCTTCCCGGCCAGCAGCGGCCAGTGCGGGAGTTTCTCGATGGGGATGGTCGTGAGGTTCTCCCGCGCCCACGCCGGGCTGGGCGTGAACCACGCGCCCCCCTGCGGGCTGGGGCCCGCACCGGGGCCCTCCGGGTTGCCGTACGTGGCGATCAGCGCGGCCGTCGTCGCGCCGCCCGGTCGAGCGGCGATCAGTGCTTTCCAGTCGGTCATGGTGCTCCTCTGCCCATGCGCGTCAGCAGTTCCTGCGCGCGGGTCTGAATCCAGTCCAGGGGGAACTGCCCACTCACCACGTCCCGCAGGAAGTCCAGCAACGTGCGCCGGTCCGCGCGCAGTTCCTCCAGCTCGCTTTCTACCTTCTCCAGGCGCTCGTTGGTGCTTCGGAGGTCCGCTTTCATTTCCTGCAGGTCCCGGCGCACCCGGTCGTTCTCCGACACGAGGCGCGTCCAGGCGCTGTCTTTGCTCTTGCCGAAGTACGTCCACAGCCCGGTCAGGGCGACGGTGGCGGCCGTGGCCCACCCGAGGAGTTTGCCGATCAGTTCCAGATCCACGTGTTCACCCGTTCCCGCTGGCCGCCGCAACGGCCTTGAGGTCTACGCTCGTCCACTGCGCGTGCAGGGCCAGCACCGCGCACAGCACCGTCACCGGGTTCCACCCGGCGGCGAGGTACGCGGCCAGCGCGACTGTGACCAGCCAGATCACGCTCAACTGGCACAGCAGCATGCCTACGCGCGCCCGTCGCGTCCGGGCGAGCGGGAAGCCCGTCACGCCCAGCAGGGCGGGCCACACCCACATCGGGATGTGCAGCCCGCCCCAGATCTCCAGCGGCCATAGGCTGGCCTTCTCGACCGGCACGGCGAGGTACGCCGCCAGGGCGATCAGCGCGTGCCCGAGGAGCACCTGCGTGCGGTACGGGCGGAGCATCACCACCATGCCGGCACCCCCCGGAGGGGCGCGTCCACCCAGACGTTCGGAGCGGGACGGTCCTGGATCTGCGCGCCGGGGAACACCCACCAGTCGATGCGGCGCGGGTACCCGGCGCCCAGGCGGAAGTACCCGATTGGCGGGATGCGCCCACCATTCCTGGTGATGATCCGCGCGAGCCGCTGCTCGTTCGGTGGGCAGGTGGCGGGCAGCTCGATGCGGACCTGGTACTGCCCGAGATTGCTGCGCAGCCCGGTCAGGCGCGCACCGACCGCGCAGCTGGGCGGGTCGGGGGGAAGTTTGCGGGCCAGGACGGCCGCGGCGACCGACACGGCCAGCAGGGCCGCGCAGACGAGAAGAAGAAGGGCCAGTGGCCTGCGTCGCATGGTGATCACCTCGTGCCCGGCAGTGAATGAAACGCGCCCCAGGCCGGGAGGCTGGAGCGCGTGAGCGTGAGCGGGTGGATTTAGAAGGTCGGTGCAGCGCGAGCGGCCAGCGCCTCGAACTGCGCGGTGCTCCAGTCGTCGGGCAGCTCAATCACTTACGCACCAGAGTCCAGCGGCGTCTCCGCGACGGCCGCCGTCTCTACTACCGCTTCCTGGGCGGGTTGCAGCGCCGCCGGGTCGTCTGTCCACCCGCAGTTGCCGCACCGCCAGTACGCGAGGTGTTCGCCGGTTTTCACGCACCGGCTGGCGCAGTTCGGGCAGCGTTTAGGCAGGATCGGGGGCATTGCGCAGTTCCTCCATGTACGTGAGTAGTTCCCGAATCTCGGCCTGCACGTCCAGCGCGTCCGCGACGTTTCCCGTCGCGCGCGCCCGTGTGAACAGCCGGTACCGCTCGTCCAGCATCAACTGACACTCCCGCAGGTCACGCCGGGCCGCGTCCCGCACCCTCGCAGCCGGCAGGGCCGTCACCAGCTGCGCCTCCGTGGGCTGCTCGCCCGGCAGGCCCCAGTGGGTGACACGCGATCCGGTGCCGTCGTCGCTCAGCGCGATGTCCTCGGGCCACCGGGCCGCTGGGTACAGGTACCGAAAGGCGAGCAGCCGCTCCTCGTGCGTCATGCCGCTCATCGGATGCGGTCCAGCGTGAGTTCCGCACTGGTCACGCTCACTGTCGGCTGAGTGGCGTGATCGGCGTAGACGAACAGGCAGATCGTCTCGCCCTGCGCGAAATACTCGACGCGCTGATTGATGACGCCCTGGCGACTGGGGCTGGACGTACCCCAGAAAAACGAGGCGCTATCCCACTCACCCCGGTCGATGCCCAGGCCGATGCTGGCCCCGGCGGGCATCACCCCGTCCGCCACGCGCACCTTCCCCTCCAGTCGGTACAGGCCGGTCTGGGGGATCACGTAGTGGCTACTCGCGTCGCTGAAACCCCCATGGGTGTCCACGGCTGCCCGCACCATCAGCCGCGCGAACGTCTGCGACGCGACCACCTGCCCGGCCGTCAGGCGGGCCACCATGACCGGCCAGGACGCCACCGATTCTGCCGCCGGCAGCGGGGCGGCCGGAATGAGCCTCACGATTCCCGCCAGTAGTCCACGCGGACTGCGCTGTTCGCCTCGACCGTGATGCGCAGCGCCGTGAGTTGCGCGTCCCGCAGGTCGTCCAGGCCGCCGCCCTCGCCCACCAGGGGCGTGTCCGTGGTGTTGCCCAGCCCGAACCGTGCCTGCCCGGCGACGACGCGCAGCAGTGCCCGGTTGGCACCCGCCGGGATGGTCAGCGCCTGCTCAGCGCCCGGTGCGAGCACTTGCGGGGGGTAGGTGTTGGTCACGGCGGGGTGTTGGACGCGCAGGCCGTCGCCCTGCGCCTGCGTGGCGAGGATGTAGCTGTTCCCGTTCGCGGCCTGCCCGTGCGTGTCGATGTTTGCCAGCAGCGCCCGGAGGTTCTCCAACTTCGCCAGACTCGCGTCGTCCTTCACGCCCAGGGCAGCCAGCAGGCCCTCCAGGCCGTCCGTTTGTCCACCGAGCGTGGTCAGCAGACTTTCCACCTGATCGAGATACGTGGCCTGCGTGCTCAGCAGGCCTTCGAGGTTGTCGGTGCTGCCCAGCAGGGCGGCCAGGGCCGTGATGCCATCCCGCACCTGCTGCAGCGTGGCCTCACGCGCGGCGTTCGGGTCGCTGCCTGCGCCGCCGATCAGGGCGACGGGCAGGGGATTGCCCGGCCCGACCGCCTCCGCGTTGTCACCGTCCCGCGCCGTGTACAGCAGCGCCTTGAAGCCCTCGGCGCGCAGGAACGATTTCAGCGATTGAATCAGGTTCATCGAATCTCCTCTCCGGCTGCAAGGGAAGGCCCCCACCGCGCCGGACGACGGTGGGGGCCACGAGCTGGTGCGCGACGGCCGCTTATTCCTGCGTGAGCGTGGTACTGAACCAGCTGAAGCCGTCGCTAAACCGGATGGTGGGTGCCACGCCTTCCGGGGCTACGACCTCCCAGTACCCACCACGCGGCGGGTCCACGGTCGCCGCGCGAACAATCGGCAGGCTGTAGTGCGTGACCGGACCGGCCAGGGCGCCAGCAGCGGCCGCCTGGATCTGCACGCCGACCATGCCGTTCAGGGAGTTGTTGTACTGGTCCTCTGCCCGGACAGTGATGCTCGCGCCGGACTGCGAAACCGCGTAGGCAGGGATCGACACGTCCATGTTGAACAGCAGCACGAGCGTGTCGTGCGGGTTGCCGTACAGCAGCGGTGGAATCGTGATGGTCGTGCCGAGGAAGTTGGTGACCATGCCGAGCGGACTCCCCTCATAGACCGGGGTGTCGTTCGCGTCGTACAGGCCGATCAACTGGAGTGATCCGGGGGGGGCCTGCACGGCGTTGATCAGGATCTGGTCGATCACCTGGAGGGGGATGGTGTTCGCTCGGATACTGAGTCGCCGGACGGGAATGTTGGTGCCAGCTCCGCTGATCCGGCCGAGGTTGTCGGCACCGGCCCCCTGGCTGAGCACGATGGGGCCACCTCCGCCCCCACCGCCTCCGCCCCCGCCCCCTTCCAGGCTCGCCAGTCTGGAGGCGAGGTTCACGCCCAGGTCCTTCGGCGTGACGACCGGGCCACCGTTGAGGATCAGGTACCCCTCTCCGTCCAGGGTGCCCTGGATCTCGCTGAGGCCTTCGACGGGCGAGGTCATCTCGATGGTGGTGGCGGTTGCACTGGTGTCCGTGCGGGTCAGGCGCAGCGTGCCCGTCGTCTGGAAGGCGTAGCCGGGCGTGAGGGTCTGCCACGTCCCGCTGCCGCCGGTGCCGGTGAACTCCAGGGTAACGGCCGGGCCGAACTGACCGAGGTAAACGCTATCAATCAGGCCGTTTGGGCGGACGGGGATCAGCGCGCCGCCGGCAGGTGTGGCCGTGGCGAGGATCAGGGGGATTTTTGCATTCATGGCGCTCCTGATAGGGCCAGCAGCAGCTGCGAGATGCGGCTGCCGCGCGTGTCGAGTTCGAAGGTGATCCCCTCACTGGGGGCGCTGACAAGGGTGGTCACGATGGCCCAGGGGTGGACGCCGCGCGGCGGCCGTTTCCCACCGGGCGCGTGCGGGCCGAGTGGGTACGCGGTGACGGGCTGACCGTCCACCAGCCACGCGCCGCCGACCGTCGCCCGCGCGGTCAGGACGCGCTGCGTGGCCGCGCTCAGACTGGCCGGGCCTGCTGGGTAGGTCACGCGCAACCGGCCGGTTACTCCTGTCCGGTCGTCGATCTCGTCGGGCCACGCGGCTGGCAGGTACAGGCTGCGTTTGTTCAACGCCGTCAGGGCTGGGGCGCTCTCCAACCACTCGGTCCCCGACCAGACCTCCACCCGCTCCGGCCGCAGCCACGGGGCCGCACCTCTCGGCAGGGTCTCATCACGCAGCGGGGAGCGCAGGGAGTCCGTCACCCGCACGCCCAGCGGCGGGGGTGGCGGAACGCGCGCTTCCGGTTTCGGCGGGCGCCCTGGCCGCCCCAGTCGGGCCGCGCGCCACTCGTCCGGGTGCGCGTGCACCCAGGGGTCGTTGTCTCTGATCGTGACAGCCATCAGGTCTCCGTTGCGCCCAGGTCGCGCGTGACCGCCTCGTGCGGCGGCCAGGTGTTGTGCAGGGGTCCGGCCCGCCCGAAGCCCTGCCAGTCGGCCGGTTTGAGGCCCAGGCCTGCCAGGAACGTGGACAGCGGCACGGACTGCGTGGTGGGCGGCTCGCCTTCCAGCGGCAGGTCCACCCGCGTCATCTGTCCGGAGTGCTCAATCAGCAGGACGGTGCCACCAGCCCCACGTCGATACGCGGCCCAGCTCCCCGGGCCACTCCACGATCCGGCCGGGCAGCTCAGGATGTCCGTGCCGCCCAGGCGCGCGTGATCATCGGTGGGTTTGCCTTGGAGGGTGACCACCCCCCCAGGCCCACGCCAGCGCTCTCCGAACGGCAACAGGTCCGGCTGTGCGCCGGTCTCCAACGGTGCCCAGACCAACCGGATCGGGGCGCTGCGGGTGCGCTCCTCGCGCGGCAGGTCGTAAATCTGGTTCGGCGCGAACGGGTACGCGACCTCCGCGTCGTTCGGCGCGCCCAAAAACTGGCCAGTCGGGATCGGCACCAGCCAGCTGCCCAGGCCCATGCGGTGTTCCTCGTCTGGAGTGCCCAGGCCACGGTTCACGCGCCCGATCAACGAGAATGACACCTCGCCGCTTGACCCCTTAAACGCCTCGAACCGCAGCTCAATCGGCCGCACGGGTGGCACGCTGTTGCTGAACATCTCCTGATCCTGGTACGTGAAATCAATCCATTGCGCTTGGTTGCTGCGCGTGACCGTGCGGGTGCTGTTCGACTCTGTGCCCGTCGCGTACGGAATCACCCGATCAGCGAGCAGGTTGTACCGCCGAGTGAACGTGCTGGACGTGAACGTGGACGGCTCGGGCACCATCCAGTTCGCGCCCGAGATGAACGTCCAGACGCGCGTGCCGGTGACGAGGTACTCGCCCGGCGCGGAGGTCGCTGTCTCCTGCACGCCCAGGAGTTCTTCGGCGGGCCGGATCACGCGCGCCTCGTGGTCTACGGTGTACGTGGTCGGCAGGCTGCGCAGGCTGCCGTCGTCCAGCGTGAACGCCCGCTGGGTGTCGTCGTTGCCCGTCCGGGACAGCGGCCGCCCGTCCGGACCGTTGCCCGGCACATGGCGGCTCCCGAAATCGGAGGGCCGCTGCCCGGTGGCGTACCAAGGAACGGGCGGCAGGAAAGGAATTTCCTCATCCACCTGGGGCGGGCGGCGTCCCATAGGTCGCCCGTGCACGGCGGGCCGGAGGGGCGACCTTGGCACGGGCGGCTTCTCGTCTGGGCAGCAGCATTGGCCCAGCAGCAGCTTCAGGGTGGCCTTGTCGCGATCGTTCACGTCATGGCCTCCTGCCCGTAGTTCCCGGTGGCCGTCGGCCCGTACCGAGGGTCGTCGATCCATTCGAGTTCGTCGAGCGGGCTGGGGTACTGCGTGCCGGCGACACGCACGAAGACGTTCTCGAACCTCGGAGCGTTCCCATCGAACTGCCCAGTGAAGTGCTGGACGGTCACGCCGCCCACCTGCCGGAACAGAACGATGTCCCGGTATGTCGTCTGCGTGGACTGGTAGGCGTGCTCACTCAGGCGCGGCGGCTGCGGTTCATGCGTGATGACCTCCGTGCTGGCCTGCCCGCTACCAACCTGCACGGTGACGCTCTGGACTACGCCGCGCAGGCCCCGCCCGTCCGCGTCCTGGGCGGCCATGCCCGGCACGATGGGCGGGACGCCGATCAGAGTCCGGGTGCGCGTGATTCGTTGCGCGAGATCTGCGGCCACCCAGCGCGCGTACGTGGCGAGCGTGCCCCGGTCGCGGGTCCAGCTGACGGACCGGGTGACCTCCGTGCCCTGGCGGCCTGCGTCCGCGCGGATCTGCACGGCGTTCGGGATGGCCCGCTGACGCTTGCTGCATGGGTCGGGGCAGGTGACGCGGGTGGGCGCGGCGTCCATCGGTTCAGCGCCGCTGGTGATCGTGCCGCCGCGCACGCCAAGGCGGACCGGGTCGAAGCTGTCCGCGTCGTACACCGGCACCGGAATGCCGCCGCTCTCCCGCCACTCCATCAGCCAGGACGGCCGGAACGTCTCGAACCGGACCCGTTCCAGGAACTCGAACGGCGCGAGCGGCCCACGGTCGGGCAGCTCGCCTTCCGGGTTGGCCTGCTGCACGCTGGACAGCTTCCGGGTCGTCTTGACGCGGGATTGCAGCCACCCTTCCGGACTCCAGGTCTGCTCGATCAGCTCTGTTTCCTCGCCCAGCGGATCGCCAGCCGTGACGGCGCTGATGAAGCCGTACGCGCCGGTGATTTCCGTGCGGACCTTCGTGGCGACCGTGTACCCCCAGGAGCTCTTCACGGTCTGCTGCCGCAGCAGCATGTCGCCGCAGGTCGGGTGGTAAGTACTCGTGGTGTGTTCCTCGCTGGTCAGGACGCGCCCGAATTCCCGCGTGACCGTCTGGCCGTTCACCTGCTCCTGCACGGTGAGCCGCTGCGTGGTCGTGCTGTACACGCCGACGATCTGCCCGAGGACCTTGTTGTACGCGGTGCGGACCTCGCCCTTCCCGTCCGGGGTGGGTGCGCTCCGGAGCCACTGCAGGTTGGGCAGGATCTCCTGTTCGAACCCGGTGGGGTCCGGGGCGAGTTGGATGAGGCCGCCGAGGTCCGGGAGGTCCACCAGGAGGTCCGCGCCGGTCATAACCACGGACGCGGGGAGCTGCGCGCTTTCCTGCCTGCGGGTGCCCCCGCTGATCAGGTCGTCGCCCGTGGTGTCCAGCGTTCCGTCACTGCCGCCCGGGGGGAGGATCAGCAGTTGCACGGACGATCCGAAGCGGCGGATGACGGGGTGCCAGCCGATCGCAAAGTACGTGTCGTCAAGCACCTGCTGAGGCGTCTTGCCGGCCGTGCTGTACGGCGTGTCCCACTCGGTCCAGACTTCCCCGGTGAGCGGATCGACGTTCGGACCGAACGACAGGAAGACTCCGGCTGCCTGGACGGCGCGGGCGACCACCCCTGAGACCCGCATGGTCTGCGGTTCGGGGCGGGCGCGGCAGTCCTGGCCGCGTTCCGGGCGCGGCGTGGGCTTGCGGATGAAGTCCACCAGCTCTGGCAGGCGCACCGTGCCCAGCCGGACGGCGGCCGCCGTGTGAGCGCGGACGGTGGTGCGTTCCAGGCCCCGGGTTTCGTCCACCTCCCACTGGTCATCGAGGTCGAGCGTGACCTGCCGGAAGGACGTGCGGACGCTGTAGGGCTGAGAGACGCCGTCCAGAGTGCCGGCCGTTCCGCCGCTGCCCTGGACTTCCACGGTTGCCGTGACGCTGCCTTCTCCGGGGGTGATCACGCCGGGCAGGGTGATGGTGCCGGTCGGGCCGGTCCCGTCGTCGCTGAGTTCCACGCTGACCGGGTCGCCCAGGCTGGTGCGGACCCGGACGGTGGCGGGAACCGTGCCGTAGATCACCTGCGGGGCGGGCGGCGCGACCTGCCCCGCAGCGGGCCGCCAGGCCAGCGCGACGTGCAGCAGTTCCTCCGTGCCGGCCGGGCGCGTCCCGGCGTCGTGCGTGAGTTCCTGGTACCCGCCCCAGCCGCCCCGAGCGACATGCACCAACTGCACGGTCGCGGCGCTGGTGGCCTGAGCCTCGTGCAGGATCTCTGCCGGTGCAGGCTCGGCCTCCTGGCTCCATTGGAGGATGAACGGCATGCGTTACTGGGCGTACCGGACGCGCAGCTGCCCGTGATCCGCGCCGGTCGTGGTGACGCCGCTCGGCGTGGTCCAGGACTCCTGCACGGTCAGGAACGCGCCGGGCGCGAGGGTCTCCGTCAGGACGGGCTGCCACTCGCCGGTGAGGGTCACGCCGTTCAGGCTGACGCGGTACTCGCCGTCGGCGAGGCTGTCGTTCACGACCAGCGCCTCGACGTTCATGATGGGCTCGTCGCCGGTGTTCACGAGCCGCAGTTCGCGGGTGGGCGTGGAGGTGCCGGGCGGGACGCTGCCGAAGTCCGTGGCGGGCGCGGGGGTGCCGTCCGGCAGTCGCAACTGGAGTTGTTTCATGTGGGCCTCCCGATGATCACGGCCTCGAAGCCGCTGTAGGTGAAGTACTGCTCGGTGGGCACCCCGTCCGGTCCGGTGTCCACGGCGTGCAGGGTGGTGTCGAAGGGGCTGGTGACGATGGCGTTCACCCAGACGCGGCCGGTGCTGAGGGTGTAGTTTTCGCTGATCGTGACGCGCTGTCCGGGCAGCAGGTTGCGCAGCGCGTCGGCCTGCGCGTTGGGAATGACGACGTTCTCACCGCCGGCGATGCTGAGGCGGGTGACCTGCACGTCCGGCGGGAGTTGCGCGACGCTGACGCCGCTGGCCAGCGCGAGGAGTGTCAGGTCCCGTTCGGGCGTGGCGCGGACGTACCCGGTGCGGGGGTCGGGCACGCCGTCCCAGTCGGTCCCGCTGAAGGTCACGCCCGCGACGGTCAGGTAACGGTCCTGCCAGTTCATCTGCAACCTCCCCCTGCCCAGGCCTTAGCCGTGAGGGCCTGGCTGACCTTCTGGTCGAATAAGTTCGATGCCAAGCGAATGACGTCTTGGGGCGTCATCTCTTTGGCGTCGTTGACTGTGGTGTTGAAGTGGTAGTGGTTCACGATGCTGTTCGTAATGCTGTTGATGCGCGGATCTGCCCGAGAAACAGGTAGGGCCGTGATGTTGACCGGCTGGCTCAATGCGGCCCGCAACTGCGCCGCGAACGCGGCTGCAAATGCTTGTCCCGCTTCCGAACCTCGTTCAGTGGCTTGCGCAGTCAGGTCTGGCAAGGCCACAGTGCTGAGGGCCGCTCGGGTGGATCTCGCGGTAGCAGCAGCCCGTTCCTGATCGAGTTGCTGCTGGAGGGGTGCGAGGGCCGTGAGTACGGCCGTCTGCCGTTTAACCTCAGCTGCGGCTTGAGCAGCCTGCACCCCGTTATTACCTGCCACGGCTTTCGCGATCTCGATGGCAGCCTGAACCTCATACGCGATGCGGGCCTGCCGGCGGCTCTGACTTCCCAGAAACGCGGATTCCTGCGCGGCCTCGAGCTGCTGAGCAATCTGCACCTCATCACTTGCAGAATTGAAGCGGCCTTCTTTTGTGAGGATGTTTTTCTTGCGGTCTTTCTGAAGTTCAACGTATTTGGCGACCTCCAGATTGATAGCTCGTTGATCTTCCAGGTCCTGCCGCGTGACGGGCGATAAGCCGCCGAGCTGCCGCCGTCGCTTGACCTGTTCGGCAAGTTGCGCGTTGGCGCGATCGAGAGCGCGGGATGTCTCCTGGGTCAGGGCAGAGGCTTCCTGGTACCCGGTCGCGCCAAGTTCCTGCACGGCGCGTTGCCGCTGGAGTTCTAGGGTGACCTCGCGGTTGATGTCGCGCTGGAGCGTCAGGTCTTCACGGGTGACTTTCGTGCTGTCCCGCAAGTTCAAGCGCAGTTGGGCCTGTTTGACGAGCGCGTCGTTCTCAGCTTTCAGGGTGCGCTGCGCCTCGTCACGCCTGATGGCGTTCGGGTTGACGGCGCTGGTCTTGGCGATGAGCTGCTGGAGTTCCTCCTGCCGGGTAACAGCGGCGAGCTGCGTGGCCTCCAGTTCGTTGAAACCGGCGTCCGCGATGCGCACGGCGCTGCTGAGCCGGGCGTATTCCTCGAACTGCCGGGCGGCGTCCGCGCGAGCCTGGAAGGACTGGGCGCGCAGCTTATCGATCTCCCCCAGGCCTTTCAGTGCACGCTGCCGGAGTTGGTCGAGCTGCCGCCCGGCCTCGTCGGAGATGACGGTCTGCACATCCTTCAGGGCGTCTTTCTCGCCGCGCCGTAGCCGGTTGATGAGGTTGATGCGTTGCGTGGAGTCCAGGCCCGCCTGCCGCAGCGCGTCCGCGAATTGATTGGAGTTGGCGTTCGGGTCAGCGGCCCGTTTCAGGAAGTCCTCGCCGAGGGACTGGACGGTGGCGTTCAGGGTGGCCGCGCGGTCCTGTTCCGCCTGCGCGACCCGCCCGGCGGCCGCGGCGATCTGCGCGTAAGTGGCGGACTGATCGGAGAGGAGGCGGTCGGTGTCGGCCAGGGCCTGCTGGCGGCGGGTTTCTGCCACCTGAAGGGTGAAGGCGGCGGCGGCGCGGTCGGAGGTGTCGCCGGCGCGGGAGAGGTCGTTCAGGCGGCTGGTGGCGTCAATGACGCTGTCCAGGCCGCTGATCTGTTCGTCGTAGGCGTCCGCGACGGCGTTCAGGCTGGCGCGGTACTCGCTGATCGCGCCCGTCAGGGCGTCCACGCGGGCGCGGCCCTGCTCGGCCTCCTCCCAGCCCAGCGCCCCGCCGGTCCGTTCGAGACTGAGCAGGAGGGAGTCGGCGTCCGCTTCGGCCTCACGGAGCTTCAGTTGAGTGCGGGTCAGCTGCGCCTGAGTGCGGGTCAGTCCGGTGTCGCCACCCTGGCCCTGCGCGGCCGTTTGCAGGTTGTCGAGTGCGTCCCGCAGGGCGCGTTGGAGTTCCACGCGGGCGCGTTCGGCGGCGGCCAGCTTCCTGACGCCCTCCGCTTCCTGCGCGAGCAGGTCCAGGCGGGCCTTCTGGAGGTCGAGTCGCTCACCGTCGCTGAGGTTCTGAGCGGCGGCAGCGGCCTGTTCCTGCACGTTCAGGCGCAGCCGTTCGCGCGTGGCGGCCAGATCCACCCGGGCCAACGCCACCTGATCCCCAGCGGCGCGGCTGCGGGTCAGGGCGCTGCGCGTGGCGGCCTCGCTGAAGTCCACCTGGGCGCGCAGGGCGTCGACCTGAAGGCGGGCCAGCTCGCGTGCCTGCTGGGTTTCTTGCACGAGCAGCCCTGTGCGTTTTTCTTGCAGGGCCGCGCGCTGCTCGTCGGTCAGCAGCAGCTCGTCAGCCTGCGCGATGCGCCGGTTCGTCTCCGCGAGGTTCTGGCGGGTGATAGCCAGTTCCAGGCGGCGACCTGCGGCAGAGTCCTCCGCGATCCCGGCCAGGGTCGCCTCGGCCCGCACTTCGGTCTGCACTTGGGCGAGTCGGCGGTCCTCGTCGGCAAGTCGGGCCTGGGACAGCGCCCGCTGCGCCTGCGAGAGGCCGAGCAGTGCGCCGGCACGTTCCGTCGCGGCCTCGTCGAACGCCGCGCTGGTCCGCGCCACGCTGACTTTTCGCTCCGCGATGGCCAGGGCGTCCCGTGCGTCCTGCGCGGCTCGTTCGCTGTCCGCAACCGGCCCGCCTCCCTGCCCGGCCAGTTCCTGCGTGAGTGCCCGCTGGGCGCGCAGTCCGGTCAGGCGGCGCTGCTCGGCTTCCACGCCCGCACGGTCCATCGTTTCCTGAAGGTCCAGGATCTGCCCGTACAGGCCCAGTCGGGTGACGGCGAGGTCGTTCTTCTCGCTTTCCCCCGTCGTGTCGGCAATGCGCGCGTCCAAGCGGGCCACCTGATCGAGCAGGTTGGTCATGGCCTGGCCCCGCACGTCCGCGAGATCCGCGTCAGTCTGAGCGAGCCGTTCGTTCAGCTTCAGTTCCGCGTCGAGGCGGGCCTGAGCGCTGGCGCGCAGCTCCTCATCCAAGTCCTGTTCCTCGCGTTTCCGTTCGGTCAGGGCGTGCTGCACGTCGTCCCGCTCGCGGACGAGGCGGTTCAGGTCCCGCTCCGCTCCACCCTGGGCGCGCAAGGCCTGCACCTGCGCGTCGAGGCCCTGCACGCGGCGCTCGTCACCGGCGTTCGCGGCAGCCAGCGCCGCCAGCCTTTTCTCCTTGGTGGTGGCGAACTCCACGTCGCGTTGGAGTTCAGCCTGCTGGAACTGGATCTCTGCGTCGGCCTTCAACTTGCCGCGCTGCGCGGTTCCCTGGATGACGATGGCGGTCAGTTCTGCCTCCCTGGCGCGGAACAGGGCGGCCTGCGCAGGGGTGGGCGAAGCAACGTTTCCGAAGGCCTTGCGCAGTTCAGTCAGTTGCTCCCGGGCACTGATGAGCAGCTTGTCGATAGGCGCGGTCGCGCTGGTGATAGCCGCTTCGAGAGGCGTCTGAGAGGCCTCTCGAAGGTCCCGCCGGAGCGCGCCGGCTTCCGCGCTCGTCTCAGCGAGGCTTTTCTTGAATTCCTTCACCCGGTCGAGGTTCAGGTCACCCAGGCGCTCCAGCGCATCGTCGATCGCGCCGACCTGCCCGGCATTCCCAGACGCGACAGCCCGCGCCCGCTCGGCCTGCAGCACGCGCTGGAGCGAAGCCAGCTCCGCGCCGGTGGCCTCGTCCAGCCGCTTCATGCGCTCGTCGAGGCCCTTCTTGTAGATGGCCAGCCGCTCTCTCTGAATGCGGGTCTCCTGGTCCGTGATTCGGCCCTCACGCGCCGTCTCCTCGGACTGCTCCAGAGTGCTGAGATCCTGCTGGTATGTCCGCCGGGCCGTCAGTTCCAGCTCGGCGCGGCGGCCGCCCGCAGCCTTGGCGTCCTGGAGACTCTGGGTCAGGGTGTTCAGGAGCTGCGAACGCTGAGCCTGCCCGGATAGCGCCGCCTGAGCTTCCTGCAGGCGCAGGATCTGCGGACCGAACCGCTGCTCGGCCGCGAGGCGGGCGGCAGGAACGTCCCCGGCCAGCGCAACGGCCCGGTCCCGTTCCTGCACGAGCTGCGCGGTGGCGGCGGCGTACGAGCGGCCCTGAGCCCCCAGCAGTTCACGTTGCGCGGCCTTCACCTTCTCCAGCCGGTCGTCGTCGATCTTGTCCAGATCCGCTGCGCCCTTAGCCCGGATGGCCTTGATCGCGGCGGTTTCCTGCCGCGCCAGCGCCACGGCCTGGGCGGTGAACTTCGCGCGGCTGCTGCTGGTCGGGGCGGACTTCGCGTTGGTTCGCGCCTCCGAGATCTGCTCGCCGTACAGCTTGCGGGTGTCATCCACCTCGCGCTGGAGTTCTGCTTCCCGTTTCTTGCGGCCGTCCTGCTGGATGGCCAGTTGAGCGTCCTGCACCTCGCGTTCGTGCTTGAGGCGCAGTTCCTCGTCGGCCTTCAGTTGCTTATCGACGATGCCCTGGATGAGCCCGCCCCGTTCCTGCTGGGCGCGCTTCTTGAGTGCATCCCCCTGCGTGGGCGTCAGCTCACCCTTCTCCAGGGCCTTGTCGACACTCGCGTTGAAGTCGTCCAGGGCCTTGCGGGCACCCTGAAGGTCCTTCTCGAACGTGGTGGCTCCGGAGTCGCTGAACTGCGCGCGGACGTCCTTCAGCCGTTGAATCAGGTCATCGTAGGCGTCGGTCTGTTCTGCCGTGGCCGCCACGTCATTTTCCTTGCTCTTGCTGGCCGCGAGGCGCGCCGCGTCGGCGTCCACCTGAGCCTTGATCTCCGCCTTCACGGACGCGAGCCGTTTGTCGAGAGAAGCGTTCTGCTCCGGGGTGTTCTCCTGATTGAAGCGCAACTCGATCAGCAGCAGCTGCTTGGCCTTCAGTTTCCCGAGGGGACCCTGCGCACTCAGCTCCTTGACGCGCGCCATGAGCTTCTCCTGGGCCTGATTGGCGCGTTCGTCAATCTGGTCATACGTGGCCTTCACATCACCAGCGATCTTGAAGTTCGCCGCAATGGTACCCGCCGCGAACAGGGTCGTGGCGGCCAGCGCGAGGCCCGCCGCAGCCGGAATCGCCATGAGGACAGCCAGCGCCCCCCGAAGTCCGTTGGCCGCGAACCCGATCGCCAGTTCCGTGCGGATCAGCGCGAGGGAGGCAGCGGTCTTGGCAAAGATCTGCGCGGCAGCGGTCGCCTGCAGGAGTTTGACGAACGCGGCGAAGCCTCCAGCCCCTAGGGCGCCTTTGGAGGCCAGGGTGTTCAGTGTCAGGGCCAGGGTGACCCCGCCGATGCCTACGGCGATGGCATTCAGGTAGTCCTTCACGCTGTCGGGGGACTGGGTGAGTTTATCCAGCCCACGAATGAACGCTGACAGGCTGTCCAGAGCCGTGGATAACTTGGGGCCGAACGTCTGCGCGAACGACAGCGCCAGGTCATCCACGCTCTTGCGGACGCGCTCCTGGGCTTTTGCGGGACCCTCGGTCAGGGCGTTCGCGTACTGATCGAGCGCCCCTTCGGAGTCCTGCAGCGCGGCAATGTACTTGTCCGTCGCGTCCGTCATGTTCAGGAAGCCGACGACGCCGCGCGAGCGGAAGATGGTGCTGGCCGCAGCCACGCTGTCCGCCTGCCGGATCTGCGACTGGGTGGCCTGATCGTACGTCTGGCCGGACACCGCTGCGGCCTTGCGCAGGTCCATTAGGATGTCGCGCACGTCGCGGGCCGAGCCGTCGAGGTTCCGGGTGGCGACGCCCAGCTTATCGATTTCCTTCCGGGCAACCCCGGTGGGGCTGGCCAGCGCCATGAGGACCGCGCGGAAGGCGTTGGCGCCCACTGTGCTGGCCTTCAGGCCCTTGTTGTCCAGCGCGACGAGGATCCCCACGGTTTCTTCCAGGCTGAAGTTCGCCTTGTCCGCTAGGGGGCCGACGACCGCGAGTCCCTCCATGAGCTCCTTCGCTCCTGAGGCCGCCTGGATGGACCCCTTGGCGAACACGTCACCAAACTTCGCGGCCGCAGCGGCTGCTTCCGGTCCGTCCTTCCCGAACTGGCGGAGGGTGGACAGCAGCAGCTTGTTCGTCTCGACCAGATTCGTACCTTCAGCCCCGGCGATCTTGTACCCGGTCGCGGCGACCTTCAGCGCATCCGCGCCCTCAAGGCCCTGCTTGGTCAGGTCCGCCACGCCGTTGCCGAGTTCTGCCCGGTTGAATTGCTGCGCGGCCCGGCCGCCGGCTTCCTGCAGCGCGCGGATCTGTTCGTCAAGGTTCGCGCCCAGGTTCGGCCCCTGGGCGTTGAGGATGTTCACGGCGTTCTGGAATTCGCCCAGCTGCTTCACCCCGTGCGAGGCGAGGCTGGCCGTGGCAATCCCGATCGCGGCGAGCCCGCCGACCAGGGCGTACGCGCCGATGGTGTTCAGGCGCTGCGCGACGGTCAGTCCACTCAGGGCATCCGTGACGACCGCTGCTCCCGACGCGAACAGCCCGAGCGGGCCGGGGATGAACCCGAACACGCCCGTGAGACGCTGCGTCATGCCGAGGTTCGCGCCAGCGGCGGCGGTCAGGCGCATGATGCTCCGCTCGGTGGCGAGGATCTGGCTGTTCGCGCCCGTCAGGCTTGCCGTGCTCATGCGGATGCTCAGGGTGCGCGTGCCGGGCCCGCCCAGGCCGTTCAGGGCGGTCCGCAGGGCTGTGGCGCGCGAAAGGGCCTGCGTGAGGCTGGTGGAGTCGAGGTTGATGTTGCGCCGGGCGGCGATGCGGGCGACGGCGGCGTCCACGCGGCCGAGCTGGGCCAGCGCCTGATTCACGTCGAGCAGGTATCGGTCTTGCAGGTTTGCCATGGGCACCCCCTTGGGTGGCAGGTAAGGTGGAGAACTATGAAACCGGAACCGTCACCACGCAGCACTGCCGACGAACTCACCGAGCGGTGGGCGCGTCAGAAGCCCCGCACGAAGACGCAGGACGCCCTGGCGAGTGCCGGATGCGGCCTGCTGCTCGCTGCGCTGCTCGGCTCGTTCGGCTACCTCGGGTTCGTGGTGTGGGGCGAGGCGCGTAGTGGCCAGTCGGCCCGGGCGGCTCGTCAGGCGGCCGCGCAGCAGCAACAGGCGCAGCAGGCGGCGGGTGTCCTGAGTGCCCAGCCCGCGCGGGATATGGAAATCGCCTGCGAACAGGCCGTGAAGGACCGACTGAAGGCCCCGGCGACGGCGGCGTTCACGAAGGACGCGGACGCTGCCTGGACCGGCAGTGCGTGGCGGTACACCGGCACGGTGGATGCTCAGAACAGCCTGGGCGTCCCACTCCGGAGCCGGTTTGCGTGCGAGGTGAGCGGCCCGGATCTCGCGCAGGCGCGGCTGCTGGTGGACCTTCAACCCTGAGCAGCTTCCAGCGCGCCCAGCATCGCCTCCCGGCCCTCGGTCATCAGGTCGAGGGCGGTGGTCGTGAGTTCCCGCAGGCCGTTCACGGCATAGATGGCCTCCAGCACATCCTGTCGGTCGATCAGGCGAATGCGGTCCTCGTCGGCAGGTTCGATCAGGCTCATGCGGATCGCGCGGGCCAGAGCGGGCCGCGCGCCCGGTTGGGCGCTGAGCGGGGCGTTCAGTTCGTCCAGCAATGCGAGGTACGCCTCGCCGTGCTCGGCCAGCATGCCGAGCGTCCAGGCACGCACCTCGACGCTCGTGCCGTCCGCCAGTCGGACGGCGCGACTCAGCTCCACAAGGCCACCATCAGGGCAATCAGGCGCTCTCGCGTGAGCGTCCGGGCGAACATCAACGCCGGGCCGATGTACGGGCCGGGCAGCAGGTACGCCTGCCCGGTGCGACCGAAGCGCAGCAGTCCGCCGCGCGGCAGCACATCCAGGTACGCCTGTCGTTGGGCCTCGTTCAGCTCATACGGGCCAGTCCCGAACTCGATTTCACTGGCGTAGGGGGCGCGGTCCCCGACGACAAGGCCGAGAGTGCCGGCGTTCGCTGCGCCGCTGGCGAACACTTCAGTGCGTAGGTGCCCGGTGCGGTCATACTCGCCCGCCACCGTGCCGTACACGTTCAGCTCCAAACCCCTGAGCGCGTGAGTCTTTGCGGTGCGGGCGGCCTGCTGCGCGAGGGGGTTAAGCGCGGCAGACAGGAGTGCTGCACGCCTGAGCATCACGCGGCTGCCCGTCCTGTCGATTCTCGATTTCATGTTCATGGGGGACCTCAACTCAGCATGGCTTTCAACGCCGCTGCGTTCTCAGCTTTCAGGCGTGCAGCTCGCTCGTCGGGAAGCTCCGTGGGGGGCAGGCCCAGGCCTGCGCGGTCCAGAGCGTTCTGGTGGCGCTGGTATGGCGTGTCGACAATCTTGTACGGGAGTTTGGAGGCGGGCATCTGGCCTTTGACTGACTGGCCGTAGTTGATCTCCTTGGACATCGTGTCGTCGCGGAGGTTTTCGCTGCGCTCGCGGAAGCGGCGGCGAGTCCGGGCCTCAATCAACTGCTGGAGTGCCGGCAGAGGCGTGGCCTGAATTTCCGCGTACGTCAGGTGCTCCAGCGCCTGGTCGATCAGGGTGAGGTGCGGGGCTTCAGCAGCGCCGCCCGCCATTGATCCGCTCGCAGGCGCTGGAGCAGTGCTTTTTTTGCGTAATCACCCAGGCCGTTCACGGCCCAGATCGCCTGCAGGACGGCGGGAAGGTCGGGGGCCATGACCAGATCCGCGTCGTCGGGGCGGGTCAGGCTCAGCCGCAGCACGCGTACCAGGACAGGCATCGCTCGCTGGGGCAACAGCGGGGCCGACTGACCCCTCAGCGTGGCCGTGAGGGTGTCCTGCACGGCTTGGAAGTCAATGGCGAGGGCGGCCATTTCATCAAGCCGCCAGGGAGTGATGGTGACCGTAGCGCCGGACGTGAGCGTGCAGGGTTGGGTGTACATGGTCATCTCGTGTTGTTAGGGGGAACCAGCCCGCCCCAAGCGGGGCGAGCTGCGCGCTGGGCTGGGTTTACAGAGGATCGACGTGCTGGATAAGTGCGGTGGCCAGCAGGTTCCACGCTTCCGCGAGGCGGGTGTTGGGCACGTCGTACACCACGCCATCCGGTTTGGCGGTGGCGAAGTCGCCGAGCAGGGCCGGGGGGACGAAACCGGTGTTGCTGGTCGTGGTCATTTCGAACTCGTACCCGTTGAAGTCCTGGATGTCAGGCTCGCCGGTGCCCTGCACGTCCGCGTTGGGGTAGACGCGGATGATGCTGCGGCCGCTGTCGCTTTCTTCGGTGCTCAGGACGATCATCACGCCGCCCCGGTTGATGCTGGCGTCGCCGCTGAACGCGCGGATCTCGTTATCGGCGGTCGTGCCGATGTCGGTGAAGGTTGCGGTGTTGCTGGTCACGGTCGCGCCGGTCGCGGTGGGCCAGATGGGCGCGGCTGCGGCGCTGGTACCTGCCGTGGTGACTTTGTACAGGCGGCCACTAGCCAGGACGACATCGTTCAGTGCGTAGGCCTTGGCCGATGCGAAGGCGAGGCCGGTCAGCGCTGCGATCTTGGGCTTAGAACCCAGGTACCACTCACGGACGGCCGGGTTGCCTACGGAGCTGGTCTGGAAGGTTCCGGTGAGGTTGTCCTCGTCGATAACCTTCTTGTAGGTCTTGGTGCGGCCTTTGCGGTTGCCTTTCAGTTCGCGTACCTGGGGGTCGCGGGTGAATTCCAGGCTTTCGATCAGGCCGAAGTCCGTGAGCTTCTGGCCGTCGCCCTTGCGGATGCCGAACACCTGACGTCCGGTGGTGGTGATGTTCGAGCTGTCGAGAACATCCGGGTTGCGCAGCAGTGCTTCGTTCATGGGTTACCTCGGGTGCGCGCTGACGACGGTGAATTGCAAGGTCACCATGACGCTGCCCGGGGCGCGCGTGACGCGGGCAGGCATGGTGACCTTGGTGCGGTGGCTGGTGCGGGGTGTGCCCCCCAGGGTGCGGCGGACCTGCGCGGCCACAGCCTGGGCGTGTGTTTCTGTGATGGCGATGCAGGTCACGGTGAGCAGGTGCTGATCTGCCCAGCCGCTTTGGGTGCTCAGCGGTTGCAGGTCGTGCAGCTGCACGTATCCATCCGGGGCTTTCTGCCGCAGGTAGACGTGCAGGCCCCGCTCCCCGTTCGGGACGAGGTTGCCGGTGGCGTCCTCCTGTTCCCACTCGGCGGGTACCAGGAACTCCTCAGGCGGCAGCACGGGCACCGTGACGGGCAGGGCGGCCTGCAGGCGGCGGGTGAGATCGTCGAGCATTCCCGTCACCGCCTCAGCAGGCACAGGCCGATGGCCTGCCCGGTGAAGTCGCTCGGCTGGGACCAGCTGCGAACCTCCAGGCGGCCGCCGTCCCAGGGGGTAGTGAGGACCGCGCCTTCGGGCGGGCGGGCGTCGTCCGGGTGGACGGTCAGGACCCGCACGTCCCGGAACGCGGCCCCCGCCGCCGTGGCGAACGCCTCAGCAGCAGCTACCTGATCGCGGCTGCCTTTCACCGGGTCCCGGACGCTGAACCGGCACGGGTACTCGCGCGTCCGGCCGTTCTGTGACCGTGTGAACGTGCCCTTGTGGCGGAACATCAGGCCGGCGTTGGCCTGGATCTCCTGACCCGCCTCGGCACGCAGGGCGGCCAGTTCCGGATCGTCGATGAAAGTCACCCATTCCCCCCGATGCCGTAGCCGGTGAACTCTGCGGCGGGGCTGGCACTCCTGGGTCCGCTGCTACTGGGGCTGGTGGGGTCCGCCTCGGCGACGGCGGCGGTCAGCCAGCCCTGGAACACCTCGACGCGCCCGAGGATGTCCCGTTCCGTCGTGATGTCGCCCTCCGCGCGGAACTTGTCGGCGCGGCGCA
Organism: Deinococcus aquaticus; assembly: GCF_028622095.1. Lineage (NCBI taxonomy): Bacteria > Thermotogati > Deinococcota > Deinococci > Deinococcales > Deinococcaceae > Deinococcus > Deinococcus aquaticus. The sequence continues at coordinate 35,054 of NZ_CP115167.1, read as the reverse complement.
TCAGGGCGGTGATGGTGTTGGTCAGCGCGGTGACCCGCACCCGCGCCTGCTGCTGCCGGGCCGTGCCGCCCTGCTCAGCGGCCAGTTGCTCCCAGAGTGCGACGCGCCGCGTGAACGCCGCCTCGTCGAGGCCCAGGTCGGCGCTGGTCAGGCCGTACAGCCCCTCGAGGCGGTCGACGGTCGTCAGGGTCGGGGGGTTTTCCGAGGCGGTCACGCCGCTCAGCCCTGGAAGTGCGTGGTGACGGCCTGCGCGATTTTCTTCGCCTGCTCGTCGCTGATGTCGGGTAGCGCGGTGAGCTGCTCGGCGGTGAGGCCCTGCAGGCTCTCGTACGTGGTCAGGCCGAAGGATGCGAGCACCCCGCGGCGGCTGAAGTTGCCGGGCAGTTCCGTGCCGGGCGTGGTGGGGTACAGCGCGGCGTACCCGGCAGCGATGGCCGTGGCGCTGGCCAGCTCGCGGTCCTTCTCGGCCAGGGCGCGGTCCTTGTCCGCCTGCGCGCCCTGACCGGTGGCCAGCTCAGTCTTGAGCGAGGCGGTCGCCTTCACGACCTCGTCGATGCTGCTGACCGGGCCGAGCAGGGCGTGAAGGGGCGTGAAGTCCACGCTGCCCTGCCGCAGCTCGTCGTTCTCCTGGCGCAGGCGGGCGAGTTCCTGAGCCTGGGCGCGGGCGTGCTCCTGCGCGTCGTACGCGTCAGGGTTCTTCCGGCGGTCGGACTCTGCCTTCGTGACGATGAAGGCCTGCTCTCCCCCGCCGGCGTACCGCTCCACGTCAGCTACGCTGATGTCGAGGTCGTCAGGCGGGAAGAGGCTGTTCTCGTGGTACCAGCTGCCGCCATGCCAGAGAGGCTTGACGACAATGTGCGTTTTCTTCGGTGCGGGCATGGGTGACTCCTGGATGGGGGGGGCGGTGCGGGCCGGTCCTGAGACCGGCCCGCACGACTGAGCGGGGGTTTAGTTGCGCTTGCCGCGCACCAGCACGACGCCTTCCTTGCGGCGGACCTCGGCCGCGGCGACGTCGCTGACCTTCGTGCTGACGATGTGCTCGCCGAAGCTGCCCATGTTGTCGAGGTTGACGATGTCCGGGATCTTCGTCAGCAGGCGCGGGCCGGTCTCGAACGGGGCGAGGGTGGCGAATTCGACGGGCTGCAGGCTGCGGTCCCCGACGATCCAGTCCTTGTTGCTCATGCCGCGCGCGATGTCGTCCGCTTCGATGGGCGCTTCGGTCAGGATGCTTTCGCTGTGCAGTTCGCCCTTCATGTACACGGGGTTGTCGTTCGGCACCTGGGTGACCGTGCCGTTCGCGCCGCCGATGATCTGGGTGCTGGCGGCGGTCAGGGTGCGGCGGGCCACGGCGCGGTACGTGCCGGGCACGAAGATGTCGGTCATGTTCGCGCTGTACGCGCGGCCGTCGATCATCTGCTCGCCGAGGAACGCGTCAGCGGCTTCCACGTTGCTGATGTTCGGCCCGAGGTTCGCGTCGGGCAGGTCAAGGAACGTCGCGCCGCGGCGGATCGCGTCGGCAATCAGCCACGCGCGGGTGCGAGCGCCGTTCTCGCCGAGTTCGAACAGCGCGTCGTCGTACTCGTCGAGCTTGTTGTTCAGCACGGCCTCCCAGGTGAGGTCGAAGCCGTCCTCAAGGTTCAGCAGGCTGTACGTGCTGCCGCGCCCCACCCAGCTGTTCCGGGTGTGCGTGGTGCCCTCGGCGCGGACGTTCAGGAAGCGGTGCGCGAGGTTCACGCCGCCGCCGGCCGTGATGGGGCTGAGGTCGGTGCGGGTGCGGCGGCGGACCAGCAGGTACAGGTCCGTGGCGAAGCGGGGCAGGGGGTCGTTCTTCTCCAGCTCGCGGGTGGTGCCGATCGCGTAGGTCAGGTCGCTGCTGGTGATGGTTTCCAGGGCGCGGACCTGGGCCTGCAGGCCGGGGAAGTCGGTGGTGTACTCGGCGGTGCGTTCGAGGGCCGCGTCGTACCCTTTAGGGTCGTTGCGGCGGATCTCGGCGCCTTTGTGCAGCTGCTCTTTGAAGCGCGGCCCGAAGTAGCCTTCGTAGAAGCGCTTGGTGCCGCGCATGGCCAGGAAGAGCGCGGTGAGACGGTCGGGGTTTTCCTGGCGGATGATGCGGCTGGTGCTGTTCTTGGCGGCCTCGCGCAGGCTGAAGCGGAGGCTGACGGCGTGGGTGCTGTGGGACATGTGGGCCCTCCTGGGGCGTGAGAGGCGGGGTACGGAAACGCGCCGCCCGGGTGGGGGCGGCGCGTCAGGTCAGCGGGAGGTTCAGGCGGGCGGCGCGGTGTTGGCGGGAATGCCGACGCCCCAGCCGCCGCGCGGCTGCGCGACGGGCAGGGCGTACCCGAGGAAGTCACTCGTCTTGGTGAGGGTCAGGTCACCGTCCGGTTCGCGGTAGATGGCCTGCCCGCCCTGCGTACCGGGGGGCAGGGTGCCCAGGTCGAGCACCAGGGTGATGCCAGGCAGGACGCAGCTGGCCTCGCCGTTCTTCAGGCCCTGGGGGGCCTTGCCGATGGAGCGCAGGAGGGCGGTGGCGACGTCGGTCTGCGGGATGACGCGCAGGCCACTCGGGCCGTACGTGGTGGGGCTGCCGTTTTTTGCGGTGGCGGGCAGGGGCAGCTTGATTTTCAGGCCTTCGCCCGTTTCCGCTTTGTAGATCACGTTCTGCATGGGTGGCTCCGTGGTGGTGAGTGAGGGCGGTGGGTGGGGGCGTCGGGGTTGGTCAGCTGCGCATGGACTGGATCAGGGCGTTGCTGAGCAGGGGCGCGGCCGGGCTTTCCTTCTGGCGGTCGCCGGGGTTGTCGCGGTCGTTGATGGGGAGGCTGGGGCCGGTGCCGGGGCGCTGAGCGCTCTCGGTGGTGCGTGCGCCGAACATGTGCTGGCGCAGGCTGACTTCCTTGGTGACCAGGCCCTGCGCCGCCTCGTTGCTGGCCGCGCTGACGGCCGCTTCTACGAGCTGGTCGCGCCACTGTTTGGCGAGGTCGATGGTGGTCGCGCCTTCCTGGTAGGGGGCGAGGGTGGGGAGGTTGGCGGCGGCAATGGCGTCGTCGACCATGCGGGTGCGGCTCTCGCGGACGCCGTTGGCCCGCTCGGCCTGGAGTTCGGTGCGGGCACTGTCACGCTCGGTGGTGAGGGTGGTCACCTGGGCCTGCAGGCCGGGCACCTTGGCCGCCTCGGTGGCAGTGGCTTCGGTTTCGGTGGCGATTTCCTCCAGCACCTTCTGGTAATCGGCAGGGTGGTCCGCCTTGACCTGTTCGAGGGTCTTGCCCAGGCGGGTGGTGAGGGCGGTGATTTTGGGGTGGTTCTTCACGGGGGTCTCCTGTGCCGGCGCGGGGGCCGGACTTGGGGCGGGGGCAGGCTGCGGCGCGGGCTGCGGCTTACTGGGGGGCGGGGCGAACCCGCCGCTCTCGGCCGTGACCTGCCCGACGGCGTTGGCGGGCAGCGCGACGAAGTCGATGGTCAGGAAGGTCAGGTCGTCGCCGGTCACGGCGACTTCCATGTCCGGGTCGAGCAGGCCGGTCGGGTCGGTGACGCTGAGGTCCCCGAACCGTTTCCAGGTCACGCTGCTGTACCCGTTGGTGCTGATGCCGACGAACACGCCGTCCGCGTTGAGCTGCTGGATGAGCTGCCCACCCTCCGTGCGGGTGTACAGGCCCTCCCCGACCACGACGGCGTGCCGGGCGACGGTGCCGCTGCCGGGGGGCCACTCGATGTCCATCTCCTCGATGCTGAGCTTCGTCCAGCGGGCGCCGATGGAGTCCAGGCGGCCTTTCCAGCCGTCCTCCCAGCCGGGGTGTTCGACGAGGCCGGTGAGCTTCCCGACTTTCATGTCCGCCTGGGCGCGGGCGATGGCGCCCTCGTAGGCGCTGCGGGGGTAGAAGCGCCAGTTGAGGTTGATGATGTCGCACACGGCGATGTTCGCCTTGAACGGCACCTGCTCGCTGCCGTCCACGGCTTCGAGCGCCTGGATCTTGCCGAGGTGCACGGCGCGTTCGTGCAGGCTCACGCCGGTGTTGGTCTGCCCGTCTTGCACGCCCCGTTCGCGGAGCAGCTCGGGCGTGACGCGGGGCGGAGCGGTGGGGGCGCTCTCCTGCAGGAGGGTCATGCCGGGCGGCACGGGCGGAATGGACGCCGCCGTACCCAGGGCGAGTGCGGCGGTCAGACAGGGACTGCGGATCTTCATGCGGGGGGACCTCCTATTCGGTGAGGTGATGCTGCCCGGGCAAGCCGGGGCCACGCGTGCCAGCACCATGCCAGCTGACGTCGAGGATGTGGGGCCGGTTCGGGTGGGCCAGAACCGTGTACCCGGCGCCTTTGAGTTCTCGACTGATGCTGTCCATCTGATCAGGGCTGAAGCGCCTGCGGGAGAAGTCGAGTTGAGTTGATGTCCGCCCTCGTGGCGAACTGGCCTGTTCCCGGATCTTGTCGTAGGCGTAATCCAGGCCACGCTGGACGGCGTGGCGGTCCCGAGTGGCCTGATCCTGGTAGGACTGAGCGGTGAGCTGGGCGGCCTGGGCGGCGTTGATCGGTTCGGTCATGGTCACCTCGTGGGGGCAGGGGCTGCGGGCTCGGGGCGGCTGGGGGCGCGTCACTGCGCGCCTGGCCAGTGGTGGGGGTGCGGCACGTCAGTACCTCCGGGTGGCAGGGCTGCGTTCCGGTCGGCGGTCCCGCGGGTGCACCGGCGCCGGCGTGGCGTGGCCGGCCGGGCGGGTGGGGGCGGTGCGTGGCCGGATCGGGTCAGGCGGAGTGTGGAAGAGGCTGGCCAGCAGGTCCGCTGCGTTCCGCAGAACGTCAACCATGCCCAGCACGCTCCGTTCCAGCCGGGTGATCTGGACACGGGCCAGCTGGTCGCCCTCCACGGATACGCTGTGGCCGCAGCCTGGGCAGCGGCCATCCAGGCCGCATGGTTCAGGCAGGAACGTCAGGGGCGTACCACACCCCCATGGGCATGGTCGGGTGGTCAAGGTCATGCTCACTCCTGGGGGGCGGGGCGAGGCAGGGGGTTGTCCTGCAGGGCGGTCGCGCCGCGGTCTTTCTCGCGGGCGGCGTCGAAGCCGATGTCGCTGGTGAGGGTCTGCGCGCTGGCGTACCCGTTCGCTGCGGCGAACTCTGCGCGCCGGATGATCGTTTCCAGGCTTTCCTCGCGGATCTCGGGGAACTCGATGGGGAATTCGATCAGGTCGATCGGCACGCGGCGGCGGCTGCCTTTCGCGACCTGCCACTTCCGGTCCCGGCCGCCCCGGCGGACCGCTTCGGCGCGGAGCATGCGGGTGATGGTGTGCCGGAACGCTGCCTGCCGTTTGTTCGCGAGTCGGATGCTGGGCAGGCCCATGCTTTCGGCGGTGGTGCGGGTGGCGCCGCCGCCCTCGCCGAAGTAGTGCTCGGGCATGCCGCCGATGGCGAGGCCGACCATGCGCATGATGAGTTTCATGTCCTGCGCGGCGTCCGCGGCGCCCTGGGCGGGGCGCATGAAGTCGAGGCTTTCGTTCACGCCGTCGTACTTCACGCCGTCCCGGTCGGTGTAGCCGGGTTGGTGCACGAGTTGGATGACGCCGCCCTGTTCGGGCAGCACGCGGAAGCCCATGCCCTTCATCCGCCAGCCGTGCACGCCGCCATCGGGCACGCCGTCCGCGTCCTTGCCGTTCGGGTCGAGGAACGCCTTGTACACCGCGAGGATGCGCTGCTGCAGCTGGTGGACGTTCAGCCGCATGTTCATCATGTTCACGTAGGCGATGGCGAAGTCCGCCGCGCCCAGCGAGATGGGGTACCCGCGCGGGTCGTTCCAGAAGGCGTTGTGGGCGTTCCAGACGAACTCACCGCGTTCCCAGGTGAGGGGGTTGCCTTGCGTGAGCTCCAGCTGGAGCCGCTCGGCCATGTCGCTGGGCGTCGCGCCGCGGCTGGTGTTGGCGTCCAGCCTGAACCCGGCGTGATCCACGTCGAGCATGCCGATGATGGCGGGGGCGTCCGCGCCGGGAGCGTCCGCGCCGGTCGGGAACACGATGGCCTGCTCACCGTCGAGCATCCACTCGTTGATCATGCGGCTGCTGATGACGTGCTCGAGCCCGTTGGCCATCCAGAAGTCCTCCATGATCTGCTGGAGGCCCTTGTCGGCCAGGGTGCCGTACCGGATGGCGTCCCCGACGAGGAACGCGGCGGCGAGATCCACGGCAACCTGGAACAGTCCGTTGATGGCGTACACGGTGCGGCAGGTCTGCCGGGCGAACGCGCGGGTGAAGCCGTACCGGCCGAACAGGTTGCCGTCCGCGCTGCTGTAGTCCCGCCAGCCGGGGTTCAGGTCGAGGTGGTCCAGGGCGAGGGGTTGCCCGCCGCGGATCTGTACCGCGCGTGTTTCCTGCGAGTGCCGGAGCGGCTGCCCGTCCGGGCCGTAGAGCGTTGTCACGGTTGATCACCTCCTAGTCGAAGCTGCCGGGGCCCAGCTGGGCGGCGGCGGGGCGGGGTTTGGGTGTGGGTGGGCCGGGGGGTGGGGGCGCGTACGCGTAGATGAGCGCTTCGGCGTGGTTGGGGCTCTTGCCGCCCTCCCCTTTCTTGTTGACGGTCAGCTTGTCGCTGGTGCCGACGCGGCTGTACGTCGCCTGGGACAGCTGCGCGACCAGGGCGTTCAGGGCGTCCCCTGCCGGCAGGTCCGCGAGGCTGATGCACTCGTCGTCCGGGTGGTCGAGGCCCTGTTCGGCACGTTCCCAGGTTTTCTGGAAGCGCAGGCGCAGGCGCCACCAGCATTCCGTGGCGAAGTTGGCGAACCGCAGGTCCGCGGGCGTCTGGGAGTCCTCGTACACGGTCTTGCTGGGCGTGCCGCCGTTGAACACGCCGCGCACCTCGTACGTCCGGTCGGTGCGGCGGTCGACGGTCGCGGCAATGGACGCGCCGACGCCGTTGCGGTCGTACTGGAAGAGTGTCACGCGGTCGCGCGTGGCGAGTTCGTGCGCGTCCTGTGGCGCTTCGGCGGAGAGAAGCTCCTGGATGCGCGTGACGACCGGGCCGCTGCGGCTGGAGTAGACCGTGGCGTCCGGGCCGGTATCGCCCACGTCGAGACCGGCCGTGGCGGGGGCGGTGGCCTGCAGGCGGAGTTTGAGGGCGGCCTGCACCCACGCGCCGAGGATGATCTGGTTCTTCGTCTCGGCGTCGTAGCTGATGTCCACTTCCTGCTCGAACAGCGCCTGATCGACGCTCTTGGACTTCTCGAACAGGTACCAGGGGGAGACCTGCTCCAGGCCCTTGCCGGTCAGGGCGGGTACGGCCAGGCTGTAGTTCTTGTCCGGGTTGTTCCGCCAGTGGAACGTGAACTTGTCCCACGGGTCACCGGGGATGAGGTTGTGGGCGATGCGGGCGAACAGGTTCGCGCGGCCGTGCGGGGTGCTGCCATACACGATCACGTCGGTGTTCTGGGAGAGAGCGGCGTGCACGGTATCCGCGCGGGGCACCTTGGCGTGCTCGTCCACGAAGTACATGCTGGAGCGCCCCCCGCGGCCGATGTTGTCCCCGCCTTCGCCCTTGATGTTCGCGTTGTTGGTGGGGTTGATCAGCAGCGCCTCTTTGCTGTGCAGCTTCTCGCTGAACCCCTGCGGTTTCAGGAACGCCGGGAGCTTCCGGATGATGAAACGGGCCTTCTCGAACAGCGTGTCAAGGTCGCCGCTCTTATCGACGAGGTCGAGTTTGCGGCTGCCCAGGCCGCCGCTGAAGCCCGCCTCGTGCAGCCACGCCCAGACGTAGTACCCGATCACGATCCACGTCATGCCCTCATCGCGGCTTTTCTCCACGAGGCCGTTGCGGCGGTTGCGGCGCAACTCCTGCAGGTACCGGATGAAGTCCACCTGCCGGGGCCGGAGCGTCAGGGGCAGCACGGCGGGCAGGCCGCGCCCCGGGTTACGCGGTTCGTACAGCCACACCCAGTCGTTCAGGAACGTCACCGGGTCCACCCGCGCCGCCGCGGCCGCCACGACCCGCGCCTCGGCGTCCTGCACGCACCGCTGCAGGAGCTTCAGGCGCCTGCGGCCCTCGTTCTCGAAGCGGCGTTTCAGCTGGCCGCTGTACGCCATGACGGCTTCCTTGATCATCAGCGTGCGCTGGGCCTGCACGCCCGGGGCGTCACTCCCAGCGGTCATTTCTGATCAAGGGTGGCCAGCAGCTTCGAGTACTCGTCCGCGATCTGCTCACCCGTGGCCTTCTCAGGATTGAACGTCGTCTCAGACTGGATCGGCCCGCCGTTCGGCCCGGTGTGAACGTGATGCTCCCGGAACATGCCGAGCGCCTGCCCGGCCATCTGGATCACGTCCTTGCGGCTGATCAGTTCGATGCTGCGCCCGTGCTGGTTGACCTTGACGTTCGAGATGAACTTCGACTTGCCTTCCTGGCGCACCTTGTCCAGATCGATGTACGGCACGGCCTTCAGTACCTGGCGCTGCTCCATCACGGTCGCGTGGTCGTTCTTCCGGACCTGCACCGCCAGGAGTGTCTCGCGCTTCCGGAGCCTCGCCACTTCGCCTTCCAGGACAGCCCGCTCAATCTCGAACGGGTCAGGCTCGGGCTCAGGGTCACGCCCCCGCCCCCGCCTCGGCTTGTCCGGTACTGGCGGCAGGTCCCTCAGCATCTCCTCCGCCACTTCCAGCTCCAGGCGAACGTCAGCCAGGACGGTGCTGGCCAGCACCTCCACCACGTCCGCCACGACCTCATTCACGGACGACATGACGTCGTCAGGATCGAAGTCGATCATCTCCCGAATCGCGGCCAGGACAACCTGCGGCGAGAAACCACGCGCAATCCAGCCCGCCTCGATCGCCTCAATGACGTGAACACGGGTTAACAGGCGGGAGCCCTGCTCCTTCGCGGTTCTGGGGCTGTACTCGGCGTCTTTTGCTGCCTGGGTGTTGCTTTTCCCGTCGAGCTTGGCGAGAACGAACTGCTGTTCCTGACGGCTGCACAGGTTCAGCTTGTCCATGAACGCCTTTCCGGCGGGCGTGATCTGCGGTTCAGGTGGTGCAGGGGGCGGGGGCGGGGCGGGTGTCGCCCTGACCTTGCCTGTCTTGGCCCTAGCCCCTGCCTTGGCGGCCGGTTTCGCCGCGGGTGTGCCCTTGGGCTTCCGGGCAGCGGGTTTCTTCGGGGTGGACTGCTTCGGGGCGGGTTCCTTGGGTGCGGCGCGGCCCCGCCTGGCGGGGGTGGTGTCGGTGGGTTTGCGGCGGGGCACGGTTCACCTCCTGGGGTGGGTTAGAGGTCCTGGGTGATGAGCTGGTCGTAGGCGGCCATGACGTCCTCGTAGGGGGCGTCGGCCGGGAGGGTTGCCGGGGTGGGTGGGTGGAGGGGTTCGCCGTCTTTCCCGGTGACTTCCACGCGTTGTTTGCCCCACCGTTCCGGGTGGCTGCGCTCCAGGTACCACGCGTCGGCTTTCCAGTCGCCTTTCTGGCCGCTGACGCGGATACGGGCCACGCTTTCGATCTCGGCGCTCGCGCGGGCTTCGAGGACAGCCGCGCGGAACTCGCGGTAGATGGTGTTGGCGTCGCCGGTTTTCTCGCCGCGTTTCATCCACTCGTAGTACGTGTCGGGGTTGATGCCGACGTAGTCGCAGCAGGTTTCGATCCAGTTCCCGGCGCGGATGGCGCGCAGGAACTTCGCCTGGACTTCTGCGGTGAGTTTGGTTTTCCGGCCGGGGGGGGCCACGGTGATCACCTCGCTGGTGGTGGGGTGCGGCCCGCGCTCCGGGGTGGGAGGCGGGCCGCTGGGGAGTGGGGATGGACGACCGGGCACTACGGCGTGTCGGCCAAGGTTCGTGTCTCGCTTCTGACCAGGGAGCTCCTATCCTGTTAGGATGCTCACCCCTCAAGATCCCGCTTGGATTGCTGCGCTGAACACCTGTCGCGCCATGAAGGTCAACGGTGGCACGGTCGATGATCTCCTCTTCTTTCTGAGACGAGCGGGATTCTGGAAAGTCGAAAGCATCAGGGCGCTGAGAGAACTCGAACACATGACGCTGCCCCAGGCGAAGGTGGCCGTTCACCTCAGCCCCGTCTGGTCCGATCGATATGAAGCAGACGAAGCCTTCCACGATCAGCTGGAGAACGAACTCAACGGACTCGTGGAAGCGGTAGAAACCAAGGCAAGAGACGGTCGGTTGAAGTGAGGATGAAGTCGCCAATTGACCTGGCGATGCCCTTGGCCCACAGGCCCTATAAAGCCTCCATGGAATTGAAGGATGTCGTGGCGGGGGTCGTGAGCTTGGGCGTACTGGCGTTCGGCGGCGTGTGGGCAACCTAGCGTCTGACCTGGTGAAGAAGGGGTGGGCGACGCTCCAGTTCCGTCAGCGGACGGCTGCACAGCGGCAGGGCAGTGACATCGAGGCGAAGGCGCTGGAGCTGGCGGTCGACAACCAGGGGCTCCTGGTGTGGATCGGGGGGACGCTGATGGCGATGCTCACGGTGGCTATGCTGGTCCTGGCGGAGCTGTTCCTGGTGCTGGCCATGCTGAATCCCAGCGGCGCGACCTGGGGGTGCTGGCTGGGGGCGGTGCTGGCTATCGGGGCCGCGTGGCTCGGCTACCGGTTCTGCGCGGTGCTGGATAAGGTGCAGGACGCACTGAACACCGCACCTAGCGCGCAGGTCTGATCTGAGCGAAGGCGCGGGCGGGCGTCCAGCCGTCGTTGGCGAGCGTGACCAGCTGGCGGACCTGCATGGGGTTCAGGCTGGGGTGCTGCTGGAGGTGCGCCTGGATCTCCTCGCATGTCCAGGGGGTGCGCTGCACGAGTTCGCGCTGGATGTTGTCGTTCATCGGGCTCCGGGGGTGAGGATGGTCTGTCGGATGTGCTGGGCGATGGCGCGGGTCATCAGCGGCGGGACGCTGTTGCCGATACCGTTCCAAGCGTTCACGAAGTCGTCGATCGGGTCGCCGGTGGTGGCGAACCTGTACGGGTCGGGGAATGACCCGAGCCGTTTGAGTTCGGGGATGGTCATGAGGCGCGGCCAGCGCCAGTGGTACAGCCCGTTGTTCGCGCGGCCGTCGCGCTGCACGCCGACCGTCTTGAGGATGGTGGGGGCGGGTTTGTCCGGGTGGATCTTGGTGTGGCTGAACATGTGGCCGCGCGGGTGCAGGTCCTTGAAGCTGCGACCCTGCCCGGTGCGGGCCCAGACCGGGAGCCACTTGTCGTGCAGCTTCATGCCGTCCTGCTCGTCGGGCAGTCCGTGGAGGGCCTGCCGGACGGTGATCAGGCCGGTCTGCGGGGCGGGCAGGGTGGGCTGGATGCCGAGGTCCTCGCGGACGCCGATGACGATCAGGCGGGTGCGGGACTGCGGGACGCCGAGGTGCCTGGCGTTGATCAGGCCGCTGACCGTGCGGTACCCGGGTCCTGCGCCGCGCAGCGCGTCGAGGGCTTCCTGGTAGATCCGGATCATCTGCCCGGCCACCATGCCGCGTACGTTCTCCATGAGGAACACCCTGGGGTGCAGGCCATCAATCAGACGAACGAACTCCCGGAACAGCTGGTTGCGGGGATCGTCGAGCTGGCGCTGGCCCGAGAGAGAGAAGCCTTGACAGGGGGGACTGCCTTCTAGGAGGTCGAGTTCGCCCGGCTGCAGGCCGGTGCGGCGCAGGACTTCGGCGACGCTGAGGTGCGCGATGTCGCCGTGGTACACGTCCAGGGCGGGGTAGTTCAGGCGCAGGGTGTCGGCGGCGTGCCCGTCCCATTCGACGGCGAGGAGTTCGTGGTACCCGGCCATGTGGTACCCGGTGCTGCTGCCGCCCCGTCCGGCGAAGGTGCTGATGACGGTCGGGGCGTCCGGGGCGCGGGGGGCGGTGGCGTCCGCCCAGGCCTGCTGGAGCTGGGCGGGGTAGCTGGGTTGGCGGATGAACCAGGGCGTCACGCCTGGATGGTCTCGCCGCAGTGCGGGCAGGTCAGGGTCCGCAGCGCCGGGGCGGGGAGGCTGCCGGGCGGCAGGGTGGGCGCGTGCCCGGCGGTCTGGACATAGGTGGCCTGCGGGGCGCTGCTCGCTGGGGTGGAGGCGGGAGGGACGCTGGGCGGCGCGGCGGGGGCCGGGGCGGCGAGGCGGGCCGGGTCCGGGTCGGGCACGGCGTGGAAGCTGGCGGGCAGTTCGCCGCCGATCTTCTCCTGCAGCATCTCCAGATCCGTGGGCGTGAAGCCCGTCCCGTACAGGGTGGGGTCGAGCACGCTGAGTTCTTCGAGCACGTCGAGCAGCAGCGCGTCGTCCCACCCGCCGAGTTCCTTGGTGCGGGTGTCGCTCAGGGCGTACCCGTCCACCTCGCCGGGGTTGAGCTGGATGTGGATGGTGACGACCTGCCACTGACTGCCGACGACCGTGACGCGGCGCGGGGCCTTGCGGCCTTCGGCCTGGTCGATCAGCATCGCGGCGAGGACGCCGTGACCGGCGGCGATGCGGCCGCTGGTGTCGTCGATCAGGATCGGGGAGCCGTACCCGTATTTTCCGAGACTGGCCGCGATGGCCTCCAGATCGTGCCGTCTGGGGTTGCGGTCCCACGCGAGGGTGGCGAGGTGCTGGATGTCGTGCTGTTCGAGGCGGTGGCTCTGGATGATAGAGGTCATAACTCCCTTTTGAACCGGCTACGCTGCCGGCATGAATCAAGATGAATACGGAGCGGTTATCAGCAGCCTTCATGCGCGGGCCCAGGCGGCCATCAGTGCCCTGGGGTTCGCGGACGTGCGAGACATCGACTTTGACGCTCCGATGCCGACGCGGCGGATGCTGCGCCTGCACGTGGCCGTCATCACGCAGAAGTGTCTGGACGCGCTGATGATCGCCCCAATTGCGGTGACGCCCGATAGCGAGGAGATCCTGAACGACCTGCGGTTCATGGTGGACGGCCTGGAGCGCGAAGTGCGCCTATCAGGACGCGGCTGATTCCGCCTGGGCGAACGTAACGCCGTCGTGGCGGGTGGCGATCAGGCCGGTCGCGTCGCGCATGCGGCGGATGATCTGGTCGCAGTAGTGCGGGTCGAGTTCGTTAAGGACGCCAATGCGGCCTGCCTGGTGGGCGGCGAGCATGGTGCTGCCACTCCCCCCGAAGGGGTCCATGACGATGTCGCCCGGCCGGCTGGAGTTCAGGATCATCCGGCGGATGAGGCTAGGTGGCTTCATCGTCGGGTGAAGGTCGTTCCGGGTGGGCTTGTTCTCGTAGATGACGCTGCTGAACTCCCGGATCTGGGTGAGCAGGTCCAGCAGCTCGCCCTTGCTGAGCTTGGTCAGGTCGGCGCTGTCGTCGATCACCGTGGTGTTGGTGAAGTCCTGCCCGAAGTAGTGCCCCGCGCCGAGTTTCCAGCCGTACAGCATGGGTTCGTGCCGCCAGTTGTAGTCCTGGCGGCTCATCACGGCGGCGTTCTTCACCCAGACGATGGTCTGCGAGTACTTCAGTCCGGCCGCGTCGAAACCCTGCCGGAACGCCACGCCTTCCACCTCGGCGTAGGCGACGTAGATGCATGCGCCGGGCTGCATGACGCTGGCGGTGGCGTGCATGGCGGCCGCGATGAACTGCCGGAACTGCTCGGGGGTCATCGCGTCGTTCTGGATCTTCAGCCGGTCCCTGGTTTTGCCCTCGTAGTTGACGTTGTACGGCGGGTCGGTCCAGACCAGCCCCACCTTCAGGCCCTGGGTGAGCCGCTGGAGCTGGTGGGGGTCGGTGCTGTCCCCGCAACCGAGGCGGTGCTCGCCGATCGTCCAGAGGTCGCCGGGCCGGGTGACGGGCGTGGCCTGCAGGGGCGGGACGTCGTCCTCGTCGGTGAGGAGTTCGCGCTGCACTTCCCCGGCGAGTTCGCCGAGCAGCGCGTCATGGTCGGCGTCGCTGTACCCGGTGCCGTCCAGGCCCTGGCCTGCGCGCAGCTGGTCGAGCAGGCGGCGCAGCGCTTCGGGGTCGCGGGTGGCGCGCTCGGCGTAGCGGTTGTCCGCCAGGAGGATGACGCGGGCGCGGTCGTCGTCGACGTCCACCCAGAAGACCGGCACGTGGGTGAGTCCGGCGAGGATCGCGCCGCGCCAGCGGTGCTCGCCGACCAGGATCTGCCCGGTGCTGCGCTGCGCGGTGACGGTGCCCCACCAGCCCGAGGCGCGGATGCTCTCGGCGATCTCCTCGGGATGACCCCGGTTCGGGTTTTCTTCGTGGGGTTTGAGGTCGTGCACCGGCACGAGTTCGGTCTGGTCGTTCAGCAGGCGGGCGGTTGGGGTCATGGGCTCCAATGCGGCCCGCCCCGCCGGCACGTTGGCTGGCGGGGCGGGTGGGGGGGGTGGGGTCAGTTGGTGTGGCGGGGCGGCCGGTCGATCAGGCCCGCGCCGGTCAGGACTTCGCGCAGGCTGCCCGCGACGGTGCGGGAGTAAGGGTTGGTGGCGCTGCGTTCCAGGTCGTCCAGTACGGATGTGGCGGTGGTCAGGTGCATGTTCATGATGACCCGGTACTCGCCTGTGCTGGTGTTCTGAACGACGTCGATCTCGACGGCCCTGTGCGGGCCGTCCCTGCTGGTATCCTCCACGGTGATTCCTCCACAACTTTTGGAATCCCGAGGCCGACAGCTTGCCGGCCAGGCGGCCTCGGGTGAGGCCATGTTACCGGGCAAACGTGACGGCGCGTGAACGTGCGTGTACAGCTATGGTTCGGCCTGCACGCACGCAAGCATGACAGCGTGATGATGGCTGCGCGGATGAGCAGTGGCGGGGCACTCCTGGGAAAACAACACAGGCACGCGCTGGGCGTGCCTGAAAGTGGACTGAGGGCAGAGTAAGGCGATTCTAGGGGAATGTTCGGGCGGGGTCAATCAGGCCCGTACGGCCCCTCGGGTTCGAGGATGTCGGGCAGTCCGTCCCAGGTGGCCAGGGCGTCCGCCAGACGGAACACGATCGTATCGGTCTCCTCCTCCTCCCGCTCGATGGGGTCGCTGATCGCGTCGTAGACCCACTGCGGCGTCTGAACCTCCCAGTGCGCGTCCTGATCGTCACGTTTCCCCTTCTCGCGTTCAGGGGCCGGGGTGAGGGTGCGGCGCAGGGCTTCCAGGGCGTGCACGGCGCGCGGGTAGCGCTGTTTGATGTGGCGGCGCAGGCTCAGACCTTCCCCGTCGCGGTGCCACACCAGTTCCAGCGGGTCGGGCGCCCGGCCGCTCTTGCCGGGGTCGTCGAAGCGGGTGAGCAGATCGATCAGTTGCCGCCAGCCGTCCACGCCGACCGGAATGCCGCTGTCCCGCTCGATGTCCGGGCCGTTCAGGACGGTGAGGCTATTACTGCCGCGCTGCACGGTGCTCTGCCCTGCCCGGTCGGCCGCGCCGGGCAGCGTCAGCGCCGTGCCCCAGACTGCGAGGAAGTCGAACTGGAAGCGGCGCAGGACGGGCGGCGCGGGCGGCTGCCCAGGGGCGGCCGGAACGGTGACGGGCAGCTTGATCCAGAACCGCTCGGCGTTGTGCCAGCGGCCCACGCGGGCGTCGGCGCGGCGGGCGCGTTTCACGGCGCGGGCGTGCCCCTGGTACGCGGCGTTGGTGGCCAGGGCCCGCTCGGCGAGGCGCTGCGCTTCGGCCACGCGGCCGGTGCTCATGGCGACGCACGCCTGGAGGGCGGCGTTGTGGCTGGCCATGAACGCCTCGACCATCCCGGCGCTGTTCGGGTCCGCGGCGCGGTTGGTGGGGCTGTACCCGGCGCGGTCCCGGAAGGCCTGCCCGGTGACGAGGGCGTGGGCGATCAGGTTGTGATGCTCGCGGTGCTCCTGACTGGGCCGGACCTCCGAGAGGGTCCATTCACCCGCGGAGGTCCGCCCCGCTTCGAGCAGCGCGGCGCGGGCGCAGCCGCAGGGGAACGGGTGGGCGGCGCGGCCAGCGGTGATCTGAATCTGGTGCGGTTCGAGGTGGCCGGCGCTCTCCCCTGCCTGGCGCACCACGGCCCCGCAGCCGCGGACCGGGCAGGGCAGGTGGGTGGGGGTCGGCGTGGATTTCGGGCGGGTGCGGGCGGTCTGAGTCATGCGGGCTCCCATGCGGTCAGGGACGGAAGTCCAGAATGCGGCGAGTGAGTTGCTGCAGGTCCTGCAGGTCGCTCAGCGTCTGGTTGACGGCGGGGAAGTCCGGCGCGGCGGTGCGCATGCTCTCGCGGGTCAGTTCGAACAGTACCCACTGCGCCGTGGTGAGACCGTAGGCCGGGTGTGCGTCCCTGGTACGTTCCGGCAGGGGCTGCGGCACCAGCGCCGCAGGGAGAGGCGACGCCGGGCGGGGCTGGCGCTGCGCGGCACGCAACGCCTCATTCACCACCCGGCCGGCCGGGCGGGGTGCCGGCACCTGCGCCGGGATCTCGGTTGGCGGTTGCGCCTCGAGTACTGGGAGAGCACCTGGCGGTTGCCCGGATGGGATCCGCGCGGCGCTTTTCGATTGCTCGGCACGCTGCGCCCCTTGGCGGTCCTGGATCTCGCGCCGGTTCGATCGGCGTTGAGCGCCACTGCGGCGGGCCATCAGCGGCCTGCCGCGTCGGCCTGAGCGTCGCCGCAGCGGTGGGTGTGCTCATCCTCGAAACGGACGAGGGCAGAGCAACGGTTGCACGTCAGGTACGTGCCCCTCAGTGCGAGGTGGATAACGTTGAATCCAGGGTGCGGGGGCGGCGTCCAGGGTTCCGTGATCATGGCGGACTCGTCGAACGTGAAATCCACCCGCTTGCTCTTGATGCCCATCAGCAGCGCGCCATATCCGCAGGGACGCAGGGGTACACGCGGCGCGTCCGGGGGACGTACACGAGGTAATCGGCGGCAGGGTCGCCGGTCAGGTGTTCGACTACGACGGCAGGCTCACCGTGGAACTCGTGTTCGTCTGCCCCGTCCGTCTTGTCGTCGATGGGGTATGCGGTCAGGATCAGGGTGATGCGGCTTCCAACACTGAATTCGTGCTTCATGGTCGTACCTCCAATGAGTGTTGTTTCGGTCGTGAGGACGGTGCAGGGCTGGCCGCGGCGTTCGTCGAGGCCAGCCCTGCCGGGTCCGTCACCAGCTGTCGCTGCTGGAGCTGCTGCACCCGCCGCTGTCGCTGGTGGATGAACCGGAGGAGTCGGACGGGGTCGAGCGGTCCGGGGCGGCGCAGGCCGGGGCTTCCGGGGTCGGGGTCGACGCGTGGTGCAGGCCGGTCGGGTTCAGCGGGCTGAGCGGGTCGGTCAGGGGACTGGCGCTGCTGGCCGTGCTGGGGTTGGCGGTGGAGGGTCCTCCCGCACTGGATCTGGCGGGGACGGGCGGCGGGGGTGCTGCCCGTCCCAGCAGCGAGGTCGGCGCGTATTCGTCGCAACGGTCGGGCCGCCCGGCGGGGCGGGGGAGTGGTGGGAGCGGCCGGGGCCTGGGGCGGCTGGCCAGGACCACCAGGGCGATGACGACCAGGGTCACGAGGATGGCGGCCGTCACTGCGCGGCCTCCGGGTGGGTCGGGGCGCTCTCCGGTGGGGGAGGCATGACCACGCCGAGTTTCGCGTGCCAGAGGTGCACGTTGCCGCGCGGGCCGCGGCGGTCCGATTCCCGCTGGAGGGTGCGGGCCGCCTCGGCGTAGTCGTTCGTGACCTGCAGGACGTTGAACGGCCGGTCGTGGGCCACCACCACGGCGACGTCGGCGCCGGCGCTGACGGCGACCCGCATCGCCATGAAGGCCGGGGAGTGCGCGCCCTGGCCGTGCAGGGCCGCGTTACTGAACTCGTGGATCTGGCCGTGTTCGGCGTGGTCGCTGACCAGGGCCAGCATGGTCAGGCCGTGCTCGTGGGCCTCGGCGGTGAGGGCGGCGAGGCGCTGGAGGAAATCGCTGGATTGGGTCATGGGGTACCTCGGGTGGGGGAGAGGCGGTAGGGGGGGGCGGAGGCGGTGCTGGGGCG
Organism: Deinococcus aquaticus; assembly: GCF_028622095.1. Lineage (NCBI taxonomy): Bacteria > Thermotogati > Deinococcota > Deinococci > Deinococcales > Deinococcaceae > Deinococcus > Deinococcus aquaticus. The sequence goes on along the minus strand of NZ_CP115167.1, from coordinate 17,233 downwards.
GATGGCTTTCCAGATGGCTGCTGCGCGCCTTCGGGCGGACATGTGACCGAGTTCCAGGAACAGGTCAAACCGGAGACGCAGCCGCCCGGCGTGGTCGAGATAGAAGCGGTCGTTCGGCTGAGGTGATCGGTGCCAGATCTCCAGCAGCAGGTGCTGGCGCGAGGGGGTAAGCCGGGCCTGCAGGCCTGGGAGGTGCTGGTGCCGCCGCGCGGCCCGCACGGGGTAGAGACGGGGAGGGGCCGTTGGTTCGTCGGGCCGGACGGCGTGGAAGGTCAGGGCGAACCTGCCGTCCATGACGTCCACGGCGTAGTCCCGTCCGGTGCTATCCCAGTAGGCACCCTTGCTCACACGCTCACCTGTTCACGCGGTGTCGGGTTGGCGAGTTGGCGCGGGTGCGTGTCAGGGTTCAGGCTGACCAGCTGTTCCACCTCATACGCAGCGGCCCAGCGGCTCTGGATGAATTCCCGCCAGGGCATGTGCAGCAGTTCGGGCAGGGCGCTGTCGCTGACCTGGACCATGTCACTGACCGTCCGGTTCGGAATGAGGACAGCGATCAGGTGGTACCCCTGCACGCGGGTGCTTTCGATCGTGACCATCAGGCGCAGCGCCGCCTCGTCCCGCACCTGCGCCTGACTGCGGATCGCTTCCCAGTCGCGCGCGGTGATCACGGGGATATTGCGGCTGCTCAGGCGGGTCTGCCACACGTGGTACGGGACGACGCCGCGCCGGGCGAGGCGGTTGATCCACGCTCCGGTGCCGACGTCATCGACGTGGTCGAGCAGGGTCGGGTCGCCCAGCAGGGCGTACGCGGCGTGGTAGATGCAGCCGTACAGCTGCGACTGCGGACGGTGCCAGAGGGTCAGCACCGCAGTCCCCCGTGCCGGTGGCCGCGCGTGGCGTTCACACTGTTGATCTCCAGGATCAGGTCGGTGGGGGTCGTGCCTGCGGGCAGCTCGGCGAGCAGGAGCAGATTGACCCGGTCGATCAGGTCGAGCAGCTTGTCCAGCAGCAGTCCACAGAACTCGTTGTGGCCCGTTTTCCGGTAGATTTCCAGCGCGGCGCTGATGATGGTGTGCAGGTACAGGTCCTGAATCGGACGGGTGGCGCGCAGAAAGAGCCGCACGGGCAGCAGCGGACGCCGATCGGGCAGGCAGGAACACCGCATGACGAACCAGCCGATTCTGCCCGGGTCGATCAGTTCGCACAGGTGCAGGGTGCGGATCTGCACGTCACCGAGTTCCCGGGCGCGCTTCCTGCGGTTTCGCTCGCGGGAGGCCTCGCTCACCTCACTGTGAATCAGCGCGATCCGCTCGGGGATCTGGGCGATGGTGAAGTCGTCGGACCAGCCGTTCGCGGTGTTCGTGGCAGCGACGATGTGGGCGAGGTCCTGAAGGGTGGTACAGCGTTCAGTCCTGGTCACGGGTCTCCTATGCGCCAGGCGTGCACGCGGGCGCCCTGGCGCTGGTTGAGGGTGTGAAGGGCCATGTCCCGCAAGGCAGGCTCGTCGAAGTTCTCCTGCAGGAGATCCAGGCACGCCCCGATCGGCGCGCGCTTCCTGATCGGGAGGTTCCGTTCCCTGATCAGGTGATGAAGTTCCGCGGCCCAGAGTTCGGAGAGCAGCAGGGTGCCGCTGGCCGGGTCGAGGTCGCGCGGCGTGGCGGGCCGCACCTGGTCGAGCACGCCGTGCGTGTCCGGGTCGAGCAGCACGATGCCCCACTCCGCCGGCAGGCGCTGGCAGCTCGCGTCGAGGTGCCGGGGTGTGGTGGCCAGGACGCGGCGGGCGAAGCAGTGGTCGTACATCGGGATCTGTCGGGGCAGGCGGTCCAGGACGTCCCGGTCGGTTTTGATCTCGTACCCGACGCTGCTTTCCCCGTCCGGCAGGACGCACAGGTCCGCGCGGCCGGACTTCCCGTAGCGGCCCTCGGCGACGATGTACGGTTCCCGCACCGCCCAGCCGGGGCCGTGCAGGGCACACAGGGCGGTGCGGGCGGTGTTCTCATCGACGCCGCGGCGGGACTGGTCGGGCGCGCGGTTCACCCGGAAGACACGCCGGTACAGGTAGGGTTTACCCGGCTCCACGCCTTCCCCGGTGATGTCGTACCAGCCGTCACCGACGTGCTCCACCGAGATGGGGTCGTACCGGTGGAGCCGGGCGTAGGCGAGGGCGGCGGCGTCCCGGTCTGGCGCCTGGAACCGTCCGCGGCGGACACTGTTGGGCAGGCCGCACAGCCACGTGACGTCCCCGCTCTCGCTCACGGCACCACCGCGACGAAGTGCCGCGCGAAGTGCTCGGCGTTCACGGTGAAGTGGTGGCCGTCCACGTGCAGGAGCGCGGCGGGCTGGGCGGGGCCGCGTCCGGCGACGTGCGTAGCATGCGCGACGTAGGTGGCGGTCGCGCCGGTCGTGGTGTCCCGCACCCTGGTGCCTGCCGGGGTGCGGGCGTTCCAGGGGACGAAGTGCAGCGTCCCGCCCTCGAACACGTCGGGGAAGCCATTGCCGCTGCTGGCGCCGAACGTGGCCAGCAACTCCCAGATCAGGAAGGTGTGCAGGCCGTCCGGGTCCGCCCGGGGTGCTTTCAGCAGCCCCCGCATCCCTTCCGGCAGCTGGTCGCGCAGGCGGTCGTGGTCCTCGGCCAGGACGGTCACGCCGTACGGGGTGAGCCGGACCCGCACGCGGTCGTTGATGTTCAGCGTCGTCATGGGCTCACCGGCGCGGCCGGGGTGGCGCTGGGGGAGCCGATCAGGATGTTCCCCTGAAAGGGGGGTGGCGTGGTGAGGCCTAGAGCATGACCGAAGATCCGCATGAGGTCCCACAGCGGCATGCCGTACAGGCCTTCGGCGTCGGGGCGGTAGATGTGGGCCATAGCGCCCACGCGCTGGCGGCGTTGATCGTGGTACCCGGCGAGTACCTTCTCGCCGTACGGGGTGAGCCGGACCTGCACCCAGTCGTTCAGGTGCACGCCGGTCACCAGTGGACCCTCACGGTGGTGGGTCCGCCGGGCTGGTGGGTGGGCGCGTCGAGGGCGAAGCCCCTGTCCCGCAGCGCCCTGGCGAGTTCCTCGGGCACGGGGTAGGGAAGATCCGCGCCCCGCTCGTCGTCCCGCTCGAACGCGGCCATCAGCAGTTCCAGGCAGGTCTGGAGGTGCGTGCGGTCCCGCTGGGCGCGGCGGATGTCCGCGGCGCGGCGGACCTCCAGCGCGGTGGGGAGGCTGCTGATCGTGATCAGGGGGGTGCGGCCGGTCACGCGCACTCCCGCGTCATGTCTTTGGCCAGGGTGCGGCAGGCCGTTTCGAGTGGCTCCCGCTCCCGCATGGTGTCGTGTGAGCATGACAGCGTGGTGTCGGTTGGACTGGGGCGCCACTGATGCTGCGGGCGGGGTGCGAGGGGCGCGTCGGGATTGATCTTGCCGATCTCCACGTGCAGCACGTGCAGGTCCAGGGCCGTGCGTTCCGCCTGCAGGCCCGAGAGGAGCCGCAACCGGTCGAATCCGCGGAAGCCCTGGTCATGGGTGACCCGGCTGATGTCCGCCTGGATCAGGGCGCGGCGGGCGGTGACGCGCTGACCGAAGCGGGCCAGGGCGGCCCGGCGCTGGCGGTGTGCCAGGTTGAGGATGCTGGGCGGGATAAAGAAGGCAGCGACGAGCAGGGCAATCAGGAACAGGGTCATGGTGGGCCTCACTTGTGTCCGAGTGGCGGGAGGGCGTGGTCGTCCAGGGGCTGTCTGCTGCGCGGCGTCCAGCGGGTCGCGGGTGGGGCGGGCAGGAAGTACTCGAGGAGGAGTTGCCGCGCGTCACGCCAGCCCCAGGCGGCGTCGGCGTGGTACCCGGCGTGCCGCAGGTGCACGATCCAGGCGCGCTGATTGGGGTGCAGTTCGCCGGTCAGGCTTTTCAGTTCCAGGCGCAGCCCGGCGCGGCCGTGCGCGGGGTGATCCAGCCCGAGGTCCGGGTACCCGCTGCGCGTGCCCATGCGCAGGAGTCGCGCGGCCTCGGGGCTGTACCGTTTCCCGGTCCGGCTGATGCGCTGGGCACGTTTCCCGCCGTTCGGAACGTGGAACAGCAGGGCCAGTGGGGGCAGGTCGGGGATGTGCGCGGTCGCCCAGTCGATCAGCCGGATGTGGTGGGTTTCCTCGTCCCAGGTCTGCTCGGGCAGGTCGGTGCGCAGCCGCGCGGCGCGGCTGTCCTCGCTGCGCGCTTCCTGCAGGAGCCGCTGTGCGGCGGCCGTGACGCTCATGGGCGGTCCCGCAGGCGGGCGGCGACCTGACCGGCGACCGCCTCGCCGTGCCGGTCACGGACGGCGCGCAGGTGCGGGGAGATGACCTGCAGGTCCCACAGGACCTTGAGGCGGATCTCGCCGGTGCCGGTCAGGACGTACCCGTGGCGGGCACCGCGGCGGACGCTGCGGGTCCAGTCCTCCCGGCCGATGTTCTCCCACGTGCGGTACGCGAGGCTGGTGGGCCGCGCCGGGTCCTGCCCGAACCGCAGGTACGTGCCCCTGGATTTCTTCAGGACGCGGCCGACGGCGGTTTCGAGGTCGGTGGGTTCCTCGTCGATCAGGACGCGCAGCAGGTGGTGTTCGGGGCTGAGCGCCGCGTAGTTGAGGGGCGGCAGGGTGAACGGGTCGGGGATCAAGTCAGTCTCGCTTGTCGGGTGTGGGGCTGGCCGCGCGGGTGCGGGGCAGACGCGGGGTGGTGGTGCGCTGCGTGAAGTCCCGGCAGCCCGCGTCAGGGTGGGTGTAGAGGGTCTGGCCGTGCGCGGTCGCGCGGCCGCTGAAGCCCCGCTGGCGGTGGTACCGGCAGGCGCGGTACCCGGCGTACTCGGTGCCGAGCGTGCGGGGGGCGCGGCGTCCGTGCTGGACGCAGTCGTGGCAGCAGCCTGGAGGTTTGATCATGTTCGCTCCGAACTGAATGGGAACAGCAGGAACTGCCCGCCGGCGTTCGCCTGACGGCGCTTCTGCGCGGCCCGCGCTTCCCGTTCCGGGCGGGCCTCCGCGCGGCTGTACAGCGCGCAGGTCCTGTACCCCTGCGGGGTGCGGTAGCGGAGTGTGGCGACCGGGTCGCCGGTAGGAACGAGGCCCTGTTTCTTCAGGGCGGTGCGGCTGGCCAGGGTGGGTGGGCAGGTCTCGTACTGGGGCAGGTCGGACATGGACGTTCCTCCGGGGTCAGGGGAGAGGGGGCCAGATCTGAAGCCACGGCCCGTCCGGGCCGAGGCGGGCGAGAACGCCGCTGGGACGGGCGACCGCCTGGCTCTGCACGGGCAGGCTGGCGTTGCCGAGCGTGAGGCCCGCGTGCTGGGCGGCGCGGTGCAGCAGGCCGATCGGGGCGAGGTCCGTCCACGTGTCGGCCGCGCCGTGCGTGTCGATGGCGCGCTGCGCGAGGGTGGCGAGCGAGGCCTCGAAGCGCCGCGCGTCCCACTCGCTGTGGATCTGCCGCTCGGCGAGGAGGTTCAGGAGGAGGGCGGTGGCGGCCGCGCCGGGCGTACTGCCGGTGACGAGTTGCGGGGCGGCGATCGGCAGGAACGACGCCCACCAGTGCGCCAGGGCGGCAGCAGGTGAGGCTGGGGTCACAGGTTGTCTCCAGGGGAAAGGCCACCCCGGCGTGGCCGGGGTGGGTAGGGAAGAGGTTCAGTCGGGCAGCGGGCTCAGCAGCTGCACAATCTCACCGCGGAAGGCATGGCGGCTCAGGCCGAGGGCGGTGGCAACCGTCTCGCGGTTGTCGCCGGTGAGGTCCGCGACGGCGCGCAGCAGGTTCACCCGGTCGGACAGGCTCTGGCGGCGGCTGCGCATCAGTTGCACCTGGATCAGGGCGGCGGCGAACTCGGTCTCTCGGGGCGTGACCTGCCAGGGCACGACGCGGGTACCGGCGAGCCGCTGCGTGTCCTGCGGGGCGAGGTGCTCGGTCAGCGTGGCGGGCAGGGCGCTCAGGCCGGGCCACGTGCTGCCCGCCGGGAAGGTCACGGTGTCGTCGATCCCGACGATCACCACGGCGCCTTCCAGCACGGCCCACGCGGTGGCCAGATCCGGTCCGCGGATCTTCTGGTTGTAGGTCATCTGCCCTCAGCTGGCGCGGGGTTCGTACAGGCGGTTGAGGTCCAGGATGGACAGCCGCTCACCGTTGTCGAGCGTCACCTGCCCCCCCTCGAGCCGCTGGATCATGACCAGCGTCCCGCCTTTCTTGGCCTTCCAGACCTTCCCGGCCGCCAGTGTTTCCGCGCGGCCCTCCGGGAGGGCCGGGACGTAGTCGAGGCGCTGGAGGCGGCTGAGGTGGGCGTGCACGGCCCGGTCGAGCGTGACGGTGGTCTCGTCGACCAGCTGCACGCGGTAGTGCGTGACGGTGACGCGTTCGACGACGCCGTCAGTGCTGTCCACGCGGACGCCGTCGCCGGGTTTCAGGTGCGGGTCGGCGGCCAGGGTGGGGGAGACCTCACCCGGCGCGGGTTTCGTGGCGGGGAGCGCGCCGATCAGGCGGTCCAGGGCGCGGTAGAAGGCCGTGCGCATGTTCAGGCCGTCCCGCTGCGCCTCACGGCTGGCGGTCAGTCCGGCGAGGTGGATCTCGTCGGTGGTGAGTCGCGTCCACCACTGCGCGCGGGGCAGGTCGCGGACCGGGGTGTTCTCCGTGATGGTGCGGTTGACGAGCGTGCCGCCGTACTGCACCAGGAGTTTCATCTCGGGGCCAGTGCGGGCCCAGCTGGGCCGGGCGTCCAGTTCGGCCTGCGGGACGGGGCAGAGGTCCGCGACCGACTCCAGCGGCGCAACCGGCGCGGCGGCCGCGGCCGGAACATCTTCAGTGTCCGTGGCTGGTTCGTCCTGGCGTCCCTGGGTGGTGGGCCCAGTCTGTTCCTGTGAGGGCGTGTGACCCATGGCCGCGTGAGCGGCCGCGCCGTCAGGCGCCTGGGGTTGGGTGGGTTCAGCATGATCCCCTGAGGAGGAGGAGCCGGCAGGTCCGGTGTTGGGCGCCCGATCCCCTTCTTCTTCTCTTTCTTTTGATTGTTCTTTCCCCTTTTCTTTGAGTGTTCTCAAGGGTGGAACAGGGGTGTTCTCAGTGTCGGTACAGGGGTGTTCTCGCTGTGAGAACAGGTTTTTCCCGAAATTGGTCTTGCTGCCCAGAAAACCTGTTCCGACACTGAGAACAGGTTTTTCCTCGGCCTCCGGAATACCTGTTCCCACAGTGAGAACAGGTTTTTTCGGGCGGCCTGGTCCGCGCTTCTGGCTCGACTTGGCTTCCAGCCCGGCGAGGTAGGTGGCGTGCAGGCGGCTGAGTTCGTCGAAGTCCACCCACCAGGTTTCCGGCCTGGACGTCTTCTGATCGCCGGGCGCGAAGCTGAACACCTGCGGCAGGACTTTGAGGATCTCCTCTTTCGCGTCGTCGAGGCGTCGGGCCGTCCACTTGGTGATGGTGCGGGTGTACCGGGCGCTCAGGCGGGCGCCGCGGTCCCCCTCGCCTGCCCAGCTGATGATCAGGTAAGCGAACGCGAAAGCGTCGGTGCCGGCCACCGGCATGAATTCGTCTCGCAGGTAGTTGGGGATGATGGTGAAGCCGTAGTTGAAGTTGCCCTTCGCCTTGACGGCGAGGCCGGTGGTGACGCCTGTAGCGGCGGCTTGTGTTGCGCTCACGGTCTGTTCCTCGGACAGCCCACCTTCCCTGGGTGGCGAGGGCCTGCAGCGGTCGCTGCTCATCCCGGTCTGATTGACCGGAGCACGTATGCCGTCTAAGATACGTGCAGGCCGACAGCCTCGTAAGAGGCCGTTTAGGCGCAGAGGGTCTTCAATCCATCCGCAGTCAGCTGTGCCCCGCTCCGTGTTTCCCGACACGGAGCGGGTTCCTTTCAGGCAGTTGTCAGCGGTGCCTTACCGGGATGATGCGAATGTATCACGCTGATGTGATCAAGGCGCCTTTTCAACGAGCACCTGGAACACCTCTGGCCAGCGTCGGGCGTGCCATTCCAGCTCCCAGCGCAGGTCGCTGCCCTTCAGTCCCTTCAGGGCGTCCAGGCGGGCTTCCATCATCTGGGGCGTGAAGTTCGTCGGGTGCCACGGAGCGCCCGCGCGCAGCAGCACTTGGCGGACCTCGGCCTCGAAGTCCAGCACCTGGGATCGGTGCGTTTCCGTGTCCGCCCTGGTGACCGGCACGGCCGGATCTGGTGGGATGAACACCGGCGGATCGGGATCTTCCGCCTCGAGGCTCGGGGTGACGATCAGGTACCGCACGCCGCCGTGGTTATCCAGGCGGACGTCGTGCAGCGCCCAGCCGAGCGCCTCGGCAACCGTCCGGGTTTCCTCCGGGCTGGGTTCACCGCGCGGGCGGCCCAGTACCACGCGGTCACCCTCCACGTCGGCGATCACGCGTACCCGCAGGCCGTTCGGGAGGTTCACGGCCACCTGCTTCGTGTCCCGCCGCGCCTCGGCCATGGCCAGGGCGAGTTGCTCCGCGAGGCGACTTGCGCCGGCCTCCGCCTGGAAGGGCGGGTCATGCCCGAACAGCGTCACGGGGGGCCCTGTCGGGTCAGGGGGTTCGCCTCGCGTTCCAGCAGGGCGCGCGTGGCGTCCAGCAGCAGGGTCTGCCCGGCCGGGGCGTGCACGAACGCATGCACCCGGTCGATCTCCTCATCGGGATTCGGGTCGGTGTGGACCACCACGACAAGCACGGCCACGTCCGGAAGCTGCTGAGCCTGAGCGAGGACGTCCTCCAGGCAGCTGATGACGCGGCGCATGCTCACTGCTCCGGCAGGTCCTGCAGGAGCCGGTCGATCTCGCGGTTCAGCGAGATCTCCTGCCAGCAGTGCAGGGCCAGCGCGCCGCCCACACCGCCGGCCAGGAACGCGATCAGCAGCAGCAGCACGTACTGCCACAGGGCCAGCACCATCAGGTCGCCGTTCACGCCTGCGCTCCGCTCGCACCGGACGTCAGGGCGTCCAGAGCGGCGTCCAGGGTGTCGAGGGCGGCGTCCAGGGCGTCCAGGGTCAGCAGCCCACCCGGATCGTCGATCAGGTCATCCTCGGCCAGCACCATGGTGCTGATCAGGCTCCCGTGAGCTGTTCGGAGTTGCGCGTCGCTCATCGAGTCGGGCAGCTGCTCGTGCTGACGCAGGTAGTCGCGTAACTCCTCGAAGGCCTGCGTGGGGGTGCCGTGTTCCCCGGCCAGTTGAATCGAGATGTTCAGGCTGCCGAGGAGCGTGTGCATGGTCGAGCGGACCGGTAGGTCCGGGTGGGGGTTCGGGGTGGTCTGCATGGTGGGCATGGGTGACCTCGTGGGAGTGGGTGAAGCCGCAGCTGGGGGCTGGGGCGGTCCGGGGCGGGATGGGCGGTCAGGGAACGTCACATAACACGTATTACGTAACCGGCCTGCTCCGGTGCTCCGCGGTTCAGGGAATGAACACCTGGTAGTGCTCCGTTCCCGGCCCGCGGCGACTGAGGAGCTTGATCCGGTACCCCTGGGCTTCCAGGTGCGCCTGGGCTCTGGCGGTCATGGGGTAGTCCATGTACACGTAGTCGCGTCTGCGCTGGATGGCCCGTTGGAGTTCGTGTTCGAACGTCGCGAGCTGGGCGTCCGTGGCGTTGATCGAGTTCAGGCGGGCGCGCGCCTCGCTGGCCGGGGTGACGGTGCGGCTCACTGGGTCGCGCTGTCCTGCTGGGCGACTTCCTGCCTGCGGATCTCCAGCGGCGTCTGGTCGAGGCGCTGCACGTCGGTGGCCCAGATCCAGGCGTCCTGGTGGGGCGTCAGCTGGTAACGGCGGCGGAGTTCGGCGTGCAGGCGTTCCAGGGGGGTGGGGGCGTTGGGCGGGATGATCGTCGGGGCTTCACTGGTGGCGTTCTCAAGTTGCGCGCGGTCGCGTTCCAGGACGTACGACAGGAAGTGCTCCCGGAGCCAGTGTTCGCTGACGTTGTTCATCCCGGCATTCAGGGCGTCCAGTTCGGTCAGCGCGCTGAGCCGGACGGGGCGCACGTGGGTGACGACGGCGGCGAGGCGGCTCAGGCCGATGCGCATGCCGTCGGGCTTACGCCACCGGGTGGGGGCCTGTCCTGGCACCCAGGTGTAGCGGCCGTCCTCGTCGGGCGTGTATCCGGCGCGGTCGAGGTCGGCGCAGCTCTGCCGGATCAGGGTGGACAGGTGAGGTTCGCGCACCGGCAGCCACTCGCGGCGGGCGTGGCCGTCCGCGGCGTAATCCACGGTGATGTGGCCTTCCTTCCACGACCCGACCCGCCAGCGTTCCTTCACGCCGATGTTCACGTGCGGCGCGGTCGGGGCATACAGCACGAGGGTTTCGTGCGGGAAGGCGAACGCGGCGCCCGCATTGCCGGGTTCGGGGACGGCGTCGATGTCGGGCGGGACGAGGGTGGCGTCCGGGGTGTACAGCGGACTGCTGAGGTGCGTGGCGCTGCCGTGCTGGAGCAGCTGCAGGACGAGGTGCGCGGGGAAACGGAATGTTTTCATGGCTGGCTCCTGTGGGCGGGGGTCTATGCTGGGCGCATGTCGTTCGCGCTCGTCCAGCACAACTTGGAGTTGCAGGCCCGCGCCGATCGCCTCGCGGCGCTCGAACCGGAGGCGCTGCGCCGCGAGGCGGTACGTGCCGCGCGGGACGCGGACGCGGAGGGGTTGTGGGTGCTGGTGGAGTCGTTCCTGGTGACGCAGGGGCGGCGCGGCGCGCGGGTGAGTGATCACACGCTGTCGAGCTACCGGATCGGCCTGCAGGTGTTCCTGGACTGGGCGGCCCCCGCTGGCGTGAGTCTGCTGCGGCCCGGTGGGCGCGACGGGTACCGTTTCGCGCGGCACCTGGAGGGGTTGAAACTGGCCCCGTCGAGCGTCCGGACGCGTCTCGCGGCGGCGCGCGCGCTGTACGGCGCGCTGCGGTGGAGCGGCGCGACGGAATCGGCGCCGTTCACGGACGTGCGCACCGCGCCTGATCCGACGCCCCGGCACGAGAAGCGCAAACCGTACACGGACGCGGATCTCGCGGCGATGATGCTGACGGCCGGGCCGCAGGAGATGGTCATCCTGCTGCTCGGCGCGCACTGCGGTCTGCGCAACGCGGAGATGCGCTCCCTCGCGTGGGGGGACGTCCACCTGGACGGCCCGGCGCCGTTCATCAACGTGCAAGGCAAACGGGGCCGCCGGCAGGACGTGGCACTGTCCCGTTCGGCGACGGCCGCGCTGCGCTCCTGGCGGGGCATGCGCGGGCAGGTCAAGCCGAGCGACCCGGTCCTGCTGATCCGCTCCAGCCGGAACGTGGGTCGCGCCGTCGAGCGGGTGTGCCGTGAGGCGGGCGTGGTGTACGAGGGCCGTGAGGTGCACGGCCTGCGCCACAGCGCCGGCACCAAGGTGTACGTCGCCACGAACGACCTGCTGGCCGTGCGGGACACCCTGCGGCACCGCAGCATCGACAGCAGCGAGATCTACGTCGATTACGCCCGCGGGCAGAAACCGAAAGTCAACGCGGACTGGTAGATCAGCGCCGCTTGCGGCCCTTGTTCTTCGGGCCTTTCTTGCCCGCGCGGCCGTCCGGGCGGGGCTTGGGGGGCTTGGACGGCTTGGGTTTCGCCGGTCTGGGTGCGGCGGGCGCGGGTGCGCTGACGGGCGTGGTGGGGCGGCGGTCCGGGATCTCGCGGCCGTTCCGGACCGGGCCGTGCTGGCCCCAGAATTCGAGGTCCTCGTCCGGGTAGGGTTCGCGGACCTCGTGCTGCGCGACCACGAGGAGGTAGGTGCGGGCGGACTGATCGTCCGCGTGCTGGATGAAGCCCCAGGCGTAGGCGGTGAGGTCAGGGACGAGCTGGTGGGTGCCGACCTCCTCGGGCCGGAGGGCGCGCATCACGCGGGTCGGCACGCCCCGCTCGGTCCGGACCAGGAACACCTGCACGTGCGCGATCGCCTCGCGCAGGAGGTTCAGGCCGTCGCTGGTGTGGCGGGGCGCGGGCCGTCCGGGCGTGAAGTGAAGGCGCGTGATGTCCGTGCGCGGCAGCAGGGCGGGCAGGGGTGCGGGACTGATCATGGACGTCCTTTCTGAATGCTGGGCGGGGGGCGGGGGCGGTCTTGCGGGGGGACCTCCAGGGATGGACTGGCCAGGGTGGGCCGCTGGCCTGCGGCGGGTGGTCGGGTGGCGGCGACGTCGGCCGCGCGCAGCCCGGTGCGGGAGGGCGCGGCGGCCCTCCGGAGGAGCGCTTCAGGTGAGGCCGAGGCGTCTGAGCAGACGCGCGGGCCAGGGCGTGCTGACCTTCATGACCTGGGGCGGATCGGCTGGCGGTGGGGGTTTGGGACCCTGCCAGGGCACCTGCGGCCATGTCACGCGCATCTTGCCGTTCGGTATCCCGTCGAGCAGTTCGTACGTCACGCCGTACCCGAGCCGGTTGAATTCCTGGGCGATCTCAGTGGTCAGATCCACCCGCGCGAGGGTCAGGTCCAGGGACGTGCCCTTGAGGGCAGTTACCTGGACGTAACCGCGCACGAGCTTGTCGACTTCGCGCCGCGCCTGTTCTTGCGGGGTCAGGTTGGGGTTGTGCTCCTGGTGGATGCGTGCGGCGTCCTGAGCGGTGAGCATCTCACGGCTCCTGGTCATCTGCGGGGTTCATGTTGCCCGCGAGGTGACTCAGGAATGCCCGCATCAGCGCGAGTTCGGGTGAGGCGGCGCGGACCTCGAACTGCACGTTGAAGGAGATCTCGGCGTGCTCGCGGAAGCGGACGGTGGCCTCGAAGAGGTCATCCTGGCCGGGCGTGCTGCTGCCCAGGCGGGTGAGGCCCAGTATGAGGCCGTACGCGCTGGCAGCGTGCATGAGGGCGCGGGTGAACAGGGCGCTGCGCTGGGCGTGACCGCACTCCCCCAGGGTGATGTCGCAGTCCGCGTATGCGTCCCCGTCGAGGCTCATATGCCACGTCTGCTGGGCTGTGCCGTCCTGGGGGTCGGCCTTCCACATGCGCACGTACGGCTGGAGACGCAGGAACAGTGTGGTGGTGTCGGCCGTGAGGATTTGGCCTAGGGTGATGGACGTCTGGGTGGTCATCATGCCTCCTGTGGTGGGTCCCGGTGGCGGGAATCGAACCCGCGCGGCCCTGCCTGGACCGGGAAAAGCCCCCCAGTGCTTCCACCGCGTTGGGGGGGTCGTGACGGACGTCTGGTGGGGGGCTGCGGGCTCGTGGGCGGGATCGGTGCAAGGCGGGGCTCCGGTGCCGGGCTTCACCCCCCGGCGGGGCTGTGGGGCGGCCTGGGGGCCGTCGCGTATGGAGGGGCCGCGTGGTGCTGGAACGGCATGGCGGGCGCCCTCCACGGTGCGGGCTTCAAGAGTGCGGGGCTGCGCTCGTCGGTGGCAGCCCCTGAAAGACCGTGGTGAGGTGATCACGCCGCTGCTGGAGCGGCGCTGGTTGTGCCTCCGGCCTGGGGTCGGGTGCTGTGCGGAACGGGCCGGGCTTGAACCGGCAGCCCACCGGGTTGGGGCCGCTCCGTGACGCGCCCGGTCGTCTGGGCGCGGGGTTGGGTGGTCGGCACGCATTGCTCCTCTTGGCTGCGTGGGGAGGCCTCTAAGGTGCCCGAGTTGTTTGGCGGGCTCGTTCCCGCAGTTCCCTGCTGTCTCGCGCCTGGGAACCCGTGGCGCGCCAGTGATCTCCCGGCGGCGTGACGCTGCTGGGGGCTGGGTCTGTCGTTCGTCTGTCATGCGTCTCGCACGTGTGTGCGTGGGCTTTCGCCCTGGATTCCCGTCGTTATGGCGGTCGGGATATCGCCGTGTGACCGTAAAAAGGCCCGCTGGGCGCGGGGGTGGGGTGGAGATGGATTAGGGGATGGGGTCGCTGATGTCCTCCCAGCGGACACCGAGGATGACCAGCAGTGGGCCGACGATGCGGTGGGGGAGGTTGGTGGGTGGGTTGGGCTGCTCCCAGCGGTTGTAGCGGCCGCGCGTCATGCCGATCATGGTGGCCATCTGCCATTGGGTGTCGATGCCTGCGGCGTGGCGGGCGGCGATGAGTTTGCTGGGGTTTAGTTGGCGGGGCTGACGGAGGTGGGCAGTGTTGTCCACTGTCCACCTCTGCTGTACGCCCTGTACCCCTGAGTTTCCCGTCACGGTGGCAATGTACCCCAGGGTTATGTTTATGGCAAGCGAAAGAGGGACGCGACGCCACAGGCGTGTCACATCCCCCATTGTGTGATTGCTAAAGTACCCCTGCGTTACTACCGTAACGGTATCCCGAGCGGGCACAAGCCTGCTCGGACAACACGAGGAGCATGCAGTGGCGAACGTAATCCGCCCCCCAACCGTAACCAATGACTCCGAGCGCCGCCAGATGCTGGCATGGGTGGTCAAGCAGAACGGAGGGATTGTCAAGGTCGCGCGGGAGAGTGGCGTATCGCGCGGCCATATCCACCGCCTGATCCGGGGCTTCGAGACAACCAAAACCGGCAAGAAGGAGTACTCAGTCCTGGATCTCGATCCGCACACCATCAGCGGCCTGCTGGGCGCTTTCAGCATGTCGCTGGAACGCGCCTGGGAGATGTTCGGTATCCCGCAGGACCTGCGCTCCCGCTGGCGCGGATTCGAAAACCCGAGCGGCGAGGTTACGCGGCAGGTCAACGCCTCACTGGGCATGATCGCGCTGGACACCCAATCACTCCAGGGCATGTTGTTCCTGCCCGCCGGGGCGGGACTGGAGGTGCTCACGAATCACGCAGACCAGACCGGCCTACAAATCGTGACCCTCAACGGACAGTTGTACGCTCTGCCTCCGGCGGATGTGCATCCGGACGCTCAGCTGCACGGGGCGTTTGCAGGGGTCCGTATTTCAGATCAGCCAGAACCTCAGTAGCCTCCTGCAGAGCTGCGGGAGTCGGCAGATATGCATGCCAGAACAGCTGTTCCAGGCGCAACGTTGCGCCTGGAACAGCTGTTCTGAATGCTCCGATATGACGGACTGGGATGGGAGATTTCAGGCGGTGGGAGCTCACGGATCTGAAACTACGTGCTCACCAAGTGGTAGGCACCGAAGAGTGCCGGACTGAGAGGGACGGCAGAATCACGGAGCAACCACATGGTTATCACACACGAATCACCGATCAGTCTAGACAGACTGGAGTCAGCAGCCGCCGCACGGGCCGACTCCGTCACTCATGGCCGAGGCGCCCCCGCCAGAGTTCGGGTCGACCGGCACGGGAAGAACGGGGCCGGGAAGGGCCGGCACCGGAGCAGTGTGAACCGGAGCAGTGGGAACGACCGGCACAACGATTGTCTGGCCAGCAGGCACATCGGCCACAGCAGCGGTCGCCGGCGCGGCGAGCAGAGCGGAGAGCATCAGAACAACGGGGACAATGAATTTCTTCATGCCCCCAGCCTAGAGATTCCGTCAGGTACTTTCTACGTGTTGCGCAGGGTGACATACGCACCGAGCTTCTCAACGAACTCTGGGCCGCGGGCAAGTTTGACCAGTGCGCTGAGCGTCAGTTCCCAGGTGGCCCGCGATTCGCCGGGCACCTCGGCGGCCCAGCGCACGGCCCGTGCTATCCGGGCCAGGGAGACGACCGGACGTCCCTGCAGGGGCAGGTCAGCCCAGGCGTCGCTATACCGTTTCTTCTGCATGGAGTGCATCCGCGTCGGCGCCTTGAGGGTCAGTTCGCGGGCCTGGATGCTTGCACCCCGCTGGGCGGGCAGACCCAGCACCCGCCCCTCGAACCGCACAGCGTTCCCCACCATGAGGGGCAGGGTCATGATCAGGTCGACGTACTCGACCGGAGCACCGGGCAGGTGAGCCAGGATCATCAGCACATCCGGCATCCGCTCGCGGAGGTACAGCGCCAGGGCCCGGTGCACGGTCATGCGTTGCCACCCGGACCTGATCAGGTCCAGCACCTCCCGGGGAGACTGCTGAACCTCGGCCCCGAGTGCGTGGGCCCACAGAATCAGGCCGCCCAGCATCACGCGCTGATCCGGGGCCATGGTTTCCATGCTGGCGAGCAACGTGCCTGCCTGATCGGCTCCACCGGGTTCGGCCAGTAGGCGGGCCACCCGCAGCAGTCCGGCGTACCCGGTAAACGGACGGATAGTCACGCCAGCGGGAACTGGCACCACTGGCGAGTGCAGCGCCTGCGCCAGGTGCGCGTACGGGCTGGAGCGGACCGCCTCGATATCCGGCAGTTGCACGTCGCCTCCCAGCAGCGCCGTGGCGACCAGCCCGCGCACGTCCGCCGGGCCGACGAGACTGAGTGCCAGTCCGTAGTCGCCCAGGGTCAGGGCGATGTCTGCCTTCATTCGGTTCGCGTGCTGGCGGCGTCGTGCAGGAGCTTCATGCGCGGCCATGATGCGGTCGATCGCCTCGATGCTGCCCTGACCCATCCGGGCGCGCGTTCCTTCGTACTCCAGTTCGCACAGCTGGATGCGGTTGCTCATGCGCAGGGCCCGGGCCAGCATGGCCGCCGCGTGCAGGTGGATTTCTGCCTCCGGCATCTCCAGCACGCTGCAGCTCAGGCCTACGGCAAATGAGACCGTGGCCGCGTTGAAGAGTTCTTCTTCCGTGGCGCCGGTCGGATAGGTGTTGCGGGCGTGAATCACGACCTCGCCGTAACGTTTCAGGTCGTTGAGCGCCAAGAGCTGCGCGCCGCGGGCGAGAGGTTCGCTCGTGTCGAGCCGCGCCAGTACGGGTCTGATCTCGTCATCTTCGCGTGAACCGAGCGTGGCGAGAAGGCGCAGGGACGTGACATTCGGGTCGGCGTCGTCAACGGAGGCGGCGAGCTCTTGCCAGCTCATGGAGCACTGGCGCTGCTCCCATTCGAGTGCGTCGAAGGGTTTGGGCAGGGCGGTGAGCACGAGCGTCTGTGGCATGAATGGTTGCCCAGTTTTCCACGTGCCGCCCGCGTGGCGCGTGAATTTCTCACCGACCCCCCCCATGAGGTTCACCTTCCATATGTATCCCTGGGTCTTCATTTGATTTCTAATGTAACCCTGGGGTACACTGAACACAAGAGGCACCCCCAGGAGGACACCCCATGATGACCACCGCACTCATCCCCCAGCAGCAGCTCCCCGCCGGCGCCCTCGCAGGCGTCCTGGTAGACGGCGTCGCGGTCTACCGGACCCGCAGCAGCTGGACCGTCGACCGCGCCCACGCCGCGGCCGTCCTCACGCAGATCTTCGCCGAACTGCCCGTCCAGGACGGCGAACCCGTGCGCAGCGGGTATCTGGGCGCCGCCGGCTACAGCGGCCTGTTCACCGACCGTCAGTCCCAGGCCCTGGGCGCCCGCATGCGCAGCCTGGTAGGTGCCGCGCGCCGCGCCAC